>DAIRVV010000257.1:0-3607 GCA_036802645.1 Steroidobacteraceae bacterium
GCTTTCCCTCATCCTCCTCGTTCCGGTCGTGCTGCTGCGCCCTTCCCGTCGCGACCTGCTTCGCTTCGCCGCTGCGCCGGACCGGCAACTCCTGTTGCTAGCCGGGATCGCCGCCGTCCCGCTCCTCGCCTACGGATGGCACAACGCCACTGTGGCCCGGGGGCTCGATCCGAACGGCACACCTGCCGAGCTGCGGTTCGACATGGCGGGGCTCGGGCTGATCCTGGTCACTTCCGGCCTGATCGCCGCGCTGCGCCCGCGCGGCCCGCAGCTGAAGACCTCGACCTCGCCGCGTTCGCCTGCACCGAGCGCGCCGAGCCAGGCGTCGGCGAGCTCGGTGACGAAGCCGCGATGGCAGCCCGGGTTTCCCGAGAGGCTGGCGAGCCGGCAAGGAATGCCGAGGCGCTCGAGCAGCGGCATGGTCGCGGTCGTGCCGGCCGGCAGCGCAGATACCGCGAGCCGCGATGTCTCGAGCTCGAACGGGAAGGGGAGTTCCGAGCCCATGAACACGAGCGGCTTCCAGTGCCCTCGATCGTCGCCGAGCGATTCGGCCAGGAATACCATCGGCGGGATTCCGACACCGCCGCCGATCATGAGCATCCGGGGCCGCGCTTCATGCAGCGTGAAGCCGCGTCCGATCGGCCCCAGGCAGGAGAGCGATTCACCTGTCTTGCGGAGCGCCAGCTCGGCGAGTCCGTGGCCGACGACCTTGTAGAGCACTTCGATCCACCCGCCCTCGGCGCTGGCACGCATGATCGATAGCGGGCGGCGCATCGGGAGATCGGGCCCGCAGGTCAGGTGAATGAAGCTTCCGGGCGTCGCCGCGGCCGCGCAGCGCGGCGCCGCAAGGCGCATTACAAACTGTCCGCCGTTGAATTCAGTGTGCCGGAGGATGGCGGCGTCCTCCAGGAAGATCGTGCCGCGATGCGCCTTGGCGGCGATGCTCACCGGCCGCGCGTCCCGCGCGACTCCGCCAGGTGCGCAAGCACTGCCATCCGAACGGCAACGCCATTCGAGACCTGGCGCAGGATCACCGACTGACCGCCGTCGGCGACGTCCGAGGCGATCTCGACGCCTCGATTCATCGGGCCCGGGTGCATGACGATCGCCCTCGGGCTCGCGCGCGCAAGCCGTGCGGCCGTGAGTCCGAATTCGCGGTGATAGGCCGCGAGGTCCACGGGTCCCGCGTCGCCGCCGCGCTCGTGCTGAATGCGGAGCATCATGACGACGTCGGCTCCCGCGATGCCGTCGTCGAGTGACTCGATGCGGTGCGCACCCGGAAACTCCGCCGTGCCCGGCAACATGGCGCGCGGCGCCACGATACGGATCTCCTGTACGCCGAGTGTTGCGAGCGCGCGGTGCGTGGATCGCGCGACGCGCGAGCGGGCGACGTCGCCGACGATCGCGACCTTGAGACCGTCGAATCCGCCCAGGCACCGCCGGATCGTCAGCGCATCGAGCAGGCCTTGCGTCGGATGCGAGAGGTGCGCTTCGCCTGCCGAGACGACCGAAGCCAGGCCGTCCACTTCGCGGGCGACTCGCTCGTGTACGCCGAGTTCCGCGTCGCGGATGACGAAGGCGTCGACCTGCATCGAGAGCAGCGTACGGACAGTGTCGAAAAGGCTCTCTCCCTTCGCGCGCGAAGAGAGCGTGTTGTCGAGGTTGACGACGTCGGCGCCCAGGCGGCGTGCCGCGAGCTCGAAGGAGGCGCGCGTGCGGGTCGAGGCCTCGGCGAACAGATTGGCGATTGTCATTCCACGAAGGGCCACGCCGCGCGCGGGTGGCCGGCCGGGTTCCGACACGAGCGCGTCGGAGTGATTCAGCAATTCCTCGAGCAGTGGCCGCCCGAGGCCGTCGAGCGTGATCAGGTGTCGCAGCCGGCCGTGTACATCCAGCTGCGAAAACGGAGGGCTCATGTCCCAGGCTGCCCGGGCTGGGCGCGCAGCCATTGAAGTAAGATGAGTCGCGCGGCCTCGCGATCCACGTCGCCGCTTCTCACGCGCCTGGTCTTTGCGCCGCTTCGACGGCGCTCGCGCAGGTCATCCTCCGCCTCGCGCGACGTCAGTCTTTCGTCCACCCGGTGAACCTCGATGCCGTAGCGAACGCCGAGCTCGTCGGCGAACCGCAAAGCCGCCGTGGTGAGGCGACCGTCGCGGCCGGCCATATTATATGGAACCCCCGCGACGATGGCCGTGGGGCGCCAGTCCGCGATGCAGCGGTCGATGGCTCTCCAGTCGGGCAGGCCGTCCTGCGCAGCGATTGTCGATAGCGCCTCAGCCGTTCCAGTCAGCGTGTTGCCAACCGCGACGCCAATGCGCCGGAGACCATAGTCGAAGGAGAGCACCGTCCTTGCGGCCGGCGCAGGCATCCCGGGGAGCCTCAGATCGAAACCTGCGGGCGCGTTATGCGCGCCCCGCCTGGGTGCTGATGCGCGACAGCTCGATGCCGAGCAGGCGCGCGGCCGCGTGCCAGCGCTGCTCGAACGGCAGCTCGAAAATCAGGGAATCGTCGCAAGGCACGGTGAGCCAGGCGTTCTGGAGGAGTTCCTCGTCGAGCTGGCCGGCCTCCCAGCCGGCATAGCCGAGGGCAATCGCCGCCTGCGCGGGACCTTCGCCCTTCGCCATCGCGGCGAGCACGTCGCGCGAGGTCGTGACGTGCAGTGAATCGGAGACAGCCATCGTGGATTCCCAGGATTGCCCGCCGGGACGGTGAAGCACGAAGCCGCGGTCGCGCTGCACGGGACCGCCCGCGAGCACGGGCATTTCGCGAAGCCGCGCGTCCTCCGTCACCAGCGCGAGCTGGTCGAGCACTTCGGACATGCGCATTTCAAGCGGCCGGTTGATTACGAGGCCGAGTGCGCCGCGCTCGTTGTGCTCGCAGACAAGCGTCACGCTGTGCGAGAAATTCGGGTCGGCGAGCGAGGGCATCGCGACCAGCAGATGGTTGTTGAGGTATGCGCCTTCACCCATGGCGCTAGTATCGGCCGGGGGCCAGCACGGGTCAAAGCGGAAAATCAAAGGGGACGGTCACTTTTAAAGGGGACGCGCCCCTTTGACAAATTGCAGCCGCTGTTGGCGAACCAGAACAGTCAAAGGGGCGCGTCCCCTTTAAAAGTGACCGTCCCCTTTAACTTTCAGGGATCTGAGACCGGAACTTCGACAGCGGAGCCCGCGAGGCGGCCGCTGACAAATTGCCATTCGTAGGCAAAGCGCAACACGTCGTGCCTCGCGGCAAGGTCCTCGGGAAATGCCTCGAATGGTGCCGCGAGCTTCAATATGTCTATTGCGGCGCGATCGAGCTCGCCGTGCCCGCTCGAGCGCTGGACATCGGCCCGCACGAGACCACCGCTCGAAGCAAGCACGACCTCGACCACCGGGTTGCCCGATAGCCTGCTGCGTCGCGCGGCATTCGGGAAATTGACCGTGCCGACCTGCTCGATACGGCGCCTCCAGGCGTCGAGGTAGACGGCGACCTCGGAACTGCGCGTATTCGGTGTGACGACGAGCTCGCGGCGCGGCGCCCCTTTCAGCTGGAGCTCCGCATCCGGGTCGCTGCCCGCGAAGGGGAATGACGCGCCGGCAACAGTTTCGCGGGGGAGAATGGCGGG
>DAIRVV010000258.1:0-3604 GCA_036802645.1 Steroidobacteraceae bacterium
GTGATTCCCCGCTTGTAGACGTCGGCCGCGCGTTCGACGGAACCGGCACGCGCATGCGCTTCGCCCAGCGCCTTCCAGGCCGCCGAGTAGCGCGGATTCTGGTCCACGGCCTGGCGCAGATGATCGATCGCGGTCACGAGATCGTTCGCCTTCAGGCATTCCTGCCCGAGCGCGTAGCGCAGGAGCGGAGAGTCCTGGCCGCGCTCCAGCATCAGCTCGAGATTGCGCCGCAGCGCCACGTCAGCGCTCCCAGAAGGCGGGCGTGAGAAGTATCACGAACGTGAAGATCTCGAGGCGGCCGGCCAGCATGGCGATGATGCAGATCCATTTTACGGAATCGGAGACGTCGCGAAAGTGCCAGGCGACTTCGCCGAGGCCCGGGCCGGTATTGTTGATCGTGGTCGCGACCGCCGACCAGGCAGAGACCTGGTCCATGCCGAACATCATCAGCAGGAACATGAACACGGCGAAGACGATGAAGTAAATCGCGAAGAACCCCGCCACGGCATTTATGACGCGCTGCGGCACCGGGCGGCCCGCAAGCTTCACAGGGATCTCGGCGCTTGGATGAACGAGCTGCTTGAGCTCTGCGAGGCCCTGGCGGAAGACGATCAGCCAGCGGATCACTTTCATGCCGCCGGCTGTCGAGCCCGCGCATCCGCAGATCAGCGTCAGCGCCATGAGCAGCGGCGGCAGGGCGCCCGGCCAGTCCGCAAAACCGGTCGTCAGGAGGCCGGTGCTGCTCTGCATCGACACGACCTGCAGGCTCGCATGACGAAGCGCGGTACCGAGAGTCGGGTACTCGCCGTACAGCCAGAGATAGACGGAAGCGAAAGCGATGACACTCGCGACGATGCCAAAGTAGGCCTTGAACTCGGTGTCGCGCCAGTACACGCCGGTATCGCGGCGGCGCAACGCCATGAAGTGGAGCGCGAAATTGGCGGCGCCGAGAAACATGAACACGGTTGCGATGATCTCGATCGGCACACTGTTGAAATAGCCGAGACTTGCATCGTGCGTCGAGAACCCGCCCGTCGACAATGCGCTGAAGGCATGGCCGATGGCGTCGAAACCGTCCATACCCGCGAACCAGAAGCCGGTGGCGCAGGCGGCCGTCAGCAGTGCATAGATCGCCCACAAGGCCTTTGCGGTCTGGGTGATGCGTGGCGTCAGCTTCTGGTCCTTCATGGGACCGGGCGTTTCCGCCTTGTAGAGAGACATGCCTCCCACGCCGAGGATGGGCAGGATCGCGACCGCGAGCACGATGATCCCCATGCCGCCAAGCCACTGGATCTGCTGCCGGTAGTAGAGGATCGACTTGGGCAGATCGTCGAGCCCGACGATCACGGTCGCGCCGGAGGTCGTGAAGCCGGAAACCGCCTCGAACACCGCCTCGGTGAATGAGAGCGCAGGGACGTCGCTCAGAAACAAGGGCGTCGCGCCCGCGAAACCGACAAGGATCCAGAACACGGATGCGATGAGGAATCCGTCGCGCAGGCGAAGTTCCCGCCGGGCCTTGCGCACGGGCAGCCACATCAAAAGCCCTGCGGCGGCGACGATGACCTGCGCATACAGGAATGGCGGCCAGTGCCCGTCGGCGTAAGCGAGGGAAACGGCGACGGGCACGAGCAGCGTGAGGCTGAACAACAGGAGGATCAGCCCCAGGATCCGCTGAACGGCCGACAGGTTCATGCCGACGCGGCCGCCTGGAACAGCCGGCCTACTTTCTCGACGTGACGGCGATCGGTCAGGAACAGGATGACGTGGTCTTCGGGCTCGATCACCGTGTCGTGGTGAGCCATGATCACGTCGCTGCCGCGCACCACCGCGCCGATCGCGGTGCCCTCCGGCAGGTCGATTTCCTCGATTCGCTTTCCCGCGATCGGCGAGCCGCGCCCGTCGGTGTGCACGATCGCCTCCATCGCCTCCGCGGCGCCACGCCGCAACGAGTGCACACGCACGACGTCTCCGCGCCGAACGTGCTCGAGCAGTGCGCCGATCGTGACGGTTTGCGGCGAGATTGCGATGTCGATCGGTCCGCCCTCCATCAGCTCGGCATAGGACGGCTTGTTGATCAGCGCCATGACGCGGCGGGCACCGAGCTTTTTCGCAAGCATCGCCGACAGGATGTTGGCTTCCTCGGCATTCGTCACGGCGACGAAGGCGTCGGCATCGTCGATGTTTTCCTCGAGCAGCAGGTCCTCGTCCGCGGCGTTGCCCGTCAGTACGAGCGTGTTTCGGAGCGTTTCCGCCGCCTGTCGCGACCGCTCCGGGCTGCGCTCGATCAGCTTGACCTGGACCCGGTCCTCCAGGGCTCGCGCGAGTCGAAAGCCGATATTGCCCGCGCCCGCGATGACCACGCGACGCACGCTCGCCTCCTCCGTGGAGAGTTCCTTCATCATGAAGCGCATGTCCTCGCGGGCCGCGACGAAAAACACCTCGTCGTGTTCCTCGATCGTCGCGTCCCCCTCGGGATGGATGCTCCGGCCGCCACGATAGATGGCGGCGACGCGCACCTCGCGGTCCGGGATGTGCGAGCGAAGGGCCTGAAGCTGGTGGCCGACCAGCTTGCCGCCCTTCAGCGCGCGCATGCCGACGAGCAGCACGCGGCCCTCGGCGAACTCGAGGACCTGCAGCGCGCCCGGATAGCGGATCAGCCGCTCGACGTGATCCGTGACGAGCTGTTCCGGGCTGATCGCGAGGTCGACGGGAATCGCATTCTCGCCGAATAGCTCCGGCCGGCCGTAGTAGTCACCCGATCGGATCCTGGCGATCTTGGTCGGAGTGCGAAACAGCGTCCAGGCGATCTGGCAGGCGATCATGTTGACCTCGTCGCTCGAGGTCAGCGCGACCAGGAGGTCGGCGCCCTTGCTGCCCGCGGCGAGGAGCGTCGCCGGGTGTGCCGCGTTTCCGGAGACGGTGCTGATGTCGAGGCGGTCCTGCAGTTCGCGCAGAACCTCGACTCGCGTGTCGACCACGGTGACGTCGTTGGCCTGCTCGCGCGCGAGCTGCTGCGCGGCAGTGCTTCCGACCTGGCCCGCTCCGAGAATGATGATCTTCAAGTGACCTCCCGCGTCGCGTCGCGGATTCTAGCGCACAGTTGGTCGCGCGGACCGCGCCTGCCGGGACTTCGCGGGCTCGCTCCTGCGGCGACCTAAAGTCGCTCGCTCGCGAGTCCCGGCGGGCGCATGCGCGCGACCGGCAGCGTTTGGCCCCGCGTGCGAGGTGGCGGGGTTCTCGCGAGCGAACTCCTAAAGTTCGGGCGGAGTTCGCGAGCGAGAAACCCCGCCGGATCCCGCACGCGGGGCGCGCAAACGCCGCTCGCGGATCATGAGATCTGCTCGAGGCGCGCCAGTTCGTACATGAGGATCTTCTGGCCGGCGTCCTCGAAGTTCACGTGGACCTGGCGGCTCTCGCCCTGGCCTTCGAAGCGCAGGACCGTGCCTTCGCCGAATTTCGGATGCCGGACACGCGCGCCAAGCCGCATTGGAATGTCTTCACCGGCGACCGGCATTGCGCGCGAGCGGCGGCGCGGCATGGTGCCCGGCGCGGGCGCGGCCAGCGCGATCCGGTCGGACGCATAGAGCGAACGGCTGACGGAGAT
>DAIRVV010000259.1:0-3596 GCA_036802645.1 Steroidobacteraceae bacterium
CCCCCCGAAGAGCTGCTGCTGCAGCTCCGGCAGGGGCGGCCGCACGTGAGCCTGCAACCCGCGCAAGGCGGAGGCTACCAGGTGCGCGCCGCGACGCGATTCCGACCGGGCCCCGGGCTGCAGTCGCCGCGGTTCCTGGTTGCGACCTATCCCGTGCCGCAGCGGCTTTCCGACCTCGCGGGTACGGTGCAGCAGGCCTACCAGCAGTACGGAAGGCTGTCGTTCCTGCGCGAGCCGCTGAAGGCATCGTTCGTGCTGACGCTCTCGCTGGTGCTGCTCATGGCGCTCCTCGCGGCGATCTACGGCGCGCTGTATTTCTCCGAGCGGCTCGTGCGCCCGGTCCAGGACCTGATTGCCGGCACGCGTGCCGTCGCCAAGGGCGACCTCGACACCCGCATCGAGCGGCCGTCGCACGACGAAATCGGTTTCCTCGTCACGTCCTTCAACGACATGACGAAGAAGCTCGCGCGCGCGAGGGAGGAGACGGAGCGCACCCGCGCCACCGCCGAGGCCGAGCGCGCGGCACTTGCCGTGATCCTCGCGCGCCTCACGAGCGGCGTCATCTCGCTCGAGCCGGACCTGCGCGTGCGCGTCGCCAACCAGGCGGCGGGAACCATCCTCGGCGTCGACTTCACGGGCGCCACCGGCCGGTCGCTTGCCGAGATTGCCGCCGGACAGCCGCTGCTCGCGGCGCTACACGAAGTCATGCTGGGCCACCTGGCATCCGGCGAGACGGAGTGGCGCGAGCAGGTGACGCTGCGTTCCGATTCCGGGAAGCGCGAACTCGTCTGCGCCTGCACGGCGTTGCCTGGCGACGCGGGCGCGCAGGGGCTCGTGCTGGTGTTCGACGAAGTTACGCAGCTCCTGCAGGCCCAGCGCCAGGCCGCCTGGGGCGAGGTCGCGTGCCGCCTCGCCCACGAGATCCGTAACCCGCTGACGCCGATTCAACTCTCGGCGGAGCGCATGCGCCGCAAGTTGATGCGCGGGCTCAGCGCACCGGAAGCCGAGCTGCTCGACCGCTCGACGCACACGATCGTGCAGCAGGTCGAGGCGATGAAGCAGATGGTGGCGGCGTTCTCCGAGTACGCGAAGGCGCCCGAGATGCACTTCAGCGAGTTCGACCTGGGCGCACTGATCCGGCAGGTGTCCGACCTCTACCATGCGCAGGACCCGCGCGTGGCGTTCGGACTCTCGCTCGACCCGAAGGCAGGTTCGCTCGAGGCCGATCCCGGACGCATCCGCCAGCTCCTCAACAACCTGCTGACGAACTCGCTCGAAGCGCTCGACGGGCGGCCGAATCCTGTCATCATGATCGAGACGAAGCGAGCGGGCGACCAGATCGCGCTGACCGTCGTCGACAATGGCCCCGGGTTTCAGGACGGCCTGCTCGAGCAGGCATTCGACCCCTACGTGACCTCGAAGCCCAAGGGTACGGGCCTCGGCCTTGCGATCGTGAGGAGGATCGTCGAGGAGCACGGCGGCCAGGTCGAAGTCGACAACGCGCCGCAGGGCGGGGCGAGGATTCGAATCGTGTTGCCGGCGGTCGCGCGTGAGGCGCGGCGCGCCGAGGCGAGGAGAGAGAAAGCATGAGTTCGCCGAGAATTCTCGTCGTCGACGACGAGGCCGACATCCGGGGATTGCTGTCGGAAATCCTCGCAGAGGAGGGCTACGAGATCGAGGTCGCGGCCGACGCGGCCTCCGCGCGCCGGGCCGCTGCGCGCCAGGAGCCCGACCTCGTCCTGCTCGACATCTGGATGCCCGACATGGACGGCATCACGCTGCTGCGCGAATGGAATGAGAAGAACTCGTTGCGCTGCCCGGTCGTCATGCTGTCCGGCCACGGCACCGTCGAGACGGCGGTCGAGGCGACCCGCCTCGGCGCCTTCGATTTCGTCGAGAAACCACTCTCGATCGCAAAGCTCCTGCGCACGGCGGAGCGCGCGCTGGAGGCGGGAAAGCGCCGGCGCCAGGCGCATCGCACGCTGATCCCGCCCTTGGTCGCGCCGGTCGGCAAGAGCCGGCTGATGCAGAAGCTGCGCGAGCAGGTGCAGCAGATCGCCGCCCACGACGCGTCCGTCATGCTGGTCGGCGAGCCGGGAACCGGGCGCGAGGCCTTCGGGCGCTATATGCATTCGCTGGGACCGCGCGCCGCAGGCCCGTTCATCGCCGTCACCTGCGCCAGCCTCGATGATTCGACCGCGGCGGCAAAGCTGCGCGGCAGCTCCACGGGCGGCAAGGCGGAGCCCGGCTTCTACGAGCAGGCGAGAGGCGGGACTCTTTTCCTGGGCGGGATCGAGGACCTTTCCGCGGACGCCCAGCGCATGCTGCTCGCGGACCTCGAGCAGCGCGGCTGGCAGCGCGATGGTGCGGGCGAGTCCATTCCCTTCGAGTCGCGATTCGTCACGGCGGCCCAGCCCGGGCACGACGGCCCGGCGAGCGGCCTCAGGCGCGACCTGCTTGCGCACCTGGAAGTCATCTCGATCCGCATTCCGCCGCTTCGGGAATACGCCGAGGACGTGCCGGACCTCCTGCGTCACTACGTCGATCGGCTGGTGGACGAGGAGGGCATGCCGTTCCGCCGTTTCTCGGTTGCGGCCCAGAACCGGCTGCGGAATTACCCCTGGCCGGGCAACGTGCGGGAGCTCAGGAATCTCGTGCAGCGCGCGCTGATCATCGGCGGCCCGGAGGAGATCGGCCTCGATGAGATCGAGCAGCAGCTCGTGGGCCAGCAGGCCCCGGACGAGCCGCTCGTGAAGCAGGACCTGCTGGCCCTGCCGCTGCGCGAGGCCCGCGAGCAGTTCGAGCGGGCTTACCTGCTCCAGCAGCTCATGCTCTGCAACGGGAAAGTCGGCCTCCTCGCCAAGCGCGTCGGCATGGAGCGCACGCATCTGTACCGTAAACTGCGTTCGCTGGGAGTAGACTTCCGGCAGATCAACGAAGACTGATCGGCTTTCCAACGGAGATGACGATTATGTTCACCAGAAAACTACTGGCGGTCGCAATCGCCGCGGCGGGGCTGATGGGAGCGATGGTTTCCCATGCCGACGACTCGAAGCGGTCGGTTGGCGAATACACGGATGACAAGATCACCCTCAGCAAGGTCAAGACGGCGCTCATCGAAGACAAGACGGCTGACGCCAACGAGATCAATGTCGAGGTCCGCAAGGGCATCGTCCAGTTGAACGGCTTCGTCGACAACGAGCAGGAAAAAGCGCAGGCCGGGACCATCGCCAAGGGTGTCGAGGGAGTGAAGGGCGTGGAGAACAACCTGTCGGTCAAGACCAGCACGTCGACGGCCGGATCGGTCATCGACGACTCGACGCTGACGGCGAAAGTGAAGACGGCCCTGATCGACAGCTCGGACACCAAGGCCCACGACATCAAGGTCGAGACCAAGGCCGGCGTCGTTCAGCTCTCCGGCTTCGTCGAAAACGAGGCGCAGAAGACTGCCGCGACCAAGGTGGCCGGCGGCGTGAAGGGCGTGAAGTCCGTCCAGAACAACTTGGGCGTGAAAGGGAAGTAACCCTTCGAATAGGCGGCGACTGGGCGAGGAGGAAAGGGGACAGTCACCTTTTCCTTCGGTCCTTCGGGAAAAG
>DAIRVV010000260.1:0-3548 GCA_036802645.1 Steroidobacteraceae bacterium
GGCCGTTGATGCGCGCGCCACGCGGGCGGGACCCGGCGAGCGAGCGCATAAAGTTCCGGCGCGAGCGAGCCGTGGTCCCGACCGCAAAAGCGCGCGCAACAACCAGCAGCGACCTTCAGTGCGCGAATTCGTGAGTGAGCCCGGTAACGAGGACTCCGAGTGCGATGAGAGCGACCTGCTGGAGCGATGTGCGGACGTCCACGCGGCGGTGGAGACCGGGGATGAGGTCGGCGACTGCCACGTAGAGAAAGCTCGCCGCCGCGATCGCGAGGGCATAGGGAAGCCACTCGAGCGCCTGCGCCAGCAGGAACCAGGCGATGACCGCCCCGGCCATCGAGGTCAGGCTCACGGCGATGTTGAGCAAGAGCGCGCGCGCGCGCGACATGCCGCCATTCAGCAGGATCGCGAGGTCGCCCACTTCCTGCGGGATTTCGTGCGCGAACACGGCGACCGTCGTCACGATGCCGAGATGCGGATCTGTCAGGAAAGCCGCCGCAATCAGCACGCCGTCCAGGATGTTGTGGAAGGCGTCGCCCCAGAGAATCAGGGTCGCCGAAGCCCGGTCGCGGTGATGGTCCTGAGGCCCGTGGGCCTCGCAGTGATCCACGTGGCAGTGTCGCCAGAGAACCATCTTTTCGAGCACGAAGAACGCGATGATGCCCACCGCAAGCGCGATGCCGATGCCATGCGCTCCGGCGCCGGAGTCGAGCGCATGCGGCAGCAGCGCGAGGAGCGCGGCGCCGAGCAGCGCGCCGGTCGCAAAACTCACGAGATGCGGCAGCACAGCATTTCGCCGGTCCACCGGCATCACCATGAAGATGCCGGCGATGAGCGCCGAGAGGGCGCCGCAGGCCGCGGTCAGCAACAGGATCGATGTCAGCGACGACACGGGCGACAGCCTACCTCAGGCGAGCCAGGCGAGCGCGGCCATGCGGCCGGTTGCGCCGTCGCGGCGGTATGAAAAGAAGCGCGCCGGATCCGAAAAGCTGCAAAGGTCGCCGCCATGCACGTTGTTGACTCCCGCGGCGGCGAGCCTCCGCCTTGCGAGTGCTGGCAGGTTTGCCAGCCAGCGGCCGTCCTGATTGGGCCGGAACTCGGCAACGGCGCCGGCATCGCGAACGAGGAAAGCCTCGCGCACTTCTGCGCCGACTTCGAATGCCGAAGGGCCGATCGCCGGCCCGAGCCAGGCGACGATTTCCGCGGGCTCACAGTCGAGCGCGGCGATTGCGGACTCGATCACACCGGCCGCGAGTCCGCGCCAGCCCGCGTGCGCGACGCCGACACGATCGCCCGCGCGGCTCGCGAGTATGACCGGGAGGCAATCCGCGACCAGCACGGCGCAGACAGCGCCTGGCACATGTGTGACGGCGGCATCCGCAGGTCCCCTGCCCGCTGCGGGCAGGACCGTGACGCCGATACCATGCACCTGCTCCAGCCAAGCGGGCTCCGCGGGGAGCTCGAGGCAGTATCGCAAGAGTCGGCGATTCTCCCGAACGGCTGACTCATCATCGCCGACGTGTGCCGCGAGATTGAACGACGCGAAAGAATCTCGGCTCACGCCGCCGGTGCGCATCGTCATCGCAGCGCGCACGCCGGGAGGCGCCGGCCAGTCCGGTTTCAGTATTCCTGGTGCCATCATCCGGCGCCCGCGGCGGCGCGATCGCGCTTCAAGGCCGTGATGAGCGCGCGGAAATCCGGCGGGAGCGGCGCCTCGACCTCGATCGCGCGGCCATCGCGGGGATGCGGAAAACCGAGCTTCGCCGCATGCAGCGCCTGGCGCCGAAAATCGCGGAGCGCCGTCGCGAGCGCGGGCGTCGCGCCGCGCGGGATCGCGAGCCGCCGCCCGTAGACCGGGTCGCCGACCAGGGGATAGCCCGCATGCGAAAGGTGCAGCCGGATCTGGTGGGTGCGGCCGGTTTCGAGCGTCACACGCACCCAGGTGTGGATGCGAAAGCGCTCGATGACGCGGTAGTGGGTGACGGCTTCGCGTCCGCTCGAGCGCACGGCCATGCGAACCCGATCGACCGGATGCCGGTCGATGGGCGCATCGATCTTGCCGCCCGCCGTCATGACACCGACGCAAACGGCCTGGTACTCGCGGTGGATCTCCCGCGCAGTGAGCGCCTCGGCGAGCTTCACGCGCACGGCTTCGTTGCGCGCAACCACGAGAAGGCCGGTCGTGTCCTTGTCGAGCCGGTGCACGATGCCGGCGCGCGGGAGTTTGGCGAGCCTGGGGTCGTGCGCGAGGAGTGCATTTTGCAGCGTCCGATCGGGATTGCCTGCGCCGGGATGAACGACAAGTCCCGCCGGCTTGTCGACAATGATTACGTCCTTGTCCTCGAAGACGATCGACAACGCGATTTCCTGGGCGACCGGGTCGACGGCGTCCTCGTCCGGGGCGTCGAGCGCGATTCGCTCGCCGCCGGCCACGATATCGCGCGGACGCGGCACGCGTCCGTCGACGCGCAGCCAGCCTTCGTCGATCCAGCGCTTCAGTCGTGAGCGCGAGAATTCCGGCAGGGCCGCGGCGAGCGCCTGGTCGAGGCGCTGGCCGGCCGCCTGCGACGGCAATCGCAGTTCGCGTTGGTGACGGGTGGAACTCATGCGGGTCGGGATAGGTCTTTTGCCGGTATACTGCGTCGGATCAACAGTCGGGGTCCAGTATTTTGCAGCCAGCCGGAGTCACGGCGCGCGTCATTCTGATCGCGTGCAGCAGCCTTGCAGTCGTTGGCTGCGGGTACAAGGAGCGCGCCGCCGAGGAACTGCAGCCCGGGCGCATGTACGAGAAGGCGCATGACCTCCTGATCGGTGGCGACTACCGCGGCGCGGTTCGTTACTACGAGGCGCTCGAGGCACGTTACCCGTTCAGCGAGGAAGCGCGCCAGGCACGCCTCGACATCATCTATGGCTACTACCGGAGCCGCGAACAGGAGTCGGCGGTGGATGCCGCCGACCAGTTCGTCCGCGAGAACCCCACGCACCCGCGCGTCGACTACGCGATGTACCTGCGGGGCCTCGTGTATTTCGAGCGCTCACCCAACTTCCTCGAGCGCTGGTTCAACACAAATTTGAACGAACGGCCGCCTCAGGACGTCCGCCGCGCATTCGATGCCTTCGACTCCCTGATCCGGCAACACCCGGACAGCATGTACGCACACGACGCGCGCCAGCGGATGATCTTCTTGAGAAACCGCCTCGCGGACTACGAGGTGTATGTCGCGGAGCACTACCTGAAGCGCGAGGCCTTCGTCGCCGCAATTGATCGCGCGCGCTTCTGCATCGAGAACTACGACGGCGCGCCGGCCGTGAAAGATGCGCTCGAGATCATGATCGCTTCCTACAAGGGCCTCGGCCTCGCCGACCTTGCGGAACGCTCGCAGGAAGTCTTCGCGGTCAACTACCCGAATGCCGGGCAGGAAAAGCGCGCCAAACGAGACCTCTGGCCGTTCTGGTGAAACGTCAGCACGGTTGCGTGGGCAGGAGGCCCGGGAACTCTCCTCGTTCGCTCCGCCGGAACTTTAGTCGCTCACTCGGAGGTTCCCGGGCCT
>DAIRVV010000261.1:0-3545 GCA_036802645.1 Steroidobacteraceae bacterium
GATGCTCGGAGAGCGCCTCGTGACGCCCCAGACCGGCGCCGCGGGACTGCCGATCGATCTCGTCTACGTCGAGTCGGGGAGCGCGATCGAGCGCGAGTTGTATTTGAGCCTGCTGCTCGATCGCGAGCGCAGCCGCATCGCATTCGTCGCCTCGGCGGCGGGCGGAATGAACATTGAGGAGGTCGCCGCCAAGACCCCGGAGAAAATCCTCCGCATCGACATCGACCCGGCAGCGGGATTGCAGGGATTCCAGTGCCGCCGCCTCGCGTTCGGGCTTGGACTTACAGGCAAGCAACTCGCGGAGTTCGAGCGCATCGCGCGCGCTCTCTACAGGCTCTATCTGGAACGCGACCTCGCGCTCGTGGAGATCAATCCCCTGATCGTTACCAAGGACGGCACACTCGTTGCGCTCGACGCAAAGATCAATGTCGATGCGAACGCGCTGTTCCGCCAGCCGGAGCTGGTCGCGCTCCGCGATCCGGCGCAGGAGGACGCGATGGAGCGCGAAGCCTCCGAGCACGAGCTAAACTACGTATCGCTCGACGGAAACATCGCCTGCATGGTCAATGGCGCCGGCCTCGCGATGGCGACGATGGACCTCATCAAGCTGCACGGCGGTGATCCTGCGAATTTCCTCGACGTCGGCGGGACCGCAACCGCGGAACGCGTGACCGCTGCGTTCCGGCTGGTCCTGTCGAATGCGCGCGTGCGCGCGGTGCTGGTCAACATCTTCGGCGGCATCGTGCGCTGCGATGTCATTGCCGATGGCATCGTCCAGGCCGTGCGCGAGGTCGGCGTGTCCGTGCCCGTGATCGTGCGGCTCGAGGGTACGAATGCGGACAAGGCGCGCCGGATCCTGGCCGCGAGCGGACTCGCGATCACGGCAGCGAAGGACCTTACGGACGCGGCATCGAAGGCCGTCGAGCTCGCGCGCCGTGGAAAAAAAGGATGAGCATCCTCGTCGACAAGGCGAGCCGCGTGATCTGCCAGGGCTTCACCGGCAAGCAGGGAACATTTCATTCCGAGCAGGCGATCGCCTATGGCACGAACCTCGTCGGCGGCGTGACGCCGGGCCGCGGCGGCTCGACACACCTCGACCGGCCGGTGTTCGACGGCGTGCACGATGCCGTTGCGAGTACGAAAGCCGACGTCAGCATGATCTATGTGCCGGCGCCATATGCGGCGGACGCGATCCTCGAGGCGGCCGATGCCGGCATTCGCCTCATCGTGTGCATTACCGAGGGCATACCCGTCAACGACATGGTGCGCGTGAAAGCCGCGCTCGGAAACAGTAAGAGCCGCCTCGTCGGCCCGAATTGTCCCGGCGTCATCACTCCGGGCGAGTGCAAGGTCGGCATCATGCCGGGTTTCATCCATAAGCCGGGCCGTGTCGGGATCATCTCGCGCTCGGGCACGCTCACGTATGAGGCCGTGTTCCAGACGACGAATCTCGGCCTCGGCCAGTCGAGCTGCGTCGGTATCGGCGGCGACCCGGTCCGTGGCATGAACTTCATCGACGTGCTCGCGCTGTTCGAGAAGGACAAGAAGACCGCCGGCATCATCATGGTCGGCGAGATCGGCGGCAGCGACGAGGAGAAAGCCGCGGATTACATCCGCCGCAACGTCTCGAAGCCGGTCGTCGCCTATATCGCGGGTGTCACCGCGCCCGCCGGCAAGCGCATGGGGCACGCCGGCGCCGTGATCGCGGGCGGGAAGGGCACGGCTGCGGACAAGTACGCGGCGCTCGAAGAAGCCGGCGTCGCGACAGTGCGATCGCCCGCGGAACTCGGCACTGCCATGAAAAAGGCTCTCGCCGCCGGTCGGCGGCGCAAGAAGAAGCGCTGAGCTCGTCCATGCGCATTGCGCTCGCCCAGATCAACCCGACGGTCGGCGACGCACCCGGCAATGCGGACCGGATCATCAGGCGCGTCGACGAAGCTCGCCGGCAGGGTGCGAGGCTGCTGGTGACGCCGGAGCTCGCGCTCTCGGGTTATCCGCCCGAAGACCTGCTGTTTCACCGCGGTTTGCGCCGCCGCATCGAGGATGGGCTCGCGCGGCTCGCAGATGCGGCACGCGGAATCGACCTCCTGGTCGGCTATCCGGAGTATTCGGGCGGCGTGCTGTTCAACAGCGCCGCCTGGCTCCGCGACGGGCGGCGGATCGCGAATTACCGCAAGCAATGCCTGCCGAACTACCAGGTCTTCGACGAAAAACGCTACTTCACGCCAGGGGACGCCGCCGTCGTCGTGGAACTCGACGGCATCCGGGTCTCGCCCATCATCTGCGAGGACGTCTGGCATGTTGAACCGGCCGCATCCGCGCGCGCAGCGGGCGCCGATATCTGTCTCGCCCCCAATGCTTCGCCGTATCAGCAGGGCAAGCAGGCGGAACGCGAGGAGAACATGGCGCTTCGCGCGCGCGAGACCGGAATGCCATTCGTCTATCTCAATCTCGTGGGCGGCCAGGATGAGCTCGTTTTCGACGGCCACTCTTTCGCGGTCGACGCGAGCGGCCGCGTCGTGCACCGCGCGCCGGCCTTCGAGGAATCGCTGTCCTGCATTGACGTGACGCTCGGGGAGGGGCCGGCACAGATCGAGCCGGAAAGCCTCGCGCCGCTGCCGGGCGCGGAGGAAAGCGTCTATCGCGCCATCGTGCTGGCGGTGCGCGACTATGTCGGCAAGAACCATTTCAGCAATGTCGTGCTCGGTCTTTCGGGCGGCGTCGATTCGGCGCTGGTGCTCGCGATCGCCTGCGACGCGCTCGGCGCATCGCATGTCCACGCCGTGATGCTGCCCTCGCGCTACACCTCGAGCATGTCGGAGAAGGACGCGACGCAGATGGCGCGGAGCCTCGGCGTGCGATATTCGGTCATCCCGATCGAAGGCATGTTCCAGGCGGCGCTCGCGGCGCTGGCGCCGGAGTTCAAGGACCGCTCGCCGGATTCGACGGAGGAAAACCTTCAGGCGCGATGCCGCGGCATCGTCCTCATGGGCATTTCAAACAAGCTCGGCTGCATGCTGCTCACGACCGGCAACAAGAGCGAGATGGCGGTCGGCTACGCGACGCTCTACGGCGACATGGCCGGGGGCTATGCGCCGATCAAGGATTGCAGCAAGACGCTCGTGTACCGTCTCGCGCGCTGGCGGAACGGCCAGGGCTCGACGCCGGTGATTCCGCAGCGAATCATCGACCGGCCGCCGACCGCGGAACTTCGGGAAAACCAGCTCGATTCCGACAGCCTGCCGCCCTACGACGTGCTCGATCCCATCCTCGAGGCCTTCATCGAGGACGACCGCTCCGTCGACGAGATCGTCGAGATGGGGTTCAATCGTGCGACCGTCACGCGCGTGCTCGAGCTGGTCAAGCGCAATGAATACAAGCGGCGCCAGGCGCCACCCGGGGTGCGAGTGAGCGGCCGCGCCTTCGGCCGCGACTGGCGCTACCCGATTACCTCCGGCTACCGTCCCGGAGAGTCGTAAGCACGGCGTGTGGGCGGGAGGCCCGGGAACCTCCGAGTGAGCGACTAAAGTTCCGGCGGAGCGAAC
>DAIRVV010000262.1:0-3522 GCA_036802645.1 Steroidobacteraceae bacterium
GCCCGCCCGAGAGCTGGTGCGGCATGCGCTTCGCGAGCTGCTCCATGCGAACCAGCTTCAGGATCTCGGCAACCCGCGCGTCGATCTCGCCTTTCGAGACCTTGTCCTGCCTGAGTCCGAACGCGACATTCTTCTGCACGGACATGTGCGGAAACAGCGCATAGGACTGGAACATCATGTTGATCGGCCGCTCGTAGGGCGGTGTCGCCGTGACGTCTACGCCGTCGATCGAGATCGTGCCCGCGGTCGGCGTCTCGAAGCCCGCCATCATGCGCAGCAGCGTCGTCTTGCCGGATCCGGAACCGCCGAGCAGGCAGAAAATCTCGTTGCGGTAGATGTTGAGCGAGACGTCGTCGACCGCGACGAAGTCGCCGAATTTCTTTGTGAGCTTGTCCAGCCGCACGTAGGGCTGGGCTCCGGGATCCTTCCACGGCTCGCTTCGCTGCTCCGGCCGCGGCTGCGCCATGGTCTGGCTCAGTTCCTCACTGGCCGCTGCGGATGCGCGTCCAGGCGCGGTTCAGCTCGCGGCTGAATGCCTGGGACTCGGACAGGTCCGGGTGCAGTCGCGCGCGGATTTCGGCGCTCGGATAGATGTTCGGATCGTTCTTGATCGCGTCGTCGACGAACTGGAGCGACGCGGCATTGCCATTCGCGAAGCGCACCTTGTTCGTGACCTTGGCGATCGCCTGCGGATCCATCATGTAGTTCAGGAAGGCGTGCGCGTTGTCCGGGTGCGGTGAATCGGCCGGGATCGCCAGCATGTCGAAATAGTTGATCGCCCCTTCCTTCGGAATCGCATACGAGATCTTCACCGGCTTCGCGGCAGCCGCGCCCCGATCTCGCGCCTGAAGCATGTCGCCGCTCCACCCGAGGGCGACGCAGATCTCGCCGGAGGCGAGGTCGTTGATGTACGAGGACGAGTGGAAGTACCGGATGTACGGGCGAACCTTCATAAGCGCCATTTCAACGGTCTTGAGGTCCTGGGGCGTCTCGCTGTTCGGGTCGACCCCCAGGTAGATCGCGACCGATCCGTAAACGTCAGTCGGCGCATCGAGCATCGTGATGCCGCACTTCGCCAGCTTCTTCGCATTCTCGGGATCGAGGATCGCGGCCCAGCTGTCGATCGTGTCGGTACCGAGCGCCTTCTTGACCATGTCTGGGTTGTAGCCGAGGCCGATCGTGCCCCAGAGATAGGTGATCGAGTACTGGTTCCCGGGATCGTGCGCAGAGACCCGCTGCATGATCTCCGGGTCCATGTGCTTGAGGTTCGGAAGCTTGGCCTTGTCGAGCGGCAGGAACACGCCGGCCTTGATCTGGCGCTCGAGGAATGGCGCGGTCGGCACGACGATGTCGTAGCCAGAGCGCCCGGCAAGCAGCTTCGTCTCCAGCACCTCGTTCGAATCGAAGACGTCGTAGGTGACCTTGATGCCGGTCGCCTTCTCGAAATCGGCGGTCGTGGTGTCGCCGATGTAATCCGACCAGTTCAGGACGCTGACGGCCTTTTCTTCGGGTGCGGCGGCTTCGGTGGCAGTCTCGCCATCCTTCTTGCCGCCGCAGGCGGCAAGCGCCATTCCGGCGGCCAGGACGAGCCAGAATCCAAATGCGCGCTGCATGTCTCTCTTCCTCTTCAACCGACGCCGATATCTTTTGCCGTCAGGTCCAGGCAACGCCTGGCTTTCTCGAGCAGCTCGTCGACGTTGTCCTTCGTCATGACGAGCGGCGGCGCGGTGATCATCGTGTCGCGGACAGCGCGCATGATCAGGCCGTTCTTGAAGCAATGATCGCGGCAGACGAGCCCCACGGCGCCGCGGTCGCGGAAGAATGTCCGGCTGCCCTTGTGGGCCACGAGCTCGATCGCGGCCAGCATGCCGACCCCGCGGACCTCGCCGACCAGCCGGTGGTCAGCCAGTTCGCGTATCCGCTTCTGGAAGTATGGCGCGATCTCTTCGCGCACGCGCTCGACGATCTTCTCTCGGCGCATGATGGCAAGGTTCTCGATCGCGACCGCGCAGCACACGGGATGGCCGGACCAGGTGAAGCCATGGGCAAACTCGCCGCCTTTCTCGATCAGCACGTCGGCGACACGGTCCGACACCATCGCCCCGCCGAGAGGCTGGTAGCCGGAAGTGATTCCTTTCGCGATCGTCATGAAATCCGGCTCGATGCCGAAATGCTCGCTGCCGAACCAGTGACCGGTGCGACCGAATCCACAGATCACCTCGTCAGCGATCAGGAGGATCCCGTACTCGCGGCAGATGCGCTGGATCTCCGGCCAGTAGGTAGAGGGCGGGATGATCACGCCGCCCGCACCCTGGACCGGCTCTCCGATGAAGGCCGCCACGCGTTCGGGTCCGACTTTCTCGATCGTCTCCGCCAGGCGCCGCGCCGCGCGGAGGCCATACTCCTCCGGGCTCACGTCGACGCCGTTTTCATACCAGTACGGCTGCTCGATGTGGACGATGTCCGGGATCGGCAGTCCGCCCTGGGCGTGCATCGCCTGCATGCCGCCGAGGCTCGCCGCCGCAATCGTGCTGCCGTGGTAGGCATTGTGCCGGCTGACGATGACGGACCGCTTGGGCTGATCCATCAGGTCCCAGTAGCGGCGCGTCATGCGTAGGATCGTGTCGTTCGCCTCGGAGCCGGACTGCGTAAAGAACACGCGGTGGAATTGCGGCGGGGTCAGCTCGTCGAGCAGCTGCGCGAGCTCGATCGCAGGCACGTTGGCGCTCTTGAAGAAACTGTTGTAGTACGGGAGCTCGCGCATCTGCCGCGCGGCCGCGTCGGCCAGCTCGTGCCGGCCGTAGCCGATGTTCACGCACCAGAGGCCCGACATCGCGTCGAGGATCTTGTGCCCATCGCTGTCATAGAGGTGCACGCCCTCGGCGCGCGTGATGACGCGCGAGCCTTCCGCGGCGAGTGCCCGGAAGTCGGTGAAGGGATGCAGGTAGTGACGTGCGTCGAGTTCCTGCCAGTCGCGCGTCGCTCGTTCGGTGATACGTGGCTTCGCGCTCATGTGAACCCCGCAATCAGACGTTCAGCAACAGGTGTTCCCGCTCCCACGAGCTGATCACCCGCGAGAACGTCTCGTATTCGTTTTCCTTGACGGCACAGTATGCCGCAACGAAGCGCTCCCCGAACACTTCGACCAGCGGCTTGCTGGCGCGCAGCAGCGCCATTGCATCCGCCAGTGTCATCGGCAGCGAAAACGGCAGGTCATAGGCCGAGCCGGTGATCGGGCTGGTGGGCTTCAGTCCCTCGATCATGCCGAGGTAGCCGCAGGCCAGCGAGGCCGCGATTGCAAGATAGGGATTCGCATCGGCGCCACCGAGGCGATTCTCGATGCGCCGCGCCTCCGGTTCGGACAAAGGCACGCGGAGGCCCGCCGTGCGATTGTCGAAGCCCCATTGCACGTTGATGGGCGCCGAATCGCCGCGCCAGATGCGCCGGTAGCTGTTCACGTTCGGCGCAAACAGGCACATCGCGGCAGGCAGGTACTTCTGCAGGCCGGCGATGTGCGCTTCG
>DAIRVV010000263.1:0-3498 GCA_036802645.1 Steroidobacteraceae bacterium
CGGTCCACGAATGACGGCTCGGTCTCCGCCGTCTTCCACGGGTCGCCGCCACGGCTCGGGATGATGTCGTCGTCGCGGAATCCGGTGCCGGCCTCGCCCGGCCCCGTGCCCCAGAAGGGGCAGGCGAAGTCCGGCGGTGTGAACTCGCCCTGGAACTGCGCGTTCGGGCAGGCGGGCTCGTGAGAGTAAAGCCCGGCCTGTGTTTCGCCGTCCGCTTCGAGATAGCGCAGGATGACCTGCACGTCGGTCGCGTCGCCCGGCTGCCAGGCAAGCGTACCGCGCAGCGCATAGTGATCGTTGCCGCCGAGATCCGACACGCCGGGCACGATGGACTCAATGTAGCCATCGTCCTGGTTGGAAATGAAAGCGACGCGGCCCTGAAGGTTGTCGCCGAGCGGCCCGGACAGCGCGCCGTCCAGGATGAACTGGTTGAAGCTGCCGACCGTCAGGTCGGTGTAGCCCTCGAATTCCTGCGTCGGCTTTCGCGAGATGAACTGGATCGCGCCGCCGGTAGCGTTGCGCCCGAACAGCGTTCCCTGCGGGCCGCGCAGCGTTTCGACGCGGGCGAGATCGAACACCGGGAAGCTCGCGAGGTTGATCGAACTCGAGTAGCTGTCGTCCTGGTAGACCGCGACCGGCGGTTCCTGCTGGTCGCCGTAATCGTTCTGCGAGACGCCGCGGATGTTGAACACCACCTGCGCCGACGAATAGGCATTCATCTTGAGGCTGGGCACGGCGCGCACGATGTCGGTCGCCGTCGTGATGTTGAGGTCCTGCAGCGCTTCTTCGCTGAGCGGCGTTACCGCGATGCCGACGTCCTGGATATTCTGTTCGCGGCGCTGGGCCGTCACGACGACTTCGCCGAATGGCGTGACTTCGCGCGTCGGGGCCGGTGGGGTCTCTGCCTGGTCCGCCAGCGCCCATGGCGGCAGTCCACACAGGAGCGCCGCACCCAGGACGCACCGGACCGCCACTCGAAGATCGGTTGATTCAGACATTCGCATGTTTATTCCCCTAGCCCTGCTTCGCGTAACCATCGGAGCACATAGTCCGAGAAGGAGCGCCCCACTTCCAGATGGTACTCCTCGATGCCACGCCGCCACAAAACGACGTCCGCTTTGCCAAAGAGCGTCCGCGTGCACATGCCGACCGGAAACTCCGCGGGGTCGAGATCGAGTGGACAGCCGGTATTGAGGAACGTGCTGGCGTCGGGCCCGTTCAGTTGCACTGCAACTTGACGTTGGCTGACCTCGACCAGCGAGTACGCGGCACCGGAAAGAGCCGCATCGAGGTCCGTGACGACTGCCTGCGCATCCGTCATTGGCGCGAGAAGCAGATGTTCGTCCGGGCCGAGCCACAGCGCCGCGCGGTTTCCTGCCGTGTTGGCGCGGCAGGCCGCCGCGGGCAGGGAAACACCGAAAGCCTCGCCCGCGGCCTTCCGCGCGGCGAGCCCGCCCTGAAAGATGAAGCGTGCCACCGGCTCAGGCATGGAGCCTCTCTCCCTTCGGATCGTAGAAGACGGGCGATGTCACCTGGACGGCGATGTCGCCCGCGGGCATCGGCACGTACAACGATTCGCCCAGGCGCGCGCTCCCGCTCGCCACCATCGCGAGCGCGATCGAATGGCCGAGCGACGCGCTGAAGTATGAGGAAGTCACGTGCCCGATCGACTTCATCGGCGGCTTCAGTCCAGGCGCCGCGACGAGTTGCGCGCCCTCCTCGAGCACAGTGTCGGTTTCGCGTGTGCGAAGCCCCACGAGCTGCTTGCGTTCCCGGCTCTTCATTGCAGCGCGATCGAGCGATCGCTTACCGACGAAGTCCGCCTTGCTCCGCCCGATCGCCCAGGAAAGCCCCGCGTCCTCCGGCGTGACGGTTCCGTCGGTGTCCTGGCCGACGATGATGTAACCCTTTTCCGCACGCAGCACGTGCATCGTCTCCGTACCGTAAGCCATGACGCCATGCGTTTTGCCTGACGCGTAAACGGCTTCCCAGACCGCGCGACCACGGTCAGCCGGCACGTTGATTTCGTAACCAAGCTCTCCGCTGAAGCTGAGGCGAAACAGCAGCATGGGCGTGCCGCAGATCCTGCCCTCGGCCACGCCCATGTGCGGCAGCCCGGCCGGCGAGATGTCGACATCGGCAACCAGTGGCTCGAGCACGCGCCGCGCCTCTGGGCCCTGCACCGCGATGACCGCCCACTGCTCGGTGACGGACGTCAGCCACACGGCGAGCTCCGGCCACTCCGTCTGGCGGTAGTCCTCCATCATGTTGAGGACGCGCGCCGCGCCGCCGGTCGTCGTCGTCACGTGAAAACGATCCGCGGCCGTGCGTACGACGACGCCGTCGTCGTAGATGAAGCCGTCCTCGCGCAGCAGGATTCCGTAGCGCGCGCGGCCGACCTGAAGGTTCGTCCAGTTGTTGATGTACAGGCGATTCAGGAACTCGGCCGCGTCGGGGCCCGCCACCGCGACCTTCCCGAGGGTCGAGGCATCGAAGATTCCGCAGGTGGAGCGCACGGCGAGGCATTCGCGCGCAACCGCGGCGCGCATGTCCTCGCCCGCGTGCGGAAAATACCGCGCCCGCTTCCAGAGGCCGACATCCTCGAACACTGCGCCGTGCTCCGCGGCCCATTCGTGCATCGGCGTCTTGCGCACCGGATCGAACAGCTCGCCGCGTGCCATCCCGGCCAGCGCCCCGAATGTCACCGGTGTGTACGGCATCCGGAAGGTGGTCAGTCCGACTTCGGGCACGGGTTTCCCGAGCTGTCTCGCGACGATGCCGAGCGCGTTCAGGTTGGAAGTCTTGCCCTGGTCCGTCGCCATGCCGACGGTCGTGTAGCGCTTGACGTGCTCGATCGATCGGAAGCCCTCGCGCGCGGCGAGCGCGAGATCGCTGGCCGTGACGTCGTTCTGGAAGTCCACGAAAGCCTTCGCACCCGGTCGCGCCGGGTGATCCTTCGACGCGCCGGACTTCGACTCCATCGCGTTGTCGTCGCCGGTGACTTCGAAGCGGTGCGTCGCGGATTCAAGACCACATGCCACGGCCGCGGCGGCGCCCGCGGCAACGCCATCCTGGAGCACATCGGCAAGACCCGTGATTCCGCGGCATGAACCCGCCGAGTGCGTTCGCTCCGCCTTTGACGCGGGCACAAAAGCGTTCGCGGCACCGTCCCACTTGAGCGCGCCGCGCGACTGGGAATAGAGATGCACGCTCGGCGTGAATCCGCCGGACATCAGCACGAGATCGCAGTCGACAGTCCGGCCGTCGAGCTCGATGGCACTGACACGGAGACCCCCGCCGGTGCCGTGCACGACCGCGGCTTCGATGACTTCGATGCCGGCACTCTTCGCTGCCCGCGGCAACACGCCGTCGGCACGCTCGCGCAAGTCCGCAATCGCCGCGATCTCGACACCCGCGGTGCGAAGCTCGAGCGCGGCCTGGTAGGCGCAGTCGTTGGAGGTGACCATCAAGGTGGGCATTGGGCCGGGCTCGATCTGC
>DAIRVV010000264.1:0-3492 GCA_036802645.1 Steroidobacteraceae bacterium
CGCGGATCCTCTGCATGCGCCGCAGCGACACGACGATCTCGTCGCCCGTCGCACGCGGCGTCGCCGCGCCGCAGTAACTCGTATTGCCGCCCTGGGGAACGACCGGGATCCGCTCCTGCGCGCAGTAAGCCAGGAGTTCCGCCACGCGGGCGGTCGAATCGGGCAAGGCGACGAGTGGCGTGCTGCCGTGGTAAATGCCGCGAAAGTCGGTTTCGAATGGCGCGCGATCGGCAGCGGAGTCGAGCCAGCCGCCAGGACCCAGAATTCCTTTCAGCGCCTGGATCGTCGAAGCCGGCAACGTCGGCGCGGGTTGCTTCATGCCGGGCATCTTACTGATGCGCGCCTTATTTCGATTCTTCGTCCTCGTCCTCCGGCTTTTTTTCCTTTTTGGGTTTCGGCGGAGGCGCGCCGACGCCGAGCTCGACGCGGCGCTCGTCCGAAAGCTCCTGCAAGGCCATGATGCGGCAGTCCTCCACCGCGCCCAGGCGGCGGAACGCGACGGAATCGCGTCCGAAGCCGCATATCTGGCCGTTGCCGTCCCCGTCGACCGGGACGAGGGCCGTCTGGCTCTTCATGTCGAAGCATCCGCCGGTGATCTCGGCGAGGTACGCCTTGCGCCGCCCCATGCTGAACAGCACCACATAGCGGTTGTCGAGCGCCTCGAATCCGCTGATCGACGACTGGAATACGCAGTCGGTAGTCCGGGTCATCTGGATTCGCCGGTCAGCCTTTTCCTGCGTGCCGATCTGCGATTGCGGGCCAGAGCTCGCGCAGGCGGCGACGAGGAGGACTGAAACAGGCAGCAGGATGATTTTCATGCGGCGGATCCTCAATAGTCGTCGCGATCACCGTAATCGTCGTCTTCCTCGTCATCGTCCTCGTCGTCGTCCCAGTCGTCTTCGTCTTCGTCCTCGTCCTCGTCGAGCTTATCTTCGTCGTCATCGTCGTCTTCGGAGCCCGACCACCCTTCCGGCTCCTCGGTCAGGTCGAGGTCGAGTTCCTGCCAGGTTTCGTAATCGATTTCCTCGACATCGCCGTCCTCGTACTGCAGCTCAATGAGTTCCGAGTCCTCGTCGATCGACAGGACCTGGAACACTTCCTCGTCATCGAGGCTCTCGTACCATTTTCCCGGTACGGGGTTGTGATCGCGACCCATGGACTCCCTCGTTGCGGCGTCCCCGATATTACGGGCCCGGGAGCGGGCTGGAAACCCTTGAAATGAGCCGCCCCGGCTCCCATTCAGCAGGCCAGGCCCACCGAGGGCAATTGGAGAAACGAACATGACACTCATTCGCTGGGAACCATTGAGGGAACTCGACGACATCTTTTCACGCTACAGCCCGTTCCTGGGCCGGCTGGCCAACGCCCGCCGGAGCGCCACGGAAGAGGGCGATATGCCGTCCTGGACGCCGCTCGCAAACATCTCGGAGACCGAGACCGAGTACCTCATCAGGGCAGAACTGCCTGATGTGAGCAAGGAAGACGTCAAGGTGACGGTGGATGAAAACGTCATCACGATCAGCGGCGAGCGCCGCAAGGAAGCCGAGCACAAGGACGAGAAAGTGCATCGCATTGAAAGCTTCTACGGCAGCTTTGAGCGCAGCTTCAGGCTGCCGGAGGATGCCGACGTCACGGCAATCCAGGCCGAAAGCAGGAACGGCGTGCTGAAGGTCCGTGTGCCCAAGACACCCGCGCCAAAGCCCCGCACGGTCGAAGTAAAGGTAAACTGACGGGACCCGGGGCGGCGGCGCCAGCCGCCGCCCTTTTCAGCCGAGGGTCCCATGCCGATCGAGTTCGAGGCGATCCGGAAGAAACTGCTGCAGCAGAAGCAGGAATTGCTGGCTCGCGCCGCAAATGTGCGCGCCGAAATCACCCGCTCGTCCGGGCCGCTGGACAAGGACTTCGCCGAGCAGGTCGTCGAGATGGAAAATGACGCGGTGCTCGCCGGCATCGGCGAGGCGACGGCCGCCGAGCTCGCGCAGATCAATCGTGCGCTCGCCCAGCTCGACCAGGGCAATTACGGAATCTGCAGCAACTGCGGAAAGCCGATCGCCGAGCGGCGGCTCCAGGCACTGCCGTATTCCGACCGCTGTATCACCTGCGCCGAAGCGCGAGGCTAGGGCCTCCGGCTTCATGCCCGCCTACAAGGTTCCGCTGCGCGAATTCCGCTACGTCCTGTATGAAGTGCTGGGCGCGGAGGCGCATTACCGCGCACTTGGCCGCGACGACATCAATGCCGAGCTGATCGAGAGCGTGCTCGAAGGCGCCGCCCGGTTCGCCGAGGACGTGGTGGCGCCGACCAACGAGCCCGGCGATCGCGTCGGTGTCCGGCGTACCGACGACGGGCGAGTCATCACACCACCGGGGTTCGTCGGGGCATACCGGCAATATGTCGACGACGGCTGGGCGTCGCTCTGCGGTGGCGTCGAGTCCGGCGGACAGGGCCTGCCGGAAAGCCTTGGCGGGGTGGTTGGCGAGATGCTCGTCTCCGCCAACATGTCGTGGAAACTCTACAGCGGCCTCACCGAGAGCGCCGTGCTCTGTCTCGACAAGCATGCGACGCCCGAGATAAAAGGCGTCTATCTCCCAAAGCTCGTCAGCGGAGCCTGGAGCGGCACCATGGTGCTGACCGAGCCGCATGCAGGCACCGATCTCGGACTGATGCGCACCCGCGCCGAGCCGGACGGAAAGGGCAGTTACCGCGTGAGCGGCACCAAGATCTTCATCACGAGCGGCGAGCACGATCTCACCGAGAACATCGTGCACATGGTGCTCGCAAAACTTCCCGACGCGCCCGCGGGATCGCGCGGCATCAGCATGTTTCTCGTGCCGAAATTCCTGCCAGGCAGGGACGGCGCGCCCGGCCAGCCAAACGGCGTCAGCTGCACGAGCGTCGAGCACAAGCTCGGCATCCACGGTTCCGCGACCTGCGCGATGAACTTCGAGGACTCCCGGGGCTGGCTGATCGGCGAGCAGAACGGAGGCCTCAAGTGCATGTTCACGATGATGAACCACGCGCGCCTCTGGGTCGGCCTCCAGGGGCTCGCGCAATGCGAGCGCGGCTGGCAGGCATCGATCGCCTACGCGCGCGATCGCCGGCAGGGCCGCACGTCCGAAACCGGCAAGGGCCCCGCCGATCCCATCATCGGCCACCCGGACGTGCGCCGAATGCTGCTGACCCAGAAGTCGCTGATCGAGGGCGCGCGCGTCCTGATCTGGTTCGCCGGCATGCAGATGGACCGCTCGCTGCATCATCCGGAGGCCGCGGCACGTGAAGAGTCCGCTGCGCTGCTCGCGCTCCTGACACCCGTCGTCAAGGGTTTTGTCACGGGCATGTCGCTCGAGTGCACGAGCGATGCGATCCAGATACACGGCGGGCACGGCTACGTCAGGGAAACGGGCGTCGAGCAGTTTTTCCGCGATGCGCGCATCACCCTGATCTACGAAGGCGCGAACGGCGTGCAGGCGATGGACCTGCTTGGCCGGAAGGTG
>DAIRVV010000265.1:0-3460 GCA_036802645.1 Steroidobacteraceae bacterium
CGATTGATGCATCTGTCGCCTGCCTGCTTGCGCTCGGACTTCGCGCCTGAGCTATGTATTCACGCGCGATTGCGGCGCTCGAGCAGGTGATCGATCGATACTCGCCCGGCGCCGGCGATGGCGAGCCAGAGGAAGATGGCGAGATACATGACCTCCTCGAGGCCGAGGAATGTCAGCAGCGAGTCGACGTCCTCCCACATCACCGATTTCACGGCGACGATCATGACGACGCCGAGCGCGCCCGCGGAAATCCGCGTCAGCAGGCCGGCCAGGAGCAGGATTCCCCCGAAGAATTCGACGCCTGACACGAATGGCGCGAGGATCCCCGGCGCGGGAATGCCCCAGCCGACGAAGTTTTCGGTCACGAGCGGCAAGTGGGTGAGCTTTCCCCAGCCTGACCAGAGAAACACCCAGCCGACCACGACTCGGGCAAACAGCGGCCCCAGCCACTCCAGGTGACGCGCCACTTTCCGCGGCCATTCGATGAGCGTATTGACGAGAAAATTCATGACACCCTCCCTGCCGGATGTCAGTAGACCCTACCGGCCCGGAGAATGTGACAGGTTCCGGGGGCTAGGGCGAGTCGAGGAACTCGAGCAGCAGGGCCTCGTCCCGTGGCGTCAGGGCGTTGAATGCGGCCGTCACCGGCGCGGCCTGGCCGCCATGGCGCTGGATCGCTTCCTCCTTCGTCGAGCTCAACCCGTCGTGCATCAGGCGGTTGCGGGTCCTGAGCGCCCAGAGCGGGGCCGGTCCTGATCTGCTGCGCGGTGGATGCGAATTCCGGCGTCAGGTCAAAGCGAGCACCCGGTCGACGATCGCTGCGACGCCGTGGCGAATCGGGTCGCAGCACGGGATCCTGACGCGCGCCGCGACCTCCACGACCGAGCGGGCGGCGGAATTCTCATCGAGTTGCGAGGTATTGAGGCAAATGCCGGCGAATCGCGCCGCCGGATTCGTCAGGCGCGCTGCCGCGAGATAAGCGTCGAAGCAGGCTTCATACGACGGAATCGCGTAGCCCTCGTAATCGGCGATGCCGGTGCGCGCGAGATCGTGGCAGAGCACCATCGCATCGGGCTGGCTGCCGTGGATCAGTCCAAGCGTCACGCCCGCATAGGCCGGGTGGAACAACGAGCCCTGGCCCTCGATCACGTCCCAATGCTCGGGCGCGGCAGCCGGCGACAGCCATTCCGCGGCACCGGACACGAAATCCGACACCACCGAATCGACCGCGATACCGCGGCCCGAGATGAAGATCCCCGTCTGGCCCGTCGCGCGGAAATCGGCGTCGACGCCGCGCGAACGCAACTCCTTTTCAATGGCAAGCGCCGTGTACTTCTTGCCCACCGCGCAGTCGGTGCCGACCGTCAGCAGTCGCTTGCCGCTCCGCTTCCGGCCCGTGCCGGGCATGAACGATTGGGCGGGCTGGCGCACTTCGATGAGCTGGCGGCCATTCCGCCTGGCGGCTGCCGCGATCTCCGCAACGCCCTCGAGCGGCTCGTGCAGTCCCGACGCCACGTCGAGTCCGGCCTCGAGAGCGGAGACGATTGCGGATACCCAGGACGGCGCGATGAATCCGCCATCGTTGGCGATGCCGATGATCAGCGTGCGAATGCCGCGTGAGGCTGCCTCAGCGGGCATCAGGTCCGGCAGGCCGAGGTCGACGCGACAGCCGGGCAGGCGCAACTGGCCGGCGCAGAGCTCCCCCCGCCATTGCCGTATTCCCGCAGCGGTCTTGGCAGTCGCGATATCGAGTGCGTCGCCGAGAAAGAGGAGGTAGGGACTCTGGATCATCGCGGGCGTTGCCACCATGTAACAGTTTGAATGAAAATGAGATTCCTGTCTCACGGGTACCCCGATGCGCTCATTGACTGGCGGATGCCTGGCTCATTTCGTGCTCGCGTTCGTGACCTCGACGAGCCTTGCGGCCGAATCACCCGCCGACAAGTCCGTCTCCCACGTTTTCTCGGCATTCGTGAAGCCGGGGGAGCCGGGATGCACCGTAGGCGTCGTTCAGGACGGCGCCTTCAGCTATGCCGGTGCATTCGGGCTCGCGGACCTCGAGCGCGGAAAGCCCCTCGATACGCATTCGATCTTCAATCTCGCCTCGGTGTCCAAGCAGTTCACCGCATTTGCGCTGCTGCTGCTCGAGCAGCAAGGGAAGCTCAAACTCGACGACCCGGTCGTGAAGTACCTGCCGGAACTCTCGGCGACTGCGCAGGGCGTGACGCTGCGACACCTGGTACATCACACGGGCGGGCTCCGCGACTACATCGAGCTCCTGACGATGAAAGGGCGCGATGACGCCGACGGCGCGACGATTCATGAGGCAATGCTGGCGCTCGCCCGCCAGACGAAGCCGAACGAGGCGCCAGGCGTCGAGTTCGATTACAGCAACACGGGTTATTTCCTGCTCGGCGTCGTGATCGCGCGGGTCAGCGGCCAGTCGGTCGCGGATTTCTCGAGGGAGCAGATCTTTAAGCCGCTCGGCATGAACAACACGAGCATCGTCGATCGCTATCCCGACGGTATCGTGGCCCTCGCACGCGGCTATGCGAAGTCGGACAAAGGGTTCGAAATCGACGAGACGGGCTGGGAACAGGTCGGCGATGGTCAGGTGCATAGCGACCTGCACGACCTCGCACTCTGGGACGAAAACTTCTATACGGCGACGCTCGGCGGCCGCGCGCTCGTCGACAGGATGTATGAGGTAGGTCTTCTCAATTCCGGCAAGTCGACGGACTATGCAGCCGGGCTCAGCATCGAGGACAAGCGTGGCCTGCGCTGGGTGACGCATGGCGGATCCTGGGTCGGCTACCGCTCGAACATTTCGCGGATCCCGAGCGAACACCTGTCGGTCATCGTGCTCTGCAACCGCGCCGACGCCGACACCGGTTCGCTCGCAAGTTCGGTCGCGGAAATATTCCTGAAGGACAAAGTAGGTCCGCCGGAACCGGAGGAAGAAGAGAAGGAAGCGGCGCCAGTCGCCGCCGGGTGGCAGCCGGGTGACTTGTCGCGTTACGCGGGCGCCTATTTCAGCTTTGAGGCCGATGCGCGCTGCGTGCTGGACGAGCGGGGCGGCACGCTCGTGCTCGAGGCCTGCGCGGAAGGCGAGTCGTTGAAGCCGGGCAAGCCGGGCGAGTTCGTGACGGAAAGCGGCTGGCTGACTCTGCGCTTTTCCGGCGGCGGCCAGAATGCCGACAGTTTCATTTATTACTCGCCTGGCCTGCGCGGTTTGCCCTTCAAAAGGCTCGAGGAGACACCCGAGTGACCCGACCACGATTCACGATTGTCGTCGCGCTGGTTGCGGCGCTTCTTTTCGGCGTCGCCGGCAGTACCCAGGGCAGCCCTCCGGCAACGACCCTGATCATCAATGCATCGATCGTCGATGGAACGGGAGCCAAGGCGCGCGGTGGCGCAGTGCGCATCGATGGCGAGCGGATAGCCGAGGTCGGCGCGCTCG
>DAIRVV010000266.1:0-3422 GCA_036802645.1 Steroidobacteraceae bacterium
CTCGGAGACGACCGAGGCCGCGATCGGCAGCCCGAGCGCGAGGATCTCGCCGATCGCCGCGCGATCGGGCCGGTCGAAGCGCTGGAACAGGCCGAAGCGGCGGTAGATCGCCGTCCTTCGCTGGTAGACGTGCATTGTCGTGAGCATCGCCCAGGAGGCGAGCGCAGTCGCGATTCCGCAGCCCCGCGCGCCCTGCGAAGGGATGCCGAGGCCCCCGAGAGTAAACAGCCAGTTGCCGAGAATGTTCGTCGACAGGCCGACCGCCGCCGTATAGATGACCGGCCGCGTCCAGCCGATGCCCTCGCTGGTATAGCGATGCGCGAGGAAGACGAGCATCGCGGGCATGCCGAAGCACATCGCGTAGACGTAGCCCGTGGCGTGCGGCACCGCCCGCACGTCGGTCCCGAACCAGGCGAGCAGCGGTTCCACGCAGGCGAGCGCGCCGACGAGCGGTACGGCGAGCATGAGGGCGAGCCAGACGCCCTGGCGAAAGCGGCGACCGACTTCCTCGTCGCGCCCGCCGCCATAGGCGTGCGCGACGAGCGGAGAGATCGACATCAGGACACCGAGCCCGAACAGCCAGAACATCTGGTAGTAGCTGCCACCGACGGCCACGCCCGCGAGAGGTTCCGGACCAAGCCGCCCGGCGACGACCGTGTTCACGAGCATCATGCCCGCCAGCACGAGGTTGTTGACGAGGAGCGGCCCGGCGAGCCGAAGGATCGCTCGCGAATCGCGCGGAAATGCACTCCGGAAGCTGCCAGCTTCGCTCATCTGGCACCCGATTCACGCCGTAGCGGCACCGTGGGGATGCTGGCATTCTAGCGGAAGCAGGCGTCCCTGCTTCCATCGGAGAGCCCACATGCTGGTCGGACCATCGCCCCGGCGCGTCGCAGTCATCGGCGGCGCCCGCATTCCATTTGCGCGCGCGCACGGTGCCTATGCGAGCGTCGGCAACCAGGAAATGCTGACCGCATCCCTGAAAGCGGTCGTCGACCGGTATTCGCTGCGTGGCCAGCGGCTCGGCGACGTGGTCGCGGGCGCGGTCATGAAGCACTCGAGCCAGTGGAACCTGGCGCGCGAAGCGCTCCTCGATTCCGGCCTTTCGCCGGAAACGCCGGGGCTCGACGTGCAGCGGGCCTGCGGCACGAGCATCGAGGCCGCGATCGCCGTCGCGAACAAGATCGCCCTCGGCCAGATCGATGCCGGCATCGCGGGTGGCGTCGACACCGTGAGCGACCCGCCAATCGTCTTCGGCCGTGAGTATCAGAAGCTCATGCTGCGAAGCTTTCGCGCAAAAAGTTTCGGCGAGCGCATCGCGCCGTTCCTCGGTTTCAGGCCGCGCCACTTGAAGCCGCACTATCCCGGCACGGGTGAGCCGCGAACGGGGCTTTCGATGGGCCAGCACACGGAAAAAATGGCCCGCGAGTGGCAGATCGCACGCGAGGACCAGGACGCATTCGCGCTGCAGAGCCATCAGCACGCCCACAAGGCCTGGACGGATGGCTTCATGTCAGACCTCGTCGTTCCCTATCTCGGTCTCAAGTTCGACAACAACGTGCGCGGCGACACGAGCATGGAGAAGCTCGCCAAGTTGAAGCCTTCGTTCGCCAAGGACGGAACGCTGACGGCAGGCAACTCGACACCGATGACCGATGGGTCCGCTGCCGTGCTGCTCGCGAGCGAGGAATGGGCGCGCTCGCGCGGGCTGATCGTCCAGGCATACCTGACCTACGGCAAGGTCGCCGCAGTCGACTTCGTGGGTGGCGAGGGCCTGCTCATGGCGCCCGCCTACGCCGTGCCGCGGATGCTCGCCGATGCGGGCCTGAAACTGCAGGATTTCGATTTCTACGAGATCCACGAGGCATTCGCCGCGCAGGTGCTCTGCACGCTGAAGGCCTGGGAGTCGGAGAAGTTCTGCCGCGAGCGGCTCGGACTCGCCGCGCCGCTCGGCTCCATCGACCGCGGCAAGCTCAACGTCAAGGGAAGCAGTGTCGCGGTCGGCCATCCATTCGCGGCGACGGGCGCCCGCATCGTCGCAACGCTTGCGAAGCTCCTTGCCGAGCGGGGTTCCGGCCGCGGGCTGATCTCGGTCTGCACCGCGGGCGGCATGGGCGTGACGGCGATCATGGAAAGGTGATGATGCAACTTGCCATTAGTTGCATCTGAAACTAAATTGACCCGATGAAGCACTACATCGGTCACCCGAGGGTCGAGGGCAAGGCGTCGAGACAGGCGCATGCGGATCTTCCTCCGGGCACCTACGAGCGGGAGATGAGCAAGGAAGGCTTCTTCGGCCCGGCGGCCTTTTTCCACCATCGCCACCCGCCGACCGGCTGGTCGAGCTTCGAAGGTCCGCTCTCCCCGCACGCATTCGACTTCACCAGGCTGGAAGCCATCTCGGCCCATCCCTGGTCGGCGCCGGACCTGCTCTACAACGCCAGCGTGCGATTGCGCTTCTGGCGGGTCACAGGCCGCATGGACGCGCTTGCCCGCAACGCCGACGGCGACGAACTGCTTTTCATCCACGAGGGCAAGGGCGAGCTTTACTGCGATTTCGGCCGTCTCGCTTTCGAGCGCGGCGATTACATCGTGCTGCCGCGCGGGACGATGTGGCGGCTCGAATGCGCGGAGCCTCTCGCCATCCTTATGATCGAGGCGACGAACGCCTCATTCATGCTGCCGGAAAAGGGGCTCGTCGGCGGCCACGCAATCTTCGATCCGGCGATGCTCGACGCGCCGCGCGTGGACGAGGAGTTCCTGGCCCAGCAGGACGAGAAGCCCTGGCGGGTCGCGGTCAAGCGGCGGAACGCGGTGTCGACGGTGACCTTCCCGCACAATCCGCTCGACGCGATCGGCTGGCACGGCGACCTGTCGGTCTGCCGCATCAACGTGCGCGACATCCGCCCGCTGATGAGCCATCGCTATCACCTGCCGCCGTCGGCGCACACGACCTTCGTCGGCAACCGTTTCGTCGTCTGCACCTTCGTGCCGCGCCCGTTCGAGACCGATCCCGGCGCGATCAAGATTCCCTTCTTCCACAACAACGACGATTACGATGAGGTGATCTTCTACCACGCCGGCGATTTCTTCAGCCGCGACAACATCCACCCGGGCATGGTGACGCTGCACCCGGGCGGCTTCACCCACGGGCCGCACCCGAAGGCGCTGTCGCGCATGCTCGTGCAGTCGAAGCCGGCGACCGACGAGTACGCCGTCATGGTCGACACGCGCGACGCGCTCGAGATCGCGCCCGCCGCCGCCAAGGTGGAATGGGCGGGCTACGTCGACAGCTGGAAAGGCACCGCGAAATGAAACTGGCGTCGCTCGCCGGCGGCCGCGACGGCCGCCTCGCCGTCGTCTTGCGCGACCTCGGCGCCGCGGTGGTCGCGGCGGGTATCGCTCCAACGCTGCAAGCTGCG
>DAIRVV010000267.1:0-3393 GCA_036802645.1 Steroidobacteraceae bacterium
GATCCGCACCTCGGCGACTGGGTCGAGGAATCCCGCCGCGAAACGGTCGTGATTCCCCACGAGGAAGCCGGTGCCGGCGCCTGAGACGCGCAATGGAATGGCCTGGGCGAGCGCGATCGGCCTCGGGCCCCGGCTCGAAGAGGCAATTGACGAGGCGGCCGGGCAGCTCGAGAGCGAGTCGGGCACCGCCGGATTCGACCTCGCAATCGCATTCGTTTCCGCTGCCTACGGCACTGCCATCGAGCAGTTGCCACAATTGCTGCCGCCGCAGCTTCGCGATGCCGTGCTGCTCGGGTGCAATGCAGGCGGCCTGATCGGCGGCGGCAGCGAGGAAGAAGAGGAACCGGGAATCGCCCTCCTCTGCGGCCGTCTTCCGGACGTCGCGCTCGGCTGCGTTCATCTCGAGCAGGCGACACTGCCTCCGCTTTCCGCGTCGCGCGAGAACTGGTGGCGGCTGCTCGACCTCGCACCTGAATCCGAAGCGAGCTTCATGCTGCTCGCGGATCCATCGACGCTCGACACCGAGGCCTGTGCGCGCGGAATCGACCGTGCGTTCCCCGGATCCACGGTGGTCGGCGGGCTCGCGAGCGGCTTGCTGGAGCCCGGCATGGCCTGGCTGCTCGGGAAGGGCGAAGTGCACCGTTCGGGAGCGATGCTGCTCGCGCTTTCCGGCAACGTGGTCATTGACTCGGTGCTCGCACAGGGCTGTCGTCCGATCGGCGAGCCACTGTTCGTGACCGCGAGCGACGGCAACCTGATCAATGAGCTCGATGGCCGTCGGCCCAAGGATCTCCTGACGTCACTGTTCGCGACGCTCGACGAAGCCGACCGCACGCGATTCGGCGATGCGCTCTGCATCGGGCTCGCGCTGCCGGGACCGCGGCAGACGGTAGGCGCCGGCGATTTCCTGATGCGAAACGTCCTCGGCCTCGATCCGGACAGCGGCGCGCTCTGGATCGGCTCGCGCATTGCGCCGAATGCCGTCGTGCAGTTCCACCTGCGGGACGGAGCGACAGCATCGGAAGAACTGGAGAGGAGGCTCTCCGCGTCGCTCGCAGGTGCATTGCCACCCCACGCCGCGCTCCTGTTCGCCTGCGCCGGGCGCGGCCGCAACATGTTTGGGGTCAGCGGCCACGATTCCGGGACGCTCCGGCGCATGATCGACATCCCCGTGGCGGGCATGTTCAGCGCGGGCGAGATCGCGCCGGTCCAGGGCGCGACGTTCGTGCACGGTTACTCGAGCGTATTCGGATTCATCCGTTCGAGGACGGCTTGATGCATCGATCATTGCTGGTTGCCGCCCTGGCGGCATTACCGCTGTCCGCCCTGGCTCTGCCGCACGGCCTGACTGCCGCCGATCTCGTGGGCCTCGCGCGCGCGAGTGAACCCGCCCTGTCGCCCGATGGCAAGCGCGTCGTCTATACGTTGCGCGAGACCGATCTTGCCGCCGATCGCGGCCGCACCGACCTCTGGATGGTCGAACTCGACGCCGGTGCGCCGCCGCGCCGCCTGACGAGCAGCGAGGAGAATGACGCCGCTGCCGACTGGGCCGCCGATGGCAGCGGCGTTTTCTTCCTGTCCTCTCGCGGCGGTTCAACGCAGGTCTGGTACCTGGCAATCGCCGGCGGCGAGGCCATGCAGGTCACCCGCCTGCCGCTCGATGTCGCGGGATTTCGCGCCTCGCCGCGCGGCGACCGGCTGGTCGTCGCCGTCGAAGTCTTCGCCGACTGCCGGGGCCTCGACTGCACGAAAAAACGGCTGGATGACCGGCGATCGATGAAGCAGCACGGCCAGGCCTACGACCGGCTATTCGTCCGGCACTGGGACAAGTGGAAAGACGGTCGTGTCTCGAAGCTCTTTTCCGTCGCCCTGGACACGGAGCGCCGGCAGCGTGGCGATCCCCTGCCGCTCACGGCGGCGCTCGACGCGGACATCCCGTCAAAACCGCTCGGCGGCCGATCCGACTACGCCTTCAGTCCCGACGGATCGCAGGTCGTGTTCGCGGCGCGCGTCCGCGGCCGCATCGAGCCGACCAGCACGAATTTCGACATCTGGCGCGTGCCGTCCGATGCGAGCGCTGAGCCCGTGAACCTCACGGCCGGCAATCCGGCCTGGGATGCGCAGCCCGCTTTCTCGCCGGATGGCAAGCTGATGGCCCATCTCGCGATGGAGCGTCCGGGATTCGAGGCCGACAGGTTTCGCCTGGTCGTGCGCGACGCGAAAAGCGGCGCGATCACTTTCACGACGAGTGCCTGGGACCGCTCGATCGCCGGTTTCCGTTTTTCCGCGGACGGAGCCTCGATTTACGCAACCGCCGACGACCTCGGCCAGCGGCCGCTGTTCGCAATTGACCCCGGAAGCGGCGAGAGCCGGAAGCTCACGACTGCCGGCCATGTCACGGAGTTCGATGTCGCGGGCGATCGCATCGTTTACGGCCTGCAGAACCTGTCCGCGCCCGCCGACATGTTTCTCATTGACGGCCACGCGCCGCCGCGTCAAGTCACGAACGTCAACACGGCGCGACTCGCCGAGGTCAGATTCGGTGAAGCCGAGCAATTTACATTCGACGGCGCAGGCGGCGAGAAAGTCCACGGTTATGCGGTGAAACCGTGGAACTGGCAAGCCGGGCGGCGCTATCCCATCGCCTTCATCGTGCACGGCGGGCCGCAATCGAGTTACGCAAATACCTGGAGTTATCGCTGGAATCCGCAGGTTTTCTCCGGCGCAGGCTACGGCGTCGTGTTCATCGACTTCCACGGCTCGACGGGCTATGGCCAGGCGTTCACCGACTCGATCAGCGGCGACTGGGGCGGTAAACCATTCGAGGACCTCCAGAAAGGTCTCGCGGCGGCGATCGGGAAACATCGCTGGCTCGACGGCGAGCGGGCCTGCGCGCTCGGCGGTTCCTATGGCGGCTACATGGTCAACTGGATCGCAGGCAACTGGCCGGACCGCTTCAAGTGCCTGGTGAATCACGCCGGCCTCTTCGACCACCGCTCCATGTACTACACGACCGAAGAGCTCTGGTTTCCGGAGTGGGACCACGGCGGCCCGTACCACGAGAATCCGGCGACGCACGAAAAATCGAATCCGGCGAATTTCGTGAAGGCCTGGAAGACGCCGATGCTCGTGATCCACGGCGCGCTCGACTATCGCGTGCCCGACACTCAGGGTCTTGCGACGTTTACCGCATTGCAACGCCGCGGCATCGAGAGCCGCTTGGTCTACTTCCCCGACGAAAACCACTGGATCCAGAAGCCCGCGAACAGCCAGCAATGGCATCAGGAAGTCATAGGCTGGCTGGACAAATACCTGCGGTGATGGTGCCGGGTCGCTTCTAAAGGGGACAGACACTTTTTCCTTCGGTCCTTCGGGAAAAAGTGTCTGTCCCCT
>DAIRVV010000268.1:0-3374 GCA_036802645.1 Steroidobacteraceae bacterium
GGCATGAAGCCCGGCGCGAGCTCGAGCGCGCGCTCGAGGAGACTCCGCGCGTCCTCGTTCCGGCCGATGCGCATGGCGACTTCGGCCAGCATGCGGATCGCCGCCACGTCGGTCGGCGCTTGCATCAGGTGCGACTTGAGGAGTGACTCGGCGGCCGGAATGTCGTTCCGGATCATCGCGAGCGCCGCGCGCTGCAGCCCGGGATGGCGGGTCGACGCGCGGATGTGCCGGGCAAAGGCGGCATCGGCGCCCGCGGAATCGCCGATCGCGTGCAGGTGCTCGGCGAGCTGGCGCCAGGCATCCGGATGGGCGGGGTTCCGTTCCACAATCCTTTTGAGGGCCGCGATCGCTTCGTCGCCGCGGCCGTCGCCTGTGGGTCCGGGCGTCGTATTCACCTGTCGAAGGCGCGCGCGAGGCGCGCGATGCCGTCATGGATTTCCGGCACGGTGTAATGCGCGAAGCTGAGGCGCAGGCAATTCTTCAGGCCGCCTGCCGTGGCGCAGGTGGTCCCGGTCAGGAAGCCGGTGCCGGCGCGTTCCGCCGCCGCCTGGAAAGCCGCGGCATCGGCGCCGTCCATCAGCGCGAGCCAGAAAAAATAGCCGCCAAGCGGTTTCTGCCAGCTCGCGATCGCGCCGAGATGCTCACGCAGCGCCCTGTCCATCGCCTCGGCCCGTGCCGCGTAGCTGGTCCGGAGATGATCGACGAAGGAGGCGAGCTCGCCGTTTTCCATCAGCTGGCGCACGACATGCGAGCCGAAGTGATTGAAGTTGCCGCCGCTCACGAGCGCGCCCTGGGCGAGCATCCTCTGCATCAGCTCCGCATTCGCCTGGATCCATCCGAGCCGCATGCCGGGCGCGAGGATCTTCGAGAACGATCCGAGCGACAGCACGTTTCCGCGGCCGGTGAGCGCTCCGAACGAGACCGGCGGGGGCGTGCCATGGTGCAGCAGCTGGTAGACCTCGTCGGCAGCGATGACGAATTCGTGCTTCCGGCTGAGTTCGACGAGCCGCTCTCGACGGGCGGCGTCGAGAGTTTGTCCGGTCGGGTTGTGGAACGATGGAATCGTGTAGACGAGCTTCGGGCGGTGCTTCGCGAGCAGGCGCTCGAAGGCATCGATGTCCATTCCACGGCCGTCGAGCGGCACGCCGACGACCTCGAGTCCATGGTCGCGGAAGATCGGAAACGAGTAGGGATAGGTCGGCTCTTCGACGAACACCGTGTCGCCTGCTTTCGTGAATCGGCCGCAGACGAAATCCAGTGCCTGCGAAATTCCGCCGGTCAGGAGCAGCGATTCCGGGGTCGCGGCACAGCCGGGAGCCTTGCCGAGGAATTTTGCGAGCTCTGCGCGGAAGCGCGGGTCGCCCTGGCGCTGCCCGTAATTCAGCTCGAGCGGTTCGGCAGCCTGGAAATATCGCTCACAGGCGCCGCGCAGCAGAGTGAGCGGCAGGAGATCTGCCGAAGGCTGGCCGACACTGAAGTTGATCGTGCCAATCTCTGGTGCACCGTCGAAAGCGGCTTTCGCGCTCATGCCGGGGGTTCGACGAGCCGGAACACATTCTCCGGCCGCCCCTCCAGGAATTCGCGGATGTTCGAGGCCGATATGCGGCGCAGGTCTTCCAGGGCGGACTCCGAATAAAAAGCGACGTGCGGCGTCAGCATGACATCCGCGCGCCCCACGAGCGGATGATGCCCGAGGTCCGGCGATTCCTCAGCCAGGACGTCGAGCGCGCAACCCGCGACTAAACCCCGGTCGAGCGCTTCGACGAGGTGCGGCTCGACGATCAGGCCGCCCCGGGCGACATTCAGCAGCAAGGGCTTCCGACGCATGCGGGAGAAGGCTTCGCGATCCAGCAGGTCGCGGCTTGCGGCATCGAGGCTGGAGTGCAGGCTGATGATGTCCGCCTCGGCGAGCAGTTCCTCGAAGCCGGCCATGCGCGCGCCGTGACGGGCGGCGGTCCCGGCATCGATCCGTGGATCGCAGGCGAGGACCTTGAGGCCGAACCCCAGTGCGCGCCGGCAGACGGCCTGCCCGATGCGGCCGAAACCGACCAGGCCGAGCGTCTGGCCTGCGAGCCGGCGTAGGCCGTGGATGTCGTTCCAGCGCCAGCTCCGGTCATGCTGTACCTGGCGGTGGTAGGCGAGAAGCTGGCGATTGAGCGCGAGCAGGAGCGCGAGCGTGTGGTCCGCGACTTCGTCCGTGCAGTACTCACCGACGCTGCTCACGCGGATTCCACGTTTTGCCGCGGCCTGGATGTCCACGCAGTCCCAGCCGGTCGCGGCCACGGAGATGATGCGGCAACGCTCGAGTTGTTCCAGCGCCGCCTGATCGAAAGAAACGTAGTCTGTCAGGATGGCATCCGCCTCGCGGCAGGCGGCGATGAGCGCGGCACGATCGCCGCGGTAGGTGAATCTCTCGATTCGCGCGGTGGCGGGCAGGTGCCGCGTTTCGATTGAAAGATCGCGGCCCTCGGCCTCGGGCATCTCGGCAAATACGATGTTCATCTCCGCCGGGAAATCGTCAGGGCGATGAGCACCAACGCCGACACCAGCAAGCCCGGCCACAGCGGGTCGATGTCAAAGATTCCGCCGGCTCCCGCGTCGGCAGCGATGCGCCAGCCGATCACCGTCGCGAGCGACGCGGCGATGCTCCAGAATGCCGCGCTCGCGGAAACGCGATCCCAGCACAGGGCCGCGATCGTCGGCAGGAAGAGGCCGGCCGAGTTGATCGTGAATCCGAGCTGCAGGATGTCGATGATGTCGCGCATTTTCCAGGCCATCAGCATGGCGAGGAGTCCCGCGCCCAGCGATGCCAGCGTGCCGACCCGCAGCATGGCGCCGGCGGCAATCGTCGGCTGGAGGTAGCGCTGGTGGATATCGCGCGCGTAATTCGCCGAGGCGGTGAGCACGCAGATCGACGCGACCGACATGATGGCCGACAGGATGCCGATGACCATGAGGCCCTTCAGGCCGGCCGGAAAGGCATTCAGCACGAATGTGGCGAGGATGCTGGCGCTCGATGGATGGTCCGGGTAGAGCACGGCCGCGGCGAGGCCGAGCCAGGTCACGGCGAGCGCGATCGGCAGGATCAGGACCATCGCGAGCAGCGCGCCCCTGCTCGCGGTCGCCGCATCGCGCGCCGCGAAGCTACGCGAAAAACTGTCCATCGCCACGAAAAAGCTGAGCACCAGCGAGACGACCAGTGCGGCGACCTTGTCCCAGCCCTGGGCGCCGAGGTCGTAGTACGAACCGGGCAGCGCGGCACGCATGTCGCTCCAGCTGCCGGCATTCGCGATCGCGACGGGCACGCCGACCGCCACGATCCCGAGCAGCACCAGCGCGACTTGCACCCGGTCCGTGTACGTCACCGCGAAGTA
>DAIRVV010000269.1:0-3354 GCA_036802645.1 Steroidobacteraceae bacterium
TTTGGCTTGTTCACGACCGAGATCCTGGAGCTGGTCGAGGTGCTGCGTTCGCACGGCATGCTCGATTGCCTGAAACTGGTTCATTGCCACCCGGGTTCGCAGCTGCACGACATCCGCCGCGTCAAGGACGCGGTCAACGAGCTCGCCCAGGTTTACGCCGAGCTTGCGCGGCTCGGAGCCGGTCTCGAATACATCGACGTCGGGGGCGGCCTCGGCATCGACTACGACGGCTCGCGCACCAACTTCGAGTCGTCCACGAACTATTCGCTCCGCGAGTACGCGAACGACGTCGTCTACCGTGTCGCGAGCGTGTGCAATGCGCGCGGCCTGCCCCACCCGATGATCATCAGCGAGTCCGGACGCGCGATCGCGGCCCATCACAGCGTGCTCGTCTTCAATGTGCTGGGCGCCGCCAGGCTCGACCTGTTCAGCGTGCCGGAGCGTGCGGCGGGCGACGACACCAAGCTCCCGCAGCCGATCGCGGACCTGTACGACGCGCATGCGACCGTCAGCGAGAGGCGCCTGGTCGAGTGCTGGCACGACGCGCAACAGGCGCGCGAGCAGGCGCAGCAGATGTTCAGCCTCGGCTACCTGAATATCGAGATGCGAAGCCTGGCCGAGCGGCTCTACTGGGCGACCTGCGCGAAGGTTCGCGACTTGACCCGCAAGCTCGGACGGATCCCCGAGGAGCTCGAGGACATCGAGGCGATCCTTTCCGACATCTATTTCTGCAACATGTCGGTGTTCCAGTCGCTGCCTGACAGCTGGGCCATCGACCAGTTGTTCCCGATCATGCCCCTGCACCGCCTCGACGAGAGACCGGCGCGCAGCTGCGTGCTCGCGGACATCACCTGCGACTCCGACGGCAAGATCGACCGGTTCGTGTCGCAGCGCGACATCAAGCGCTCGCTCGAGGTCCATGAGCTCGTGCCTGGCGAGGACTACTTTCTCGGCGCATTTCTCGTCGGCGCCTACCAGGAGACGCTCGGCGACCTTCACAATCTCTTCGGCGACACCCACGTCGTGCACATCCGCCTCGATGACGCGCACGGCTGGTGGATCGAGGAGATCGTCAAGGGCGACACGGCGAGCACCGTGCTCGGCTACATGCAGTACGACCCGGGCGAGCTCTACCCGCGCTTCGCGCGGGACTGCGAACGCGCGATGCGCGACGGGAGCCTCTCGGTCGCGGAGGGCCAGGCGCTCAAGCGTTTCTATGAGTCGGAACTCGCCGGCTACACGTATCTCGAACCGGATAGCGCCCAGTGACGGCGCATGCAGGAGCAATCAGATGAGAAAGATGCACGCCCTTCCCGGCGCGGCGCTCGCCGCCGTCGCCTTCCTCGCAACTTGCGGTGTTGCGACTGCCTCGGAACCGCCCGTCACCGACGCGGCCACGCTTGCGACGCTCGACAAGGTGCTGGCAGGCAGTCACCGCAGCGACGAGAACCGCGCGCGCGACAAGTATCGTCATCCGAAGGAGACACTGCAGTTCTTCGGCTTCCGCCAGGACATGTCGGTCATGGAGGTTTCGCCGGGCGGCGGTGGCTGGTACACCGAGGTGCTCGCGCCGACGCTTCGCGAGCGCGGCAAGTACATCGCCGCGAGCTGGGACCCGAAGTCCACCAGCGATTATGTGAAGAAAAACTCGAAGAAGTTCGCCGACAAGCTTGCCTCCGCCCCGAATCTGTATGACCGCGCAAAGGTCGTCGCGTTGCAGGCCCCGAATGAGCTGAAGCCCGTTCCGGACGGCAGCGTCGACATGGTGCTCACGTTCCGCAACATCCACGGCTGGATGGGAGACGATTCAGCCGATGCGATGTTCAAGGCCATGTACACCTCGCTCAAGCCGGGCGGCATTCTCGGTGTCGTCGAGCACCGCGCGAAAACCGGCAAGCCGCAGGACCCGAAGGCGGAATCGGGTTACGTGCGCGAGGACTACGCGATCGCGATGATCGAGAAAGCCGGCTTCAAGCTGATCGGCAAGAGCGAGGTCAACGCCAATCCGAAGGACACGGCGGATCACGCCGAGGGCGTCTGGGCACTGCCGCCGACGCTGCGGGGTGGCGACGTGGACCGCGACAGGTATGTTGCCATCGGCGAGAGCGACCGCTTCACGCTGCGCTTTCAGAAGCCGTAATAGTCGCCTCGCGGCTGGCTGTATATTCATCCAGTCGTCTGGAAGTCTGCGGGCACCCCGTTATGTGAATGCATTCGCGGATTGTCCTTCGCGCCTCCGTTATCGTCTGTAACTCTATGGGTGACAACGACAAATCACGGAAGATCTCCGGCGACGCGAAAGAGATGTCCCACTACGCCGAGGAGCAGCGCCTCGGCCACGGCCGCATCGAATTCGACGAGCTCGGCAATGCGATCTGGGTGCCATTCTCCGGCTCGTCCGGCGAAGAGGTGATGCGCCGCCTGCTCGATGATCCGACGCTCGCATTCAGCAATGACTACTCAGAGGGCACGCAGAAGCGCATCCAGCAGAATCAGCACGGCGTGAAGAAGGGTTACGATCCGTACGACAGCGGCCTGCTGGTCAAGAAAGAATGGAAGACGAAGAAAGACCTGCGCAGGCTTTCGGCCTGGATCAAGACACGCAAACCGAAGGACGAATGAGCAGTTGACCCTCCGGGCCGGGACGCGCAGTCTCGGCCGCATGAGCGCGCTCACGCTGGTGGTCGGCAGCCGCAACTACAGCTCGTGGTCACTTCGGCCCTGGCTCCTGCTTCGCCATCTCGGGCTCGACTTCGAGGTGCGGCAATTCCAGTTCGGTACGCCCGAATTCGAATCTGAAATTCCGAAGCTGTCGCCGACGCGGCGGGTGCCGGTCCTGATCCACGGCGAGCGCCGCATCTGGGAATCGCTCGCGATCTGCGAATACGCATCGGAGCTCGCGGGCGGGCGCGGCTGGCCCGCCGACGCGGCGCTTCGCGCGACAGCCCGTTCGGTCGCGACCGAGATGCACGCCGGCTTCGAGGCGCTGCGCTCCGCCTGCCCGATGAATGCGCGCGCGACCGGGCGGCGCGTGCCGATGACCGTGCCGCTCGAGCGCGACCTGCGACGCGTCGATGCGATCTGGTCCGGCTGCCGCCGCGACCAAGGCGAGCTCGGCTCATACCTTTTCGGCGCATTCTCCGTGGCCGACGCGATGTTCGCCCCGGTCGTGCTCCGTGTGCGCAGCTATGGGCTGCCGCTGACGGAGCTTGCTTCGCGTTACCTCGACACGATGCTCGCCGATCCGCACCTCGGCGACTGGGTCGAGGAATCCCGCCGCGAAACGGTCGTGATTAGATGCGACGACGCTGCCCGTGATCGCTGCCGGATCGGTGGATTCGGCCGAGCGGATCC
>DAIRVV010000270.1:0-3332 GCA_036802645.1 Steroidobacteraceae bacterium
CGTAGGTCACGCGGACGTTGCCGCCAGGCTCGACGTCGAGTTCGGCATGGACCCGGAGGGCGGAGAGCGAGTGCTCCTTGGCGGTATGGACGTGACTGTGGAATTGCGCGCCGAGGCGACCGGGGAGGCGGCCTCGCGGGTCGCCGCCTGGCAGCCGGTGCGATCGGCCTTGCTGGAGCGTCAGCGCGCCTTTGCGCGGCCCCCCGGACTCGTGGCCGACGGGCGCGACATGGGATCGATCGTTTTCAGGGATGCCGGGCTCAAGATTTTCCTGACGGCGAGCCCCGGGGAAAGGGCCCTGAGACGCTATAAGCAGTTGAAAGAAAAGGGGTTGAGTGGTAGCCTTGCCGGCCTTTCCGCGGAGATAGCCGAGCGGGACAGGCGGGATTCCACGAGAGCCGTGGCCCCGCTGGTCGCAGTTCCGGAGGCGGTCGTCGTGGATTCGACTGCGTTGTCCATCGAGGAGGTCGTCGGGCGGGTCATTGAACTCGCGCGCGAGCGGTTTCCGGAGGCGGCGCGCGGGCGTTGAATTGCCGGCTCGGGCCGGCAGGGACGGCGGGCAGGAAGCCTCGTCGCGGTGAGCAGGACCCGGATCGGCAGGACGCCGTCCGGCAGGTAAACCCAAGTGGGCCCCGCGGCCCGGAAGACCCAATGACCGAATCTTTCCAGCAACTTTTTGAACAGAGTCTCGCGAACCAGCAGATCCGGCCCGGCCAGATCCTGATGGGCACTATCGTCGACGTGAATGCGGACGTCGTCATCGTCAGCGTCGGACTGAAATCCGAAGCGGTGATCCCGATCGACCAGTTCCGCAATGAGAATGGCGAGATCGACGTCGCCATCGGCCAGGAAGTCGAAGTGGCGCTCGATGCCGTCGAAGACGGCTCCGGCGAAACGCGACTGTCGCGCGAAAAGGCCAAGCGCGCACGAACCTGGACCCGCCTCGAAGAGGCTTTCACCAAGGGCGAGATCGTCAAGGGCGTGATCAACGGCCGCGTCAAGGGCGGCTTTACCGTGGAGCTCGACAACGTGCGCGCCTTCCTGCCCGGTTCGCTCGTGGATGTGCGCCCGGTGCGCGACCCGAGCTACCTCGAAGGCAAGGAACTCGAATTCAAGGTCATCAAGCTCGACCAGCGCCGCAACAATGTCGTGGTGTCGCGTCGCGCGGTCGTCGAACAGGAATACAGCGCGGAGCGATCGCAACTCCTCGACAACCTCAAGGAAGGCGACGTCGTCAAGGGCGCGGTAAAGAACCTGACTGATTACGGCGCGTTCGTCGATCTCGGCGGCATCGACGGTCTTCTGCACATCACCGACATGGCATGGAAGCGCGTCAAGCATCCGTCCGAGATCGTGAAGGTCGGCGACGAGATCGACGTGCGCATCCTGAAGTTCGACCGCGAGCGCCAGCGCGTATCGCTCGGCATCAAGCAGCTCGGCGCCGACCCGTGGCAGAACATCGCACGCCGTTATCCGCCAAATACCCGGCTGTTCGGCAAGGTCACGAACATCGCCGACTACGGCTGCTTCGTGGAGATCGAGGAAGGCGTCGAGGGGCTGGTCCACGTCTCGGAAATGGACTGGACCAACAAGAATGTGAACCCCGCCAAGGTGGTGCACGTCGGCGAAGAGGTCGAGGTCATGGTCCTCGACATCGACGAGGAGCGCCGCCGTATCTCGCTCGGGCTCAAGCAGTGCAAGCCGAACCCGTGGCGCGAATTCGCGGAAAGCTTCAATCGTGGCGACCGCGTCTCCGGCCAGATCAAGTCCATCACGGACTTCGGCATCTTCATCGGCCTGTCAGGCGGCATCGACGGACTCGTGCACTTGTCCGACATCTCCTGGGACCGCCCGGGCGAAGAGGCGGTGCGCGATTACCAGAAGGCGCAGACGGTCGAGGCGATGGTGCTGTCGATCGATCCCGAGCGCGAACGCATATCGCTCGGCATCAAGCAGCTCGCGAAGGACCCGATCTCGGCGTATCTCGCGGACCATCCGAAGGGCAGCATCGTCAAGGGCACGGTGAAGGACGTCGACGCACGCGGCGCCATCATCGACCTGGGGGACGGCATAGAGGGAAGCCTCAGGGCGTCGGAGCTCGCTCGTGAGCGCGTCGAGGACGCGCGTACGGTGCTCAAGGTCGGTGAAGAGATCGAGGCGCGCTTCGTGGGCGTGGACCGGAAGAGTCGCGCAATCGTGCTGTCGGTCAAGGCGATCGAGGCCGAGGAAGAGGCCGAGGCTGTGCAGCAGTATCGCGGCAGCGATTCGGCTACCGGAACCTCGCTCGGCGACCTGCTGAAGGAGCAGATCTCCGGACAATAAGCCGGTCCGGGGCGCCGCCGGGGATGACGGCGGTGCACCGAAGTTGAGGACGGGAGCAATGACAAAATCAGAATTGATAGAGATCATTTCTGCCAAGCAGAAGCACCTGCCGGCCAAGGACATCGAACTGGCCGTCAAGCAGATGCTCGAAATCATGAGCGATGCGCTCGCCGGCGGCGAGCGCATCGAGATCCGCGGCTTTGGCAGCTTCTCCCTGCATTTCAGGCCGCCGAGACAGGGGCGCAATCCAAAGACCGGCGAGGCCGTAGCGCTCGCAGGCAAGTACGTTCCGCATTTCAAGCCGGGCAAGGATCTGCGCGAGCGTGTCAATGCGGGACAGTCCCACCCGATCCGGAACTAGGCCGCCGGGCGCCGCCCGCCGGCGCGGCTGCTGAACGATGAATCCGGAATCGATCTGGATCCTCCTCGGAGTCCTGTTCCTCGGCGGGGCGATCGGCTTCTATGCTTCCCGCAAACCGCGGCCGAGCGCAATCGGCGAAGAAGATCTGCGTGGAAATTACCTCGCGGGCGTGAACTTCCTGGTCAACGAACAGCCTGACCGCGCGCTCGAGGCATTCCTGCGCGCGGCCGAGCTCGATGACGACACGGTCGAGACCCATTTTGCGCTGGGCAGCCTCTATCGCCGCCGCGGCGAGGTCGATCGCGCGATCAAGATCCACCAGAACATCGCCACTCGCGAGACACTCGAGCCCAACCAGCGCGAGCAGGCGGGCTTCGCGCTCGCCCAGGACTACCTGAAGGCCGGCATGCTCGATCGCGCGGAGAAGATTCTCGAGCCGCTTGCGGCATCGGGCGCGCATCGCATGGCCGCGATGCGCAAGCTGATGCGCATCTACGAGCAGGAGCAGGAATGGATGCGCGCGATCGAGGTGTTTCGCGAGCTGGAGAAAGCCGGCCGCGCGCCGCAGGCGAGCGCAATCGCGCACTACTACTGCGAGCTCGCGGAGGCGGCACACGAGCGCGGCGCGCCCGACGAGGCCCGCGATCAC
>DAIRVV010000271.1:0-3302 GCA_036802645.1 Steroidobacteraceae bacterium
GGCCGCGCGGATAGCGAACGGCGGCCGGCTGGTTCAGCGATCCCGCGGTGTAGAGCATCTGGCGGCACTCGTTCTCGTCCGCCGGCGCCATGACCACCATGTTCGGCACGCATCGCAGGTAGGTGAGGTCGAAGACGCCCTGGTGCGTCGCGCCGTCGCCGCCGACGAGGCCTGCGCGGTCGATCGCAAAGACGACCGGCAGCCGCTGCAGCGCGACATCGTGGATCAGCTGGTCGTATGCGCGCTGGAGAAAGGTGGAATAGATGGCGACCACGGGCCGCAGGCCGTCGCAGGCGAGCCCCGCGGCGAGCGTCACGGCGTGCTGCTCCGCTATCGCGACGTCGAAATAGCGGTCCGGGAATCGCTGTTCGAACTCGACCATCCCCGAGCCCTCGCGCATCGCCGGCGTGATTCCGACGAAACGCGAGTCCACTTCCGCCATGTCGCAGAGCCATTCGCCAAAAACCTGCGAATAGGCCGGGCCCGCGGCCTTTTCCTTGAAGAGCGTACCGCTCGCCGGATCATAGGGCCCGGGGCCATGCCACTTGACCGGATCGGCCTCGGCCGGTGCGTAGCCCTTTCCCTTTTGTGTGACGACGTGCAGGAACTGCGGGCCCGGGAGCATGCGCATGTTGCCGAGCGTGGTGACGAGCGCGCCGACGTCGTGCCCGTCGACCGGGCCGATGTAGTTGAATCCCAGCTCCTCGAAGAGCGTGCCCGGCAGCACCATGCCCTTGGCATGCACCTCGGACCGCCGGGCGAGTTCCCAGGCGGATGGCATCGAATGCAGGACTTTCTTGCCGCCGGCGCGCAGGTGCGCATACATGCGCCCGGAGAGCAGCCGGGCGAAGTAGTTCGACAGCGCACCCACGTTCGGAGAGATCGACATGTCGTTGTCGTTCAGGACGACGAGCAAGTCGATGTCGAGGCTGCCGGCGTGATTGAGCGCCTCCCAGGCGAGGCCGGCGCTCATCGCGCCGTCGCCGATCACCGCGACGACACGCCGGTCGCTGCCGGTCAGGCGGTTCGCGACCGCCATGCCGAGCGCCGCGCTGATCGACGTGCTCGAATGCCCGACGCCGAAGCTGTCGTAGACGCTTTCGGCGCGCGCGGGAAACGGCGCAAGGCCGCCGCGTTGCTTGATGCTGCCGAGCCGGCGCCGGCGTCCGGTGAGGACCTTGTGCGGGTACGCCTGGTGGCCGACGTCCCAGATCAGCCGGTCGTAGGGGGTGTCGAATACATAGTGAAGCGCGACGGCGAGCTCGACGGAACCGAGGCCGGCGGCGAGATGCCCGCCCATCTGGCCGACGGTCTGGATGAGGTACTGGCGGAGCTCTTCCGACAACGTGGCGAGATCGCCGCGCTTGAGGGCCCTGAGGTCGGCCGGCGTTTCGATCGCGGCGAGCAAGCCGTCCGGCTTCACGTCACCCATGGACGAAGTCTACTGGAGCGACGGCGCGGGGCATACGCCGCATGCGATTGCGCCTCAATGTCCGCGCCTGACGAGGTCGCCCGCAAATTCGCGGAGCCGCGCGGCTTCCGGCCCGAAGTCATCGAGTGCGGCGATACCGGCTTCCGCGAGCTCGGCGGCGCGAGAACGCGCTGCGGCAACACCCGCGATCGCCGGATAGGTCGGCTTGCCCCGTAGCGCATCCGATCCGGAAATTTTTCCCGTGACCGCGGGGTCGCCGAGCACGTCGAGCAGGTCGTCGACGATCTGGAATGAAAGACCGACGGCGCGGCCGTAGCGGTCGAGTGCGTCGTGCTTTGCCGATCCGAGCGTCGGGTTTGCCGCGCAGGCAATCAGAACGGAGGCGCGAATCAGCGCGCCCGTCTTGCGCTCGTGCATCTCCTCGATCTGCCGCGGATCGAGACGGCGGCCCGTGGCGGCGAGATCCATCGCCTGTCCGCCGGCCATGCCCTGCGTGCCGCTCGCGCGCGCGAGCAGCCGGATCATCTCCATGCGGGCCGCGTCGCTGACGCCGTTCATCGGCGCATTCGCGAGCAGGTCGAATGCGAGTACCTGCAGCGCGTCGCCCGCGAGTATTGCTATCGCCTCGTCGAAGGCGCGATGTGTCGTCGGCCGGCCGCGCCTCAGGTCGTCGTCATCCATCGCCGGAAGATCGTCGTGGACGAGGGAATAGGCGTGAATCAGCTCCACCGCCGCAGCCGGTGCGTCGAGGGCATCCGGATCGACGCCCGTCGCCGTGCCTGCCGCATAGACGAGGAGGGGACGGATGCGCTTGCCCTCGCCAAGCGCGGCATAGCGCATCGCCTGGTGCAGGCGCGCGGGCTCCTTGTCCGCCGGCGGCAGGACCCGCTGGAGCACGCGTTCGACTCGCTCTCGTAATACCGGCTGCCAGTCGCCGGCCTGGGCCAGGGCCTGCATCGAAATCCGGTCAGTCCTCGACCTGTGCGTCGAGCTCCTGTGCCACGAGCTCGCCGTCGCTGCCCTTCGCGAGCAGCTGGATTTTCTGCTCCGCCTGGCGCAGCGCTTTCTGGCAGCTGCGGGTCAGGACAACCCCGCGCTCGAACTGGCGCAAGGACTCCTCGAGCGGGAGTTCTCCCTGCTCGAGCCGCTGGACGATGGCTTCGAGTTCGGCCAGGGCCGTCTCGAAATCGGGTGTAGCCTGTTTTTGTCGGGTCACCAAGCGTTCGCCGCGGCCGGTTGGAACAGTCAGTTTACTTCACGGGTCCGAAAGCGGTGTTAGAATCTGTCTAAATCACCGGCCGCAGCGGCCGGACTGACGAGGAGGTCACCGTGAACCTGAAGGGCAGTAAGACCGAAGGCAATCTCAAGGCGGCATTCGCCGGCGAGTCGCAGGCGAACCGTCGCTACCTTTATTTCGCTCAGAAGGCGGACGTGGAAGGCTACAACGACGTCGCCGCCGTGTTCCGCTCGACGGCCGAGGGCGAGACGGGCCACGCGCATGGACATCTCGAGTATCTCGAGCTGGTGGGCGACCCGGCGACGGGCCTCCCGATCGGCGGCACGTCGGACAACCTGAAGGCGGCGATCGCGGGCGAGACGCACGAGTACACGGACATGTACCCGGGCATGTCGAAGGCGGCGCGCGATGAAGGTTTCGGCGAGATCGCCGACTGGTTCGAGACGCTCGCCAAGGCCGAGCGTTCTCACGCCAATCGATTCCAGAAGGCACTGGACCAGCTCAACTGAGCCGGGCGATCCGCGGGAATCGGCGCGGTTGAACGAGCGCCCGGATCCGGCCGCCCGCGAAGGCAGCCTCGAGGCGCCGACCCGGCACGCGCTCGACTGGAAGAGCCCGGAATTCCGGGACAAA
>DAIRVV010000272.1:0-3290 GCA_036802645.1 Steroidobacteraceae bacterium
ACGAGCGTGGCGCGCCCGACGAGGCCCGCGATCACCTGCGCGCCGCCCACTCGGAGGTCCGGCGTTTTCCGCGCGGCGCCCTCGTGCGCGCGGACATCGCGATCGAGCAGGGTGACTATCCGCTCGCAGAGCGGCTGCTCGGCGCGGTTTTGACGCACGACGCCGCGCTCGCGATCGAGGCCATACCCAGGCTGGTGCGACTTGCGCGAGCTGCGGGAAGCGCAGGCGAGGCAATCGTCGCTCGCGTGGTCTCCGGTCGCCCCGACGCGGTCAACGAAATCGCGATCGCGTCGATCATGGCGGACGCGCTCGAATTCGCTCCGCTCGAGGAGCGCGTGCGGGCCTGCCTCGCCCAGGACGACGCCATCGCGGGGCTGGTGAGGGCGATCGGGCGCGATCCGGCGGCCCTCGACACGCGCGCCATCGCCGACATTGCGGCCGTGCTGCGCCGCCTGGCGGCGCGGACGTCACGCTACCGCTGTGCAAATTGCGGTTTTTCGAGCATCGACCACTTCTGGCAGTGTCCCGGCTGCAAAACCTGGGACAGCCAGCGGCCGCTCTTGAGATTTGACCTCGTTGCCGGGCTCGAGGGTGGCGGCGGTCGTCCCGAAACTCGCTGAACACGCGGGATAGGCGAGAGGCGCGCGGTCACCCGCAGGTTTAGTTTCACTCCCCGGGCGCGGCGATGGTCGCCGCGCGCGAGAAAAGGGAGTGAAGACAATGCTGATCAAGGGACTGAGTGCGGCCTTCGTGGCCGCGACGCTGCTCGCGCCAATCGCCATCGCCGGGCCCGTCGACATCAACACCGCGGATGCCAAGACGCTGGCCCGCGAGCTGCAGGGCGTCGGAATGGCGAAGGCCGAGGCGATCGTCAGTTATCGGGAGAAGAACGGGCCATTCAAGAGTGCCGACGAACTCGTGAAGGTCAAGGGACTCGGCAAGAAACTCGTCGACCAGAACAAGGCAAACCTGAAGTTCGAGGCTGCGAAGTCCCCGGGCTGAGGAAAGCCGACCCAAGGCGCGGGTCGGCTCGCGGCGGCTCCGGTATCATTGTCACGCCAGGATTCCGGAACCGAAGGACCCCCACCGTGAGCCGACCCGCACCGATCAGATTCGCGGTATTTCCTGTTGCCGGACGCGGCACGCGCTTTTTGCCCGCCACCAAGGCGAGCCCGAAGGAGATGCTGCCCATCGTGGACAAGCCGCTGATCCAGTACGCAGCGGAAGAGGCGCTGGCCGCCGGCGCCCGTCTGCTGGTCTTCATAACCGGCAGCTCCAAGCGCGCGATCGAGGACCACTTCGACAATGATCCCGAACTCGAGGCGGCCCTCGCGGAACAGGGAAAGACGGAACTCGTGGAAGTGCTGCGCGGAGTCCTGCCCTCGGACGCGACCTGCATCTACATTCGCCAGCCGGCGCCGCTCGGCCTCGGTCACGCCGTACTGTGCGCGCATGCCGTCGTCGGCAGCGAGCCTTTTTATGTGCATCTCGCGGACGACCTGATTGACGCGGAAAAGCCGGTACTTGCACAGATGCGTGACCGGTACCTGAAGACGGGGGGAAGCATGATCGGCGTACAGCAGGTGCCGCGCAACGAGACCGGCAGCTATGGAATCGTGGCGATCGACGAATCAGAGGGCGATCTGGCGCGAATCCGCCGCATCGTCGAGAAACCGAAACCGGCCGATGCGCCTTCGGACCTCGCGGTGGTCGGGCGTTACCTCCTGAGCGGCTCGATCTTCGAGCGGCTGAAAAACGTCGGACGCGGCGCGGGTGGCGAGATCCAGCTGACCGACGGCATCGCAGCGCTGCTCGGCGACGAGCCGGTGTATGCATACCGCTTCAGCGGCAAGCGCTACGACTGTGGCACCAAGCTTGGTTATCTCGAGGCGACCGTCGAGTACGGGCTGCGTCATCCCGAGCTCGGCGATCGATTCGCGCAGTACCTCGACGGATTGTCCGCGGGCCGCAAGACCCGCGCCTGAGCCGCAGTCAGTTCAGGATGTGGAACTCGCCCGTCCGCAATGACACGGGCGGTTGCTGCACCGGTTCCGAGATCGCGCTGTTCCAGCGTCGTGAGTAGACCTGCAGCCGGACCTCGTCGGCGTCTTCTCCGCGAATACCCTCGAGGCGAACACCCGCGACCGCACGTGCGGTAACGCGCCATTCGACCGATGCGGAGATGCGCACGCCAACGCCTTCGCGCGAGTCGCCCGCGTATCGCGGGTCGCCGCTCGCCGCCTGCAATGCCGCGTCAGCCGGGAAGAATTCGCTGGCCGATTCGCGCACTTCCTGCCAGGTCACCGCGCCCTCGATGTTGAAGCTCCGCTCGTCACGGCGTCCGCGCAACTCGAATACCGGTCCGACGGAAATGAACCTCTCCGGGCTGAAATAGCCGCCGTGTCCGAGCGTGAAGTGGGAGCGATTGGCGGCAAATGTGGCGGCTTCCACTGCGCCGCCCACGCGCGCCACCCAGCCATCGCCCGAAGCAGCCCGCTGGAGAAAGCCCGCGTCGGCGTGCCACTCCGTGTTGCTGTCGACGCGATGACCGTCGAACACGGAGCCCGTCACCACACCGTACAGGCTGAAGACCTCGTCTCCGAAACGCCCGCCGAAATAGGCGCGATCCCGCACGACGCCACCCCAGGTCTGCCCGCTCAGCGGGTCGACCGTGCCGGCGTAGGACAGCAGGGAGTCTTCGACTGCATCGCGATCCAGGCCGTAGATCCAGTAGCCTCCGAGCGTGTCATTCTGGAAACGCAGGGCGCCGACCAGGCTGGCGACTTCAAATGATGTCGGTGTCGTGCCGAATTCCAGGGCGATGCCGTTTCGCGGAGCCCACTGCGCGAGCGCGGCGATGCCCTTGTCGGACTGGGATTCCGACAGCGCCGTCAGGGCGGTGGACGTGCCAAATGGCTCGCCGGCGGGAACCCTGTCGGACTCGGGGTAGGCCGCTTCGCCGAGCAGCCGCACACGGCCCCAGCGCTGATGGCTCGCCGCCCAGGCGGCCTTCACGCGCGGCAGGTCGTGCTTGTCGTGGTCCGTCTGGCCATTCCGCCAGCTCGAGTCGAGTGCCGCATCGAAGTGGGCAACCCAGTCACGCTCGATCGCCTGCAGGCCGGCGTCACCCGCGAGCCGCTGCGGCGCCATGTCGCGTGCGACGACGTACGCGTCGTACGGGCGGTTTAGCGAAAGCATCGTGTCGACGAGCTCGCTCGCGGCGCCGGGCGCCTTCGGGTCGACGGCCAGCAGTTCACGGAGCGCACGCTCGCGCGCCGGCTGGTCACCAC
>DAIRVV010000273.1:0-3282 GCA_036802645.1 Steroidobacteraceae bacterium
GGCATTCTAGCCCGGCGGCGCGCCGTCTTGGCGGCCGCCGGGGCTGCCCGCAGTCAGCGGCGTCAGAACTCCCCTCGCAATCCGAGATGCAGTGACGTGCCGGCCAGCGGCACGATGTCCTTGAGCGGTGAGGCGTGCTGCCGCGCGTCCTCGTCGAGCAGGTTCGTCCCGCGCAGAAACACGAACAGGTCCCCTGCGCCCATCGTCAAGCGGTAACTGACGTCCGCGTCCACCATCGTGAAGTTGTCGGTCGGCAACTCGTTGGCCGCAATCTCGTCCTGTTCGTCGTAGTAGAAAGCCTGCAGCCCCGCGTGCCAGCGCACCTGGTCGTAGTGCAGTCCTGCGCCGAATCGGAGCGGCGGAATCTGCGGCAGGTCGCCGCCATTGTCGAGCTTGCCGCGGACGTAGTCGGTGGCGAGCCGCAGATCAAGATGTCTCGTGCCGGCCTCGAACAGTGGAATGGTGAGCTCCGCTTCGAAGCCGTAGAACGAGGCGTCGTCCTGAACGTAGACGAAAACCGGGAGGTCATCTTCAATGGCAGCGGTCGGGTTCGGGAAAATATAGTCGGAGTAGTCGTTGTAGAAGGCGCTCACCACCCATTCCAGGTGCTCGGCGCTGTGGCGCAGCGAAAGATCGGTCGTGATCGCCGACTCCTTCTCCAGACCGGGATCGCCAACTTCGAACCGCTGCGCCGCGATGTGCGGTCCGTTCGCGTAGAGTTCCACCGCTTGCGGATTACGCTCGGTGCGTGTCAGGTTCAGCGCGATCGCATGACTCGGCGCGAACTTCCATACGGTTCCGGCCGACACGCTGATCGCTGTCTCGTCTGAATCCGGAAGCCCCGCGGCCGGGTCCGGATCGATCGTCTGGTTCTCCGCGCGCGCGCCCAACTCGAGCGTCCAGTCACCGAAGTCCCGCTCTTCGAAGCCGAAGACACTTATGCCGTCAGTGGTCGACGCGGGCACGAAGGCTTCGTCACCAATCGCCTCGAAGTCGAGACTGAGGTACTGAACTCCGACCGTGCCCTTCCACGCCTCGCCGAAATGATGGTCGACCGCGAGCCGTGCCTCATAGGCGTCCTGGTTGAACAGCGTGCCGGCCTCGCCGGGCGCCTCGAATTCGGTGTGCGTATAGTCGTTGTACGCGCCGCGGAAGCGAACGGCGTCGACAGCAGAGTCTTCGCCCGGCGTCCACGCCGCCTTGGCGTCGTAGCGGTCCTGCTCCATGTCGATGAATGCTTCTTCCTCGCCCGGTATGCCGTAAATCGTCTCGTATCGGCTCCACGAAACGCCTGCCGATCCCTGCTCGCCGAGGTACGACGCACCCGCGGCGCCGCCCCTGGTATCGCTCGCGGTGTTGTCGACGTGGCCGCGCGCGTCACTGGGCACTCCGCCGGCGTCAATGATTTGCTGACGCAGTGCGCGCGACTGGGCAAATCCCGGAATCTGGACGTCGTCCGTCTCACGGTCGAAATAGTCGACGTGAAACCCGAGGGCACCCGAGCCGCCATCCAGGCTCACGGCCCCCGTACGCTCGTCGGCGGCACTGTCACCCCGCAGTTCAGCAGCGATCGAAATCGGCGCCTCGGAGCGCTCGCTTGGAATGCGGTTGCTGACAATATTGACGAGGCCGCCCGCTGCACCGCTGCCATAGAGAAGCGCTGCGGGCCCCTTGATGATCTCGATCTGTTGCGACACCACCGATTCGAGGGTCACGGCGTGATCCTGGCTGATGTTTGACACATCGAGAGCGGAGATACCGTCGTCCAGCACCTGAACGCGGTAACCGCTGAGCCCGCGTATGACGGGCCGGCTTGCTGTCGGCCCGAAGTAAGAAGAGCTGACGCCCAGTTCCTGCGACAGGGTTTCGCCGATGCTTGTCGCAATCTGGCGCCGCAGTTCGTCACCCGTGAGTATCGCGGTCGGTTGGGCGACTTCGAGCGGACTCCTGTTCAACGGAACGGCGGTCACCACGACTTCCTCGAGCCGGGGCTCGGCTGCGTCGGCGGCCGGAAGAACAAACAGTGATGCGGGTATTGCAATCGCGCCAGCAACGGCATGGCGCACGCCGGCGCGCAATAGCGCCGCAATGGGCTTGTAAACACTCATGACTTGGTCCTCGTCTGAAAGCAATGAACGTCGGCTGCACCAGGCAGCCGGGGAGATTCAGCGTCAGACGAGTGCGGGTGGTGCGCGGGAACGGAACGCCCGGAAGGGCGCCTGGTGGAAAACCGGTGTAGAAAATTCGGGAACGACCGTCGTCCAGGCGATCGCCAGGACGGGCAGCGTCGCCTTCGGGGCGCCGACGGCATGCTGCAACTGCGAGGATGCGAGGCAGGTACCGCAGCTGCGGGCCGTGCCCAGCATGTCCGCGGGATCCGCGAGTGGATGCGAATAGACGTGGACCTCGGCGCCGAATTGCGCGACGAGGAGCGCCAGGGCCAGCAATCGGCCGATCAGCCGGTATTGCTTGCGTTCCAGGTTCCTTGCCTCCGTCTCAAAGAGACTACCACAGTCGGTTCAGCCCTCGGCCTCGCAGGGCTTGACCTCGAGGCGGAGTATGCGCCCCACATCGCCCTGCAAGCGTGCGGCGTCCGGCAGTTCCGCCGGCGGCACGACGTCCACGTCGATCCAGTAGACGGTGCCGCTCCGCTCGCGGTCGACGATGCGCGGCGCGAGCCCGATTGCCTTCACGTCGTCCAGGCGCTTGAGGGCGCGCTGGCGCTCGCTGAAGAGGCCGAGCGATATCGTGACGTCGCGGCCGTCGCCCGGCATCGTATAGGCATCTGCGACACCCGCGCGTTGCAGGCGTTCGATGATCCCGTTGGCCGCGGTCTTGTCGGGCACGCTTTCGAGCGTCACCCAGAATCCCCTCCACACGACTCCGTCGGCCGCGCGCTGGCGGGGCTCGAGCTCGTTCTCGCGGAGTAATGTCGACGCGCGCGCCGCATCGGTCAGATCCGTGAATGGACCGAGACTCAGGCAGTTGTTCGCGGAACGCACCGCGGGGCGTGCGGGAGGCCCGCCCGGCTCGGCCTCACGCGCGAGCTTGAGTCCCGAACCCTGGGCTGCAGCCGCGGTCGCGACCGGCTCGTCGGGCACGGAAATCCAGTGCGTCCACCCGTACCAGGCGATGTTCGCGAACAGCAGCAGGGCAATGGCGAGTCGCACGGCGAGAATCTATCACCGAACCGGCCTGACGCTCACTTCGCCCGACAGGATGCGGCGATTCGCGCCGTCAATCTCCAGCAGCAGGGCCCCGTCGGCGTCGACGCCGCGCGCC
>DAIRVV010000274.1:0-3257 GCA_036802645.1 Steroidobacteraceae bacterium
GTTCGGCGAGCGCGGCGTCGTAGCCGGCGCCGATGACGCCGCCTTCACGCAGGAGCGGCGGCGGCGTCTCGACGATTGCGCGCGTCAGAAGTCCGTGCAATTCCGGCCGTGGCGCGAGATCCCGTGCCGCGGACGCGAGCAGTGGCGCATCGAGGCCAGCGAGCGCTGACTCGAGCCGAGGCAGCTGCCCAAGTCCTTCGCGCAGGGCCGCGAGGTCGCGCGGCTTGGCGGAGCGGAGCGCCACGCGCGCGAGGATTCGCTCGACGTCGCCGATCCCGCGCAAGATTTCATGCAGCGCGTCGTATCGGTCCGCCTTGATCAGCGCGGAAATTGCGCCGTAGCGGGCGCGGAGCGCGTCGCGATCCCGGAGCGGCCTATGGATCCAGCGGCGCAGCTCCCGTGCACCCATCGAGGTCGCCGTGCGGTCGATCACGCCCGCAAGCGTCGCCTCGTCGCGCCCGGCCAGATTCGTATCGAGCTCGAGGTTTCGCCGCGTCGCGGCGTCCATGACGAGCGCCTCGTCGCGCGATTCGCGCGTCAGCGACGTGATGTGGGGAAGTGCACCCTTCTGCGTGTCGCGCGTGTATTGGAGCAGCGCGCCCGCGGCGCCGATCGCGAGCGTCAAGTCCTCGCAGCCGAAGCCCGAGAGATCCTGGGTACCGAATTGCGCGGTGAGTGCCCGCCGCGCCGAATCTCCGAGGAAATGCCACGGCGGCCGCTCGACGACTCGCCCGCCTGCCGATAACTTGACCCCTTCGGGCAAGAGCAGCTCGGCGGGCCGCAAGCGCTCGAGCTCGGCGGCCAGCGATTCGCTGCCTTCGCCTTCAAGGACGCTGAAACGTCCCGCGGCGAGGTCGAGCCAGGCGAGGCCGAACCGCGCACCGTCCGCGGCGAGCGCCGCGAGCAGGTTGTCGCGCCGCGAGTCGAGGAGGGCATCGTCGGTCAACGTCCCCGGTGTGACAATGCGGACAACTTCGCGCGTGACCGGGCCCTTGGACTTGCCGACTTCGCCCGTCTGCTCGCAGATTGCGACCGGCTCACCCTGCCTGACGAGCCGGGCGAGATAGCTGTCGAGCTTCTCGACCGGCACGCCCGCCATTGGAATCGCGGCGCCGCCCGACTCGCCGCGCTGCGTCAGCACGATGTCGAGCAGCCGCGATCCGCGGCGCGCATCGTCGTAGAAGAGCTCGTAGAAATCGCCCATGCGATAGAAGAGGAGGACGTCCGGGTTCTCCGCCTTGAGTCGCAGGTACTGCTGCATCATGGGCGTGTGGGCTTCGAGGCCCGGAAAGAGCGGCGCGGTCGCGGGCCTGGTCTCGGAATTCCTCATTTGAGGCATTATGACGGCCCGCATGCAGGACGACATATGAGCATCACCTACCAGTCGGATCAAGGCGTTGGCACGATCACGATCGATCGCGCGGCCAAGAAGAACGCGATCACGGGCGAGATGTACGAGCAATTCGTCGCCCACCTCAAACAGGCGGCTGCGGACCCTGCCGTTCGCTCGGTCCTGATCACGGGCGCGGGCGGCACATTTACTGCGGGCAACGACCTCAAGGATTTCTCCAACCCAAAGTTCGCGCAGATCGACTCGCCGGTGCTCGGCTTCATGCAAGGACTGGCGGCGTTCGAGAAGCCGGTGATCGCCGCGGTCGAGGGGCTCGCGGTCGGCATCGGCGTGACCCTGCTGCTGCACTGCGATCTCGTCTACGTCGCGGACAACGCGAGTTTCTCGATGCCATTCACGAGCCTCGGGCTCGTGCCGGAATTTGCCTCGACGCTGCTTCTGCCCCTGATCGCGGGGCGGGTGCGCGCGGCCGAGAAGCTGTTGCTCGGCAAGCCGTTTCCGGCACCCGAGGCTGTCGTGATGGGCATCGCGAATGCCGTCCTGCCGGTGGCGGAGGTTCTGCCGCACGCGCGGAAGGTCGCCCGGGCTTTCAGTGCGCTGCCGCCCGGGGCGGTGCGCGATACCAAGAAGCTGCTTCGCCAGGCGCAGTCGGCGGCCGTGCAGGAGGCGATCCTGCGCGAAGCATCGTATTTCGGCCCGCGGCTTGCCGGAGCCGAGGCGCGCGAGGCGATCGCCGCGATCATCCAGAAGCGTGCCCCCGATTTCTCGAAGTTCGCCTGACGCATGGCCTCGCCGCGCGACGCCGCGCTCGGGAGGCTCGCCCGTTCGGTCGGGCGGCGATTGCGGGAGGCGGATCTCATGATTGCCACCGCGGAGTCCTGCACCGGCGGCCTGCTTGCGAAGTGCCTGACAGACATTGCGGGCAGTTCGGATTATTTCGAGCGCGGCTGGATCACCTATTCCAATGCCGCCAAGCAGTCGGAGCTGGGCGTCCCGAAGCGGCTGATCGATCGGCACGGGGCGGTCAGCGAACCCGTGGCACTTGCGATGGCGCGTGGCGCGATCGACAACTCCGGCGCCCGGGTTTCGATCGCGATTACCGGGGTTGCGGGCCCTGCCGGCGGGACGAAAGCGAAGCCGGTCGGGACCGTGTGGATCGCCTGGGGCTTCAGGCGTGGCGGCAGGACGCTCGCGATCGCGCTTCCATTCCGATTCCGGGGTGGGCGCGATGCCATACGTCACCAGGCCGCAGCCGTGGCGCTCGCCGGCCTGCCCGAGTCGTGATGCCCGTGAAGGGGACGCGCCCCTCTGGGAGCGGCGCCCGACCCCTGCGAGTCTTCTATGCCCTGTGGCCCAGCGAAGTGCTTCGTTTGGCACTGGCTGCGGCAGCAGCGACCGCGCTTGCCGGGGTCGAGAGTCGCCCGGTACCGCCCGGCAACCTGCATGTGACGCTTGCCTTCATCGGCATGGTTCCCGGGACGGCGCTTGCGCACCTGATCGAGGTGGGCGGGAAGGGGCCGTGGCCTACGGTTGAAATCAGCTTCGAGCGGCTCGAGTACTGGGCCAAGCCGAAGGTCGTCGTGGCGATGCCGATATCTGTTCCGGCTGCCGGCCAGGAGATCGTCGATCGACTCTGGTTGAGCCTCGAATCGCTCGGTTTCGAGCGCGAAATGCGACCCTGGCTGCCGCACCTGACCCTGGCGCGCCGGGTCCGGCGGCCACCGCCCGAGAATCTGCGGCTTGGGCCTGCTGAAAACTCGGGCGACGCGCCGGCCTGGCGCCTCGCCCTCGTCGAGTCCGCCGCCCACCCCGACGGCGCACGCTACAGGCCGCTCGCCGACTGGGCGCTCGGCTAAAGGGGACAGACACTTTTAGCCAAATAGGCCCAAATCGCTGTGTACATCGG
>DAIRVV010000275.1:0-3220 GCA_036802645.1 Steroidobacteraceae bacterium
ACAAATTTGTAATGTATAACTTCGAGAAGAATGGGGAGATAGGGGTAAAACTTGAGAACTGGATTGACGAGAAAAATAATAACACTTGGGTTAAGGTAGATGAGCGCATAGACGAAGGTGGTTGGGGAGACGAAGGCGACAAATGTGGAGGGTCTCCAGATCACGGCGACCTTCGCGCCGGCATCGCGCATCGCGCGCTGCGTCGCAATCGCGAGCGGTTCCTTGCTCGCGAGCGTATGCGCCTTCTCGCGACCGTAGCCGGTCAGCGTGAATGAATCGACGCGCGCGCCGCCGCTGTCATAGAGCGTGAGCAGGTAGCGGATCGTGACGATGAAGGCCTCGCCCGCGACGTCCTTGGGCGTCAGGAAGGAATACTCCTCGAACTTCGGCTCGAGCACGAAGGCGAGCGGCGGCGCGACGCCGGCGACGCGCGTCGGGTCCTCGACCGGAACGATGTCCCGGAACATGGCCTTCAGCAGCCAATCGAGGTTCGTCACGTGCGCGGGGCCGAGCTTGACTTCGTACTCGATCGTGCCGCGCGTTTCGCGGTGCACGTACTCGCGGAATTCCTTCGGGTAGTAGACGCCGACGCGCACCGGAAGCTGCTCGATGAGCGGCGGCGGCAACTGCGCCTTGGTGTCGAGCCTGGTCGCGGTGCAGGCCGCGAGCAGGCCGAGAGACAGGGCGACGAGAGCCGGGCGGAAAATCGTCATGGTCATCGCTTGCTCCGTCGCAGGGCTTCCGAGTTGCCTTCGGGCAGGCCGACGAACACGCCGCCGTTGCGGGCGCACATTATGCGCATCAGCGTCGCGTAGCGCATGCTCGTGTGCTGCGGGTACTGGCCTGGAATCGGAAAGCCGAGCGCGTGAATGCGCACCAGCCGTTCGCCGGACTTGCCCGACCGGTTGATGCGATCGACCGTGTCGACGACCTCCTGGATCGACGGGCCCGTGAACTCGTCGCCGATCATGTACAGGCTAATCGAGTGATCGCGTGTCCAGAATGTGCGAATCGCCGCGATGATGCCCTCGGACGGACTCGAATTGGAAAATGCCTGCCAGTTGCGGAAGCGGTCGAGGATCGCCTTGCGCCGCGCCGGCGAGTCCGGGATCCACTTGCCGCGGTATTCGCTGAACATGTACCCGCCCTCGTCATCCATGACCTGGATGCCCTTCAGCTTCGGGTAGATGTTGAGCACTTCGCCGAGCTTCTCCTCCGCATAGCGCCAGTTCTGCGACTGCATCGAGCCGGAAGTGTCGACGACGAAGATGACGTACTCGCTGTCGATCGGCACCCCCGCGACCGGCTGGTTGTAGACCTGCTGGCGGCCGCTCTTCTGCATCTCGCGCTTTTCGTCGATCAGCGTCTTGCGCGCCTCGGCAAGCGTCTCGTTCAGCTTCTTCAGCGCGTCCTCCTCCTCGGTGCTCGCCTTGTGCTGGCCCTCAATCGACGACAGGTCGCCGCGAAGCCGTGCGAGGCGCTTCTGCTCCTCCGTCATTTCCTCGACGCGCTTGCGCAGCTCGCGCTCGAGCACGGCGGCTACGCCGCGGATGTCGAAGACCTCGCGCTCGAACTTGACGATCTGGGCGTCGAGGTCCTGCTTCGACTGCTCGAGCTGGACCGGCTCGCCGAATTCGTTCAGCACGAGCAGCAGGATGATCGCGCCGAACCCGCAGCAGATGCAGTCGAGAAAGGACATGCTGAATGTCTCGGTATCCCGGCGCGTGCGGCGCTTCATGGCCAGTCCTTCGCCGGACTCAGGAAGCCGCCGCCGGTCGAGCGCGCGAGGCGCCAGAAGTAGATCGGCGCGGCCGGGTCGCCTTCCATCGGCAGCAGCACGACGCTGATCGGCGGCGGCGATGGCGGCAGCGACTTGACGGCGTCCTGCATGATGTCCTCGCGCTGCTCCATGGTCACCAGCGTTCGCACCATCGGAGGCTTGTCACCCTGAGTCGGCAGGCCGTCAGTCAGAAGAATCACGTTGTCGGGCGGCGGATCCAGCGTCTTGATGACCCCGAATGCGTTCTGAAGGCTTGTTCCCCCGGTCGGCGCCGTACCACGGAGCGCCGTGAGCGCCTTCTCGATCTGGGTGGAATCGCGCGCATCGAGCCAGCGACCGGCGCTTCCTTCAACGAGTGGCCGCGGCGCGGTGTCAAAGGCGTAGATCTGGAACTTCGTCGTGTCCGGCAGTCGCGATGCCAGCCATTCCACGGTGTTGACCGCCTGCTGCCACTTGTCGGAGCTTATCCGGCGCTCCGGCGGCATGTTCCGAAGCCGGATGATGTTGACGACCGTCTCGTCGAGCATGCTTGCCGAGGCGTCGACGAGCACCAGCACGTGCTTGCCGTCGACGCGAAGCGTCACGAGCTGCTGCTTGTCGACGATCGGTGCGGGACTGGTGCGCTCGGCCGGCGGCGCGGCCTCCCTGAGGCGGCGCGTGCTCTCCTCGAGCGACTTGAGATCTGCCTTGAGGCGCTCGAGGCTCGCCCGCCGGGCGAGCGTGTCGTGCTCGAAGCGCGCGAGCTCCTCCTCGGTCATCTTCAGCTTTTCGAGCACATCGCGAGAGAGCCCGACGGCGCGAATCTTGCGGTCCTCCGTGGAGTCGAGTGCATTGCGCAACTCCGCCAGGTGCTTGTAGCCCTCCAGCACTTCCTGCTCGAGCTTGCGCGCCTCGGCAGAAAGCTCCGTGGTTTCCTTGATCCGGTACAGGCCTGCCTGCGCGCTGATGATCGTGTAGAACAGCACGACCGCGCCGAAGCCGCAGGAAATCACGTCCAGAAACGACATGCTGAAGGTGGTTGTCTGGCGGCGCGCCATATGTTTCAGCTCACTCGACGGCCACGAGCTCGAACACGAAGCCCGGCGATCCGACCCGCAACCGGTCACCGGCGCCGAGTTCCGTTTCACCCTGGACGCGCGCGCCGTTGACGAAGCTGCCGTAGCGGCTGTGGTCGCGCACGATCGGGCGGCCCGCCTCTCGCAGAAGTGTGCAATGGGTCCGCGAGACGCCATCGAGGGTCCCAGCAAGCGCAATACGCCGGCCCTCGCCCTCGTCATCGCCCGCGCCGATCACGAGCGGCCGCTCGTCGATCGCATGCGCCCGGCCTGCCAATATCGCGTGGGTCGCGGGAGCTTTGCCGCCGCGTCTCGGCGCCCGACCGGCGGATATGTGCGTGCGCGCGAGCGCGGTAAGGACCTTGCTGTTCTTGACTCTGCTGAC
>DAIRVV010000276.1:0-3214 GCA_036802645.1 Steroidobacteraceae bacterium
GTTGGCGGCACCGCCTTCTAGTGGCGATACCACCGGCTGCTCGAGGGCAAGCTCGGCCGCGACATCGCGGATCGTCGCCTCGATCGAATCAACCGCAAGTGCGCTCACGCCGTCGGGCCCGCGCTGCGTCGCCAGCTCCGCCATCCCGCCCAGGCGAGCGCCGCGTACGCCAGGTAGAGCGCGGCAGTCATCGCGAGTCCCTGCCTGAGGAACAGTGCGGCAAGACCCGTATCGATGACGATCCACCAGGCCCAGTTGTCGGCGTAGCGTCTTGCGAGCAGCCAGGTCGCGAAGAGACTTGCCCAGGTTCCGAGCGAATCCGCGATGGGCGCGGTCGCAAGCGCATAGCGTGCTGCGAGCGGCGCGCTCGCCGCCGTCGCGAGCAGGACGCTGCCGAGGGCGACCAGGTGACCGCGTGCAGGCAATCTTCGTGGCGCGGATAAGTGCCCGGCGTCGCGCTGCCAGGAGTACCACCCGTAGAAAGCGAGCGCGATATAGACGAGCTGAAGAATCGCCTGCATCGGCAGGCCGGTGTCGAGGAATACGAACGCATAGAGCGCCGAGCTCACGCCTCCCGCGATCCAGCAGGCACGTTGCTGCCGTATGGCAAGCAGAATGTAGGCGAAGCCGCAGGCGACTGCGGCGATTTCAGCCGGCGCCACCCAGGACCTTCATGACGAGCACCGCGCGATGCGGGGCCGAGAGGCTTGGCCGGATTTCTTCCCGCAGCGCGTCGAATACGCGGTCGTAATCGCCGCTCACCTGGGTGCTCATCGAATTCGTGACGACCGCGAGCCCGGGTTGCGTCTTGAGGCGCTCGATAAAATCGAGAATGGGCGGTACGAACTCCCCGGTGAGCGGATAGAGGCTCATTTCAACGGCGATGTGCATGGATTCACCTCAGAAGGAATAGCGGGCGGTCAATCCCAGCTGGCGCGGATCGCCCCAGCGCAGATAGAGCTTGGTCGGGAAGTCGGGCGGCTCGTTCTCGAAATAGAATCCGCGGACCGGATAGCGCTCGTCGAAGATATTCCGGGCCCAGACTTCGAGCGACCAACGCTCTGCCTCATACCCAGTGCGGACATTCGCGAGAAAGCGCGGGTCGGCGCGCTGGTCGTGGCTCGTGTCGAAGTAGAAGCCGGCTTCTCCCGAGAGGTCCACGCGCGCCATCCAGCCCGCCGGATGGCGCCATGTCGCGGCCAGCGAGGCCTTCCATTCCGGCGCGTGTGCCCAGGCGCGCCCTTCGAGATCGCGGTCGCCGAAACGATAACCGTGGAAGCGTGATTCCATCCACGAAAGCATTGCGCCGACCGCAAGCCGGTCGTTCAACTGAATGTCCGCCGAGGATTCGAGGCCCCAGGCCTCGCCACTCTCGGCGTTATCGGTCAGGAAGATGAATGTGAGCGGGTCCGCCGGATCGGTTTGCAGCGAAGTTGATACCTGGAGCTGCTCTCGCCGCATGTAATAGATATTCAAGTCACCGCGCCGCCTGTTTGATTCGTCGCCTCCCTTCCAGCCCGTTTCGAGGGACCAGACGTGTTCAGGCGTGAATTGCTGCCGGTCCGGCGGCACCGTCGTGCCGATGTTGAAGCCTCCCGCGCGAAAGCCACGGGACAGCGAGGCCCATAGCTGTTGCGCATCGCTCAGCCGGCGGGAGATCGCGAGCTCTCCGCCCCACATACGATCGCGCGGATCGAAGGTGACTCCGTCGCTGTCCTGATAGTCCGCATCCCGCTGCTCGACGCGAATTCCCGCAGTGACCGTCGTCGCAGGCGCGGCTTCCCAGTTGACCTGGCCATAGAGCGCGGCACTGGTCGCGCGATACCGGCTGTCCAGTTCGCGGACGAATGCGTCCTGCAGGTAGAGGCCGTCGTCGGCGATCCGGTTGGACTCCGCGAAACGCGACAGCCATGCGCCCGCGATCCAGGACAGCGAGTCGCCGTCCGAGCCCGAAACCCTGAGATCCTGACTCAGAATCTCGCGCCCTCGGCGCGTATCCGAAAAAAAGTCGTATGGACCCGCGTCGCCCCAGTCGATCTCGTTGCCCCAGTCGCCGTCGAAGCTCGCGACGATGTCCGAATCCGCCCAGGTCGTGATCGACCGAAACTCCCCCCACTCCGCGCCCGGCATCTTCAGGTCGAGTGACGCGCCTTCGGAACGCTGTGAGTCGCGTCCCGGCCGGTCGGAGAGCGTCGTGAGGCTGTTGTCGATCGAAAATGCGTCATAGCCATTGTCGAAGTCCGCGTGCAGCAGCGTGACATCGGCAAGCCAGCCGGAATCCGCCGCGAGACGGAATTTCAGCCGCGCGGTCGTCTCGTCCCTGCCATTCGTGTCGTCCTTCTGGAGGAAGCGGTTATTGCGGAATCCGTCGCTGGCCGCGCGCTGCAGGACCGCTCGCCAGGAGCCGTCAACCGCGTCACGCAAGTCGAGGCCGCCGCCTGCGACGACTCCGGCCGACCAGAGACCATCGTCACCGATGGAAATTTCCGAATCGAACGTGTGCCGGGGCGCCGGATCCTGCGTCTTGACCTTGATCAGTCCGCCGAGCGCATTTGCGCCGTAGCGCGTGCCCTGCGGGCCGCGCAGCACTTCGACCTGCTCGACGTCGAAGAGCGAGGCGATCATTCCGATGCCGCTGAAATCGATTTCGTCGACCAGAAAGCCAAGCGAGGGATTGGGCGCGCCCTGGTACTGCTCCAGCTCTCCGATTCCGCGGAGCTGAAAATACCGCGGGCGCGAACTCGCACCTGCCCAGGACAGCGAGGGCACGGACGGCAGGAGCTCCTCGAGATGCAGGACTCCGGCCTCCCGGATGTCGTCTCCCGCGAGCACGGTCGCACCGCCGGGCTGTCGGTCCAGGGGCACCGGGCGCAATGTCGCCGTCACGACGACGGCTTCGAGTCGTGTTGGCGAGTCCGGCGGCGTGGCGGCCTCGGCGGAACCGAACAGCAGTACAAGCAACGACAGCGGTTTGATCGACACGCCTGCTCCCTACGCCGGTCCTAACCGGATCAGGTTCAACGGGTTCGCCGGTAGTCACCGGCGTCTCAGGTCTAGTCAGACCACCCCAAGGCAGTGCGAATGTTAGCGGTGGTGGCGGCGCGCCGCAATGTCAGCGGTTGAAGCGCGGCGGACGCCGGTTGCGCACGGCGTCCAGCCCCTCGCGCGCATCGCCGAGGCGGAATCCCAGGAATTCCAGCGCGAGGGACGCATC
>DAIRVV010000277.1:0-3214 GCA_036802645.1 Steroidobacteraceae bacterium
GGCAAGGATCTCGGGATCCACGCCGCCGATCCGGTCGATCCCGCGACTCTGGCCGCTCACGCGGCGCGCATCCGCGCGGCGCTGTGAGCGGATGACCGTGGCCACCGCCGACAACGTCCAGTTCTACCAGCGCCTGCTTGGCGTCGCGTGCCTGGCGCTCATCGTCCTGCTCGTATATCGCATCATCGAGCCCTTCCTCGGGCCGATCGCCTGGGCGCTGTTCATCGGGTTCCTGCTGCAACCGGCCCAGGCGCGGCTCGCCATGTGGATGGGAGGGCGCACATCCGTTTCGGCATTCCTCCTGACGATCCTCGTCCTCCTGCTCTTTCTCGGTCCGCTGACCGCGCTCGCGGTCGCATTCGCGCAGCAGGCGACCGAGCTCGCGATCCGGCTGCAGGACTGGATGGGCACGCGACAGGGCACGTCGTTCAGCGACCTCGGTGAGATGCCGGTCGTCGGCCCGCTGCTGGACTGGCTGGACCAGAACCTCGAGATCAGCGCGAGCACCGTGCAGGCCTGGCTCGTCGAGGGCAGCAGGCGGCTGTTCCAGGAGCTCGCGTCATTCGGCGGAGTCGCCTTCCTCGGCGCCGTCGGCACCGTGCTTTCGTTCACGGTGATGCTGTTCATCCTCTTCTTCATCATCCGCGACGGGCGCGCCATCGCGCGCCTCGGGGCCGCGCTCGTTCCATTGGAGCCCGGCCGACGCGAGGAGCTCGCGGAACGCCTCTCCTCAGTCACCCGCGCGGTGGTTCGCGGCACGGTGGTGACAGCCATCGTCCAGGGACTGCTGCTGGGAGTCGCTTTCGCCGTCGTCGGCCTGCCGGCGCCGGTCGTATTCGGCGTCGTCGGCGCCGTGCTCTCGGTCGTGCCCTTCGGCGGCACGGCCCTCGTCTGGGTGCCGGCCGTCATCATGTTGATGGTCCAGGGGTCCTATGTGCAGGCTGGCATCCTGATCGGCTTCGGCGTGGTCGTGAGCAGCGTGGACAACTTCCTCAAGCCAATGCTGATTTCAGGGAGCACCGTGCTGCCGACACTCGCCGTATTCATCGGCGTTCTCGGCGGCCTCGCCGCTTTCGGGATGATCGGGCTCTTCCTCGGCCCGGTCGTCATCGCGCTCGTGCTCGCCCTGATTGAGTTCGCGAAAGAAAAGAAGCAGTAGCGGTTAAAGGGGACGCGCCCCCTTTAGATGTCCCCTTCGTTAGAATCCGCCCTCCCATGTCCGCCCATGACCTCCTACAGTCGCTGAACGACGAACAGCGAGCCGCCGTGACTGCGCCGATCGGGCCCGTGCTTGTGCTCGCGGGCGCCGGCAGCGGAAAGACCCGCGTGCTGACGCACCGCGCCGCCTGGCTGATCGTGGAGCACGGCGTCTCGCCTCACGGCCTGATGGCCGTCACGTTCACCAACAAGGCCGCGTCCGAGATGCGCGGGCGGATCGAGGCGCTGCTCGGCATGCCGGCCGATGCGCTCTGGATCGGGACCTTTCACGGGCTCTCGCACCGCATGCTGCGTCGCCACTGGCGCGAGGCGCGCCTTCCGCAGTCCTTCCAGATCCTCGACGAGGATGACCAGCAGCGCCTGGTGCGAAAGATCATCCGTGAGCAGAACCTCGACGAGCAGCGCTGGATACCCCGCGAGGTCCAGGGCTTCATCAACTCCAGCAAGGACGACGGCCGACGCTCGAAGAATCTCGCCGACCGCAACGACCCGACGCGCAAGCAGCTCATTCACCTGTATGAGCAATACGAAAAGCGCTGCGAGCAGGCGGGCGTCGTGGATTTCGCGGAGCTCCTGCTGCGGAGCTTCGAGCTCCTCCGTGACGTCCCGGAGCTCGGCGGCTACTACTGCGACCGGTTTCGTCACCTCCTCGTCGACGAGTTCCAGGACACGAACGGTATCCAGTACGAGTGGCTGAAGCAGCTCGTCGGCAAGACTGGCGCGCCGTTCGTCGTCGGCGATGACGATCAATCCGTGTACCGGTGGAGAGGAGCGCGCGTCGAGAACATGCAGCACTTCCGCCGCGAATTCGGCGCGACTGTATACCGCCTCGAGCAAAACTACCGTTCCACGTCCGTCATCCTCGGCGCCGCGAACGCAGTGATCGCGAAGAACACGGACCGGATGGGCAAGGAGCTCTGGACGGCGACAAAAGGCGGCGAGCCGATCCGCGTCTACGCGGCATTCAACGAGCGCGACGAGGCCGACTTCGTGATCGACCGGATCCGCGAACACGAGCGGCGCGGCCTGCCGCTTGCCGCCGCGGCGATACTGTATCGCTCGAACGCGCAGTCGCGCGCATTCGAAGAGGCGCTGATGGCCGCGCGGATACCGTACCGCGTGTACGGCGGCCTCAGATTCTTCGAGCGCGCCGAGATCAAGGACGCACTCGCCTACCTCCGTCTCACGCAGTCGCGCGACGACGACATCGCCTTCGAACGCGTCGTCAATCTGCCCACGCGCGGCATCGGCAGCGCGACGCTCGACCTCGTCCGGAACGATGCACGTGACCGCGGACGGAGCCTCTGGCGTGCAGGCCAGGAGGTCACTACGGCCCTGCCTGCGCGAGCGGCGGGCGCGCTCCGCGGATTCTTTGCCCTGGTCGACCGCCTCGCAGCCGCCATTGCAGAAATGCCATTGCATGAGCAGGTGCAGCACGTCATCCAGCACTCGGGCCTTCGCGATCATCACGCACGCGAGAAGGACAACAAGGGAGAAGCGCGGGTCGAGAACCTCGACGAGCTGGTGAACGCGGCCGAGGGATTCACACCCGCTAACGATGACGGCCTCTCGCCGCTCGCTTCGTTCCTCGCCCACGCAACGCTCGAATCCGGCGAGACCCAGGCCGCAACCGGCCTCGATTGCGTGCAGCTCATGACACTGCACGCCGCGAAGGGACTCGAGTTTCCGACCGTGTTCGTGGTCGGGCTCGAAGAAGGCCTGTTCCCCTCGGAACGCTCGGCCTTCGACGCCGACAAGCTGCCCGAGGAAAGGCGGCTCTGCTATGTGGGTCTCACGCGCGCGATGCAGCGTCTCTATCTTACTCACGCGGAGAGCCGCCGGATCTTCGGCCGCACAACGTATCGCGATCCCTCGCGATTCCTGTCCGAGCTACCGCCCGAAGCGCTCGAGGATGTCCGTCCCCGCATCTCCGTCAGCCGCCCGCTCTATGCGTCCGACCGGATCGCGCTGGCCGCGCCCGCGCCGGGCACCATGC
>DAIRVV010000278.1:0-3199 GCA_036802645.1 Steroidobacteraceae bacterium
CATGCCGGCGCAGTCGCCGACGTTGTCGCCGACATTGTCGGCGATCACCGCGGGATTCCGCGGGTCGTCTTCCGGAATGCCGGCCTCGACCTTGCCGACGAGATCCGCGCCGACATCGGCGCCCTTGGTGAATATGCCGCCGCCGAGCCGCGCGAAAATCGAGATGAGCGAGCCGCCGAAGGCCAGGCCGACGAGCGCGTGCAGCGAGTGATCGCTGTCGCCGGTCAGGCGCATCATGATGCCGTAGTACGCCGCCACGCCGAGGAGGCCGAGACCGACGACGAGCATGCCGGTGATGGCGCCGCCGCGGAATGCGATCTGCAGCGCGGGATTGAGTCCGATACTCGCCGCATGCGCGGTGCGGACATTCGCCCTGACCGAGACATTCATGCCGATGTAGCCGGCCATGCCGGAGAGGATCGCGCCGAATGCGAAGCCGACCGCCGTGTGCCAGTCGAGTGCGAAGCCGAGCGCGACGAACAGCACGATGCCGACGATGGAGATCGTCGAGTACTGGCGATTCAGGTAGGCCTTGGCGCCCGCCTGGATGGCCGCCGCGATTTCCTGCATCCGCGCGTTTCCGGCGGGCTGCGCGAGAATCCAGCGCGCCATGAAAATCCCGTAAACGATGGCGACCACACCGGCCAGCATCGCAAGCCAGAGCGCATCTTGCATTGACATCACGAACTCCTGGAAACGAAAACTATATCACGAAGGTCGTCGAGAGCCGGCGCCGCACGCGCGCGCCTTTCAGTGTCGCATAGGCAGGAATTCCGCTTTCGTATGGCGGGTAGTCCTCGCCGCCGATCAGCGGCTCGAGGTAGCGGCGGCCGGCCGCGGTGATGCCGAATCCATCCGGCGTGATGAAGTTCCGCGGCACCATCTTCTCGCGATTGGCGACGGCCTCGATACCGACCGAGCCGATATCCCAGCGATAGGGCTTCGCGGACTTGCGGCGGATGACCGGCATGACCGCGTTCTTCCCTGCGAGCGCGAGCTCGACCGCGGCGCGGCCCACGGCATAGGCCTGCTCGACGTCGACGCGCGATGCGACGTGGCGCGCCGAGCGCTGCAGATAGTCCGCAAGAGCCCAGTGATACTTGTAGCCGTGCGCCTGCTTGACCATCGCGGCGAGAGTCGGCGCGACGCCGCCGAGCTGCACATGGCCGAACGCGTCGCGCGTGCCCATGTCGGACAGGAACTTTCCCTCGGCATCACGCGTCCCTTCCGAGGCGACGACCACGCAGAATCCCTTCCGCTCGACCGTCTCCTTGACGCGCGCGAGGAATCGTTCGCGTTCGAGCGGGATCTCCGGGAACAGGATGATGTGCGGCGGGTCGCCCGCCTTGCGCGCGGCGAGACCGCCCGCAGCGGCGATCCAGCCCGCGTGTCGTCCCATGACTTCCAGGATGAAGACGCGCGTCGAGGTGCGCGCCATCGAGGCGACGTCGAGCGAGGCCTCGAGCGTCGACACGGCGACGTACTTCGCGACCGATCCGAATCCCGGGCAGCAGTCGGTGACCGGCAGGTCGTTGTCCACGGTCTTCGGTATTCCGATGCAAGCGATCGAGTAGCCAGTCTCGCCGCCGAGCTGGCTCAGCTTCAGCGCGGTGTCCATTGAATCGTTGCCGCCGTTGTAGAAGAAGTAGCCGATGTCGTGTGCGCGGAACACCTCGATCAGGCGCTCGTACTTCGCGCGATCGCGCTCGAGATCCTTCAGCTTGTAGCGCGCCGAGCCGAACGCGCCTGACGGCGTATGGCGCAGCGCGCGAATCGTCGCCGTGCTTTCGCGGCCCGTGTCGATGAGGTCTTCCGTGAGGGCGCCGACGATTCCGTCGCGGCCCGCGTAGAGATTGGCGATGCGGTTCCTGTGCTTGCGGCAGGCCTCGATGACGCCGCAGGCCGTCGCATTGATGACGGCGGTGACGCCGCCGGATTGAGCGTAGAGCGCGTTGCGCGGAGCCGGCCGCGGTGTCCTCGTTTTCGCCATCGTCACATCCGTTTTGCGGGGCGCGACACGCCCCGTGGGGGGCGAAGCATAGCCGATTCGCCCCGGTTTGACGCGATACCGGGCCGCGGGCAGGATGGGCGCCCCGCGACGGGCAATCGCCTGCGGGTTTCAATCCGAGGTTCCGAATGAGGCTCGTATTGCTCGGCGCGCCCGGTTCGGGCAAGGGCACGCAGGCGCAACGCTTGCAGGCCCGTCACGGTATTCCGCAGGTATCCACGGGCGATCTGCTGCGTGAGGCGGTTGCGGCGGGCAGCGAGCTCGGTCGCGCGGCGAAAGCCGTGATGGAGGCGGGGCAGCTCGTCGACGATCGCACGATGCTCGGCATCATCCGCGAGCGGCTGTTGCGGCGCGACGCGGCACGTGGGTTCATCCTCGATGGATTTCCGCGCACGATCGTACAGGCGGACGGGCTCGCGGCGCTCCTCGGCGAAATTGGCAAGCCGATCGACGCCGTCGTACTTTTCGAAATCGACCACGCGGTCCTGCAGAAGCGGCTGGCGGGCCGCAGGAGCTGCCGTCGCTGCGGCCGCGTGTTCCACCTGCTGTCCAATCCGCCGCGCGCGGGCGAGCGCTGCACGGACGGCAGGCCGCACGACCTGTTCCAGCGGCCCGACGACAATGAGGACACGGTAGCCCACCGACTCGCGGTTTATCGTGAACGCACCCAGCCGCTGATCGACTACTACTCGAAGAAGGAGCTGCTTCGCCGCATCGATGCGGACGGATGCCTCGACGAAGTCGCTTTGCGACTCGAACACGCCATCACCTAGAGCGCGGCCAGCAATGGAAGCCCGACGACCTCCCGCCGCCATCCGCTGAGCACCGGCAATTCGCGAATGCCGCGCGCGAGTGCTGCGAGATCCCGCCGCGTCGCAAGCACCTCCGGCTGGATCCCGAGTTCGGCCGCGATCGCCGCGAGCCTCGTCTGGAGCGCCTTCTGAAGCCGCAACTGCTCAGGCCCCGGCCGGCCGGCGTCGTCCATCGCGCGCTCCACATCGTCTTCCACCGGCGCCGCGACGGCTGCAAGCAGCTCGTCCGCAGTGCGCAGAGACGCGCCCTGCGGCAGCGCGGCGATTCGTGACAGCGCATCGCGCGTCCTTGGCCTCGCCTGCGCAAGCTCGTAAATCGCGGCGTCCGGCAGAATCCAGCCGCGCGGCAAGTCGCGCTCCATCGCACGCCGCTCGCGCC
>DAIRVV010000279.1:0-3197 GCA_036802645.1 Steroidobacteraceae bacterium
GGCGAGTTCGCAAGCACGCTCGACATCCTGGATTCCGGGATGCTCGCGGCGGCTGGCATCGACATGATCGGCGTCGCGGGTCACCCGGAGGGCAACCCGAATATCCCGTCGGCCGAGGTCTGGGAAGCGCTGCGGCGGAAGCAGGACTATGCGGCGCAGACCGGTGCCCGGCTGCACATCGTGAGCCAGTTCGGCTTTGATCCGCTGGTGCTGGTCGAGTGGGACGGCGCGCTGGCGGCGCGCGGTATCGAAATGCCGGTGCACGTTGGCATCGCCGGACCGGCCTCGCTCAAGTCGCTGGCCAAATACGCGGTGCTCTGCGGCATCGGCGCCTCGCTCGGCTCGCTACTCACCAACCCGGGCGCGCTCGGCACATTGCGAAGCCTCGTGAAAACAGTCAACGAAATCTTCCCTGCAGTCGTGCGCTTGCGCGAAGGCGCACTCGCGCGTCGATTGGTCAAGCCTCACTTTTTCGCGTTTGGCGGCGTGATGAAGACGATCGAGTGGCTCGAGGCCGTTCGCGCCGGGCGCTTCGATCTCGATGCAGCCGGCGCTCTCGCCGTCCGGACGTGAACCTGGCTTCCAGAGGGCTCGCGCTACTCCGTCGCGACGGATTCCTGGTGCTGCCGGATTTCGTTTCCGCCGAGCGCTGCCTCGCCCTGCGCGAGCGCGCCATGGAGCTCGCGCGGATTCATGTGCCGTCCCCGGACCAGGCGACGGTCTTCACGGCCGATGGACGCGCGCTGCATGCCGCCGAGGAATATTTCCTGACGAGCGGCGAGGCGATCCGCTGCTTTTTCGAGAAAGGCGCGTTCGACGCCGAAGGGCGCCTCAAGTCCGACGCTCACCTCAGCCTCAACAAACTCGGTCATGCGATGCACGACCTCGATCCCGTCTTCGACGGCTTCAGCCGGACGGCCGAACTTGCAGCGCTTGCCGCCGGCATCGGCATGCGCGAGCCCCTGCTCCTTCAGTCGATGTACATCTTCAAGCAGGCACGCATCGGCGGCGAAGTCATCTGTCACACCGATCACACCTATCTGTGGACCGAGCCGCAAAGCGTCGTCGGCTTCTGGTTCGCGATCGATGATGCGACGACCGCGAACGGCTGCATGTGGGCCCTTCCCGGCGGCCACCGGCTGCCCGTGAAGGCGCGCTCGCGGCTGAACGCACAGCGCACCGCGACGGAACTCCTGGAGCTCGACCACGAGCCGTATCCTTCAGAGGGTCTGGTGCCGCTGGAAGCGGCTCGCGGCACGCTGATCGTCCTCGACGGCGCTCTGCCGCATCGATCGGGCCCGAATCTCAGCGACAAGCCGCGGCACGCCTATACGCTCCACGCGATCGACGGTACCGCGGCCTATCTTCCGGACAACTGGCTGCAGCGGCCCAGGGTGCCGCTTCGCGGCTTCAGGGCGTGAGGCCGACGGGGCTGCGGCCTATTCGGCGGTCGCGGGATCAATGACAGCGGCCACGCGCGAGATCTTGTTCGCCGGAAAGCCGCCGAGCTCGGCATGCCGCTGGATCAGCGACTCGTCCGTCGCGTGGTAGATGCAATAGAGCTTGTCGGCCGTGACGTAGCTCTGGATCCACTGCACGCTGGGACCGAGGCTACTCAGGACCCCGCAGGACTTCTGCGAGATCTTCTTGAGCTCGGCCGGGCTCATCTTGCCCGCACCCGGCACTTCCCTTTCGATGACGAACTTCGGCATGACATTCTCCTCGAATGACCGGCTGCTGAATCGCTGTCGCCGGGCGTCAGGATCCCCGGCGCAGCGGGCCCTGTCTTGAAACCCTGCTGAAATTATTCTAAATGGTCCCCGATGGAGCGCATACGCGTCGGGACGTTCGAGCTTTTTCCGACGGAGCGCATGCTTTTCGCGGGGGGTCAGCCCGTAGACCTCGGCGCGCGGGCATTCGACCTGCTGCTCGTCCTGGTCGAGAACCAGGGCCGCCTCGTCACCAAGGCGACGCTGCTGGACCGCGTCTGGCCGAGGCTCGTCGTCGATGAGAACAACCTGCCGGCACAGATTGCGAGTCTCCGGCGCGTGCTGGGGGCGGGCGCGATCAGCACCGTGCCCCGGTTCGGCTACCGCCTGGACCTGGCGGTTTCGGCCGGTAGCGCAGATTCGACTGCGCCGGTAGCAGCGGCATTCGTTACGCCGCAACTCGCTGCGCCACGCGTCACCTGGCCCGCACGGCTCGGGCCGCTCATCGGGCGAGACGACGACCTGGTCGAAGTGGAAGCCGCGATTCAGAAGGCGTCGCCCGTCATCCTTGTCGGCGGCCCGGGCGTCGGCAAGACACGGCTCGCCCAGGAAATCCTTGCGCGCGCGGTGGAAAAACCGGGCAGGGCGGTGGCCTGGATCACGCTCGAATCGCTCGCCTCGATCGAGCACGTTCCCTCGGCGATCGCGCTGGCGCTCGGCTTGTCAGTGCCTGACGGCCAGGACGGATTTGAGTCGCTCGCGCAGTCGCTGGACCAGCAACCATTGCTCCTCATCCTCGACGGCGCCGAGCACCTGGCCGGCGAGCTGGCGGCGCCGCTGGCCCGGCTCGCCTCGAGCACCGGCAGCCTCCGCCTGCTCGTCACGAGCCAGGCGCCGCTCGGCATCGCCCGGGAAACCGTCATCCGGCTTGCGGGCCTGCCGGTGCCTGACAGCGGCACCTCGGCGGCGGATGAAGCGGGCAGCGCGTCGGTGCAGTTGTTTGCCCTGCGAGCGGCCGAGGCGGACCGCCGGTTCCAGCTTTCCGGGTCGAATACGGCGCTGGTGGGCGAGATCTGTCGTCGCCTCGACGGCAACCCGCTCGCGCTTGAGCTTGCCGCGGCGCGCGTTCCCGGTCTCGGCCTCGCGGCACTGCTCGCGCGGCTCGACGATCGATTCCGGCTGCTGAAGCAGGCGGGCCGCGCCGCGGAGCCGCGGCATGGAATACTGCAGGCAGCGCTCGACTGGAGTTACGGCCTGCTGTCGCCGCTCGAGCAGAAAGTCTTTGACCGGCTTGGCGCGTTCGCGGGCAGCTTTTCGCTCGAGACGGCGGCTCGCTCCGTTGCGGATCCTGCGCTCGACGTTTCCGAGGCGATCGACATCATCGGGCGCCTCGTCGACCGCTCACTCGTGACGACGCTGCCGGCCGATCCGCCGCGCCACCGCCTGCTGGAATCGGCGCGCATCTACGCCGTCGACCGTCTCGCTTCC
>DAIRVV010000280.1:0-3191 GCA_036802645.1 Steroidobacteraceae bacterium
CAGCGCGCCGGCGACGTCGCCCGCGTGCCGCCTCGCCTCGGCCTCAGTGAAGCGCGCGGCCGTGCTCGCAGGTTCGAGCGCGAGTGCGCGCCGCGCGGCGTCGAGCATTCCGGTGAAATCGCCGGACTGCTGGTTGATTCTCGAGAGGAGCAGCCAGCCCTCCGCAAGCTCGGGATGACGCATCAGCATCGCGTCGCACAGCGTGCGCGCTTCCGGAATCTGTTTGCGTTGCAGCAGTCCGTCGATGCGCCGGAGCTCGGCGGCGTCGGCGCCGGTCTTCGATTTGGTCACGACGCATTCCAATAGCCCGAGGCGGGAGCCGGCACTGTGACACAAAACCGGCGGCTCGCGAAATCGGCAACCGGCGCGGCCGTCACGAAACGAGCCTGTGTCTCATCGTGCGCGAGAGCAGGTACAGGCTGAGGAGCGCCTGCACCCAGACGCTCGCGACCGAGAGATACCACACGTGATCGATCCGGAATCCCGGCAGCGTCGAGATCCAGAGCGCGGGCAGCGCGAATGTCAGCACGCGCGATGCCGTGCTGCCGAGCGCAGGCCAGGTGTGGCCGAGACCCTGGAAGATGCCGGAACAGGTGAAGATGATCGCCGACGCCGCGAAATTGAACGAGATCAGCCTGAGGAAATGCGAGGCGACCTCGATGACTTCGGGCTCGCTCGTGAAGCCTTTCACGAGCCACTCCGGCCGCCACTGGCAGAGCAGCGTGATGGCGAGCATCAGCACGACGCTGATCGTCGCGGCCGAGCGGAGTGTCTGGCGGATGCGCGCGAACTGCCTGGCGCCGAAGTTCTGGCCCGCAATCGGGCCAGTCGCGAATGCGATTGCCATCGCCGGCAGGAAGATCGACTGCATCAGGCGCGTGCCGAGCCCGAATCCCGCCTGCGCTGCGGCGCCGAAGTCGCGGATCACCCAGTAGATCACGGCCATGAACACGAACATGAACCCGAATTCGCCGCCCGCCGGCAAACCGATGTTGATCATCCGTGACCAGACATCGAAGCGCGGCCGCCAGAGCGCAGGCCGGAAGTGGATGTATTTCTCGAGGTGCTGAAAATAGAAATAGAGCAGTACCGAGCCAATGGCGACCGAGATCGAGCTCGCGAGGCCCGCGCCCGCGACGCCCATCGCATGGCCGGTCAGCCAGCCGGCGATCAGGATCGGCGCGAGCAGCGCATTCAGGAGCACCGTCACCATCTGCACGATCATCGTCGGCCGGACGACGCCGGTGCCGCGAAGCCCCGACATCATCACGATGTTCACGTACTGCAGCGCGAGCCCGGGCAGGAACCAGTAGAGATAAGTGGCGCCGGCCGCGGAAGTATCGGCATCGGCGCCGACCGCGCGCATGTAGGGACCTGCGAGCAGGTAACCGCCGGCAAGCGTGCCCACGGTGCAGAAGCCCGCGAGCGAAAGCGACTGGTTGAAGACGAGATCGGCGTCCGCCGGATCCTTGCGACCGACGGCCTGGGCGACCAGTGCCATCGCGCCGACGCCGAGCGTCTGCGTCATCGCCATGACGACGAACATCGCGATGCCGGCCGCACCGACGCCGGCGAGCGCGGTGTCGCCGAGCCGTGCGACGAAATACAGGTCAATCAGGAAATAGAGCGTCTGCGCCAGCATGCCGGCCGCGATGGGCGCGGCCATTGCGAAGAGATGGCCCGGTATCGGGCCCTGGGTCAGGTCGCGCATCGTCGCTCCGGGTTCAGGAGTAGGATGCTACCCGACCGCCGCGGCCGGCGGCCGGGCAAGCGGAAGACTCAAAGGGGGAACACGTGAAAATCCTGAGACTGGCTGCCGTGATGGCAGCGGGACTGCTGGCGCTCGCCGGTTGCCAGAAATCGACCGACGTCGCCGCATTCGAGACCAAGGCCAAGGCGGATGTGCGCGAATGGATCGCCGCATTCAATACGGGTGACGTCGATGCGGTCGTGGCGAAATACGCGCCTGACGCAGTGGTCATGGCGCCCGGCAATCCGTCGGCGACCGGGCACGACGCGATCCGCGCGCTCGTGGAGAAGGAAAGCGACACCATCCGCGCCGCAGGCATCACGCTTGCCGTCAATGACGACGACAAGGCGAGTGCCTCCGGCGACCTGGGCTGGCACTCGGGCTCCTACGTGGTCAAGGACGCAAGCGGCGCCGTGATCGACAGCGGCAACTACATGGAAGTCCAGCAGAACGTCGACGGCAAGTGGCTCATCATCCGCGATATCTGGAACTCGGACCGGCCGCCGCCGGCGCCGGCCGCGGATCCTGCTGCGGAGGCTCCCGCGACCTGACTATGAAAGGGAACGGACACTCTTAAAGGGGACAGACACATTTGCCGGGCACGGCAAAACCGCAAATGTGTCTGTCCCCTTTAAGAGTGTCCGTCCCCTCTTAGAATTTCCAGACGACGCCGATCGAGGGGATCAGCGGCAGGGAACCGCGCGTCTCGACGTCGAGGAAGGGCTCTTCGGCTTCTTCTTCCTCGAAGTCCTCCTCGATTTGATACTCGACGCAGCAATCGTTGTTGCGCTTGGTGAGGTTGTTCACTTCGAGGAAGGCCGTCAGCTCGCCCGCCGAGCCGAGCTCGAACCGGCGCGCGATGCGCAGGTCGATGCGTGAGTAATTCGAAAGGTTCGAGGCGTTGCGCTTCTCGACGGCCACGATCGGAAATGGCTCAAGCGTTTCCAGCTCGACCTCCGTCGTCGGCCAGCCGCGATGCCAGGCGAGAGCGAGCGACGCTTCCCACCGATCGTTCCGCCAGCTCACGCCGCCGCTCGCGTAGTTGCGCTGATCCCAGCTCCGGTAGAGCCAGTCGCCGTCCACGTGGTCCTGCACCCGCGAATGCGTGTAGCTCAACCAGGAGGAAAACTGGCCGACCTCGTAGTGCGCCGAGACCTCCACCCCTTCGGCCATGGCCGCATCCGGCGCGATGAGGATGCGGTCGGGTTTCAGTTCCGGCAGCACCACGAGCGTGTTGAGCAGGTTCTCGTAGCGGCGGAACGGCCGGTCGTAATCCTTGCGATACACCTCCGCGCGCAAGGTCAGTGATGACGTGAGGTCGTGCTCGATGCTCGCGACCTTGTGCGTCGCGCGTTGCGAGCGCTGGAACTCGCTTTCCCCGTCGGAGACTTGCAGCTCGTTGATGCCCTGCGCCTGGAAGTAGTGGCCCCAGCCGAGCCGC
>DAIRVV010000281.1:0-3186 GCA_036802645.1 Steroidobacteraceae bacterium
GGCTCTGCGCTCGGCGCGGTTGCCGGCGGGCTCAAGTTCAAGGAAGCGCAGACCAGCATGCTGGTTTCCGACTCGCGCTCCGGCGTGCAGGTGGCATCGGCCGAGGGCAGCTCGAAGAAGGCGGATCTCGCTCTCGGTGCAGCCCTGTTCGGCGGAGGCGCGGGCGGCGGAATCGGCGGCTATGGCAACACCAACGAGGGAAAAATCGTCGCGGCCTCGTTCGCCGACAACTACAACAACATCGTGCGCACGATCCGGAACGATCCGACCCTCGTGCGCGAAGTCGGCACGCTCGCGCAGGAGGCGGCCGCGGGCGGATCTACGAAAGCAGGCGCCGTCTACAACGAGGGCGACGTGCTGTACCCGAAGATCGCGGGCGTGAAGATCATGGGAAGCTCCGCGGAAGCCGGCAAGGCGGTCGCAACCCTCGACAAGGGCGAAGAGCTCATTTTCATGGGCGCCGAGGAGAACGGCTTCCTGAAAGTCGAATCCGGCAAGGGCGGCGGCTGGGTCAAGAAAGTCCTGGTCGGGAAATAGGACGATTGCGGTCTGATCGGAATGGACGGCCGCCGCGAGGCGGCCGTTTTGCTTTCACGCGGCCTCGCCTAGAATCCTCGGAGACGCGGGTGTAGTTCAATGGTAGAACTGCAGCTTCCCAAGCTGCTAACGTGGGTTCGATTCCCATCACCCGCTCCACTATGAATTCCACGGTGCAGTCACCGCTTGTCGCCGCAGCTCGCGAATCCTGTGGGCGCGCGCATGCGCCCTATTCCGATATACACGTTGGCGCCGCCGTTCGTTCCTCGAGCGGCGCCGTGTACTGCGGCGCCAACGTCGAGAATGCAGCGTATCCGCTCGGCAACTGCGCAGAGACTAGCGCGATCGCCGCGGGAGTCGCAGCGGAGGGAGCGCAATTCCGCATCGCGGAGACCGCCATTTGGGCGACCGACGGCGGGGGGAAGGTCCTTGCGGCTTCGCCTTGTGGCGGATGCCGCCAACGGATTCACGAATTTGCCGTTGACGGCAAGATCAAGGTCCATTTCCCGTGGCAGGGCGGAGAAGTGCGGACCGCGAGCATCGACGAGCTCCTGCCATTCGCATTCTTCCTGCCTTGATCGATCGCCTGCTCGCGTCGCTCGATCTGACGAGCCTCGGCGAAGACGACACGCCGGGCGCGATACGCGCACTTTGTGCCAGGGCTGCGGCGTCGGTCGTGCGACCCGCAGCGGTCTGCATCTATCCGGAGCACATCGCCACTGCACGGCTGGCGCTCGACGGTGCCGGTGCGACCGCCATCGCAGTCGCGACGGTAGTCAATTTCCCGGATGGCGCCAACGACGCGGGCCGGGTGCTCCGGGATACAAGGCGCGCTCTTGCGGCCGGCGCCGATGAGATCGACCTCGTGTTCCCCTGGCAGGCCTACGTGGGCGGCGATCGGGAAAGCGGGTCGCTCATCGTCTCGAAATGCAAGGAAGCCTGCGGATCGAAACCGGTCAAAGCGATCATCGAGACCGGCGAGCTCTCCGATCCGCTATTGATACGTGAAGTCGCGCTTGCGGCGCTCGATGCCGGCGCGGACTTCGTGAAGACTTCGACCGGGCGAAGCCGCGTCGGAGCGACGCCGGAGGCGGCGGAGGTCATCCTGCAATGCCTCGCCGGGCGGGGCGGCGGCGGAATCAAGGTTTCGGGTGGAATCAGGACGCCCGACGCCGCACGCGTCTATCTCGAACTGGCCGAGCGCATCTGCGGCAGCGGCTGGGCGACGCCCGCGACGTTCCGGATCGGCTCCAGCGCAATCCTCGGCGATGCCCGTGCCGCGTCGCGCAGGTCCGCCCAGTAGACGAGACTGAGCTTGCCGTTCATGCCTTCGACGAGGGATGAGCAGCTCTCGACCCAGTCCCCGTCATTGCAATAGAGCACGCCATCGATCTCGCGCACGGCGGCATGGTGAATGTGACCGCAGACGACACCGTCGCAGTTTTCGCGGCGCGCCCTTTCGGCCGCCGCTTCCTCGAATAGCGCGATATAGGCTCGTGCGCCTGCGACCTGCCGCTTGAGCCACGCCGTCAGCGACCACTCGCCGAGGCCGATTGCACGCCGCGCGAGATGAATCAGGTGATTGATCCTGAGCGCGATGGAGTACAGGAAGGAACCCAGGATGACGCGCCAGCGGCCGCAGCGAACGGCGGCGTCGAACTCGTCGCCGTGCAGCAACAGCATCCGCCGCCCATCGGCAGTGACGTGCACGTACTGCCGGCGGATCTCGATGCCGCAGATGTTCATGCCCGCGAATTCCCGCGCGGCCTCGTCGTGATTGCCGGGGATGTATACGACCCTCACGCCCGAGCGTGCGCGCTCGACGAGCGTCCTCAGCACGTCCTGGTGGGCCTGCGGCCAGCAGACCGAGCGTCCGAGCGCCCAGAAATCGACGAGGTCGCCGAGGACGAATATGTTTCGGGCGTCGACTTCGGCTAGATAGGCGAGCAGTTCATTGGCGCGGCTGCCGCGATGCCCCAGGTGGACGTCCGAAACGAAGATGCTGCGGACCCTCATGGGGAGGCCAGCATGGCGACCGGGCGTTAATGTCCCGTGACAGCAAGGTGAATTCTTTTTTACATTCGGCAACTTGGACGCACTATTTAATGCGTAATATGATTTCCGGATGACCTGGCTCCCGCAGGAAGCGATCCGCGCGAAGCGCGACGGTGGCGCACTCGATGCGTCCGAGCTCGGGCGAATCGCCAGGGGCATCGCGGACGGCAGCCTGGGCGATGCACAGGTGGGTGCATTCGCCATGGCGGTTCATTACCGCGGCATGACGCCCGCAGAATGCGCGGCCTTCACGCTGGCGATGCGCGACACCGGAGAAGTTTTCGACTGGCGCCGCGAATCGCCACCGGGGCCCGTGCTCGACAAGCATTCGACGGGCGGCGTCGGCGATCTCGTATCCCTCGTGCTCGGGCCGATGCTCGCCGCCTGCGGAGCCTGGGTGCCGATGATCGTCGGGCGCGGCCTCGCGCACACGGGCGGAACGCTCGACAAGCTGGAAGCGATCCCGGGCTATCAGTCGCGGCCGGCGCTCGAGCGTGTGCGCAAGGCGCTCCGCGACGCGGGCGTCGCGATCGTCGGCGCTGGGGATCGCATCGCGCCCGCCGATCGACGCCTCTACGCGATCCGCGATGTCAC
>DAIRVV010000282.1:0-3180 GCA_036802645.1 Steroidobacteraceae bacterium
AGACGCTGCAGCAAGGGCAGCACGAATGCCGCCGTCTTGCCGGTGCCCGTCTGGGCGCCGGCCAGGAGGTCGTGACCGGCAAGCACCGGCGGGATGGCTTCCACCTGGATCGGGGTCGGGGTGGAGTAGCCATGGGCGGAAATGGCAGAAAGCAGCTCAGGCTCTAGCCCGAGATCCTTGAAATTCATGGTGATTTATTAAGTCCGGGGAGGGAAAGGCGCGCGGACTATACAGGAACCGGGACGCCGCTGCTCGGATTGCCGCAGTACGATACGCGATCCGAGACGGAGTTCTCCCATGCGTTACCTGCTGACCGGCCTTCTTGCGACCCTGAGCCTCGCCCTTTCAGGCTGCGGCTACAACACGATCCAGTCACAGGACGAGGCGGTAACGGCCGCCTGGTCCAATGTCGTCAGCCAGTACCAGCGGCGCGCCGACCTTATCCCGAACCTCGTCAACACGGTCAAGGGCTTTGCGGCCCAGGAGCAGGCCGTGCTGATCGGCGTCACTGAGGCACGCGCCCGCGCGACATCGGTCCAGTTGACGCCGGAGATGTTGAATGACCCGGAGGCGCTCAGGAAATTTCAGGCGGCCCAGGGCGAGCTGACGGGCGCGCTCAAGAGCCTGCTCGTCGTCGTCGAGAGATATCCCGACCTCAAGTCCGACCAGAACTTCCGTGACCTTCAGGCTCAGCTCGAGGGCACGGAGAACCGGATCGCCGTGGAGCGGAACCGGTACATCGAGGCCGTGCAGAATTTCAACAGCACGGTTCGGCGATTCCCGGTCAACCTGACCGCGATGATGTTCGGCTATGACGTGAAGCCGAACTTCAGCGTCGAGAACGAGGCCGAGATCTCGCAGCCGCCGGCCGTCGATTTCACCACGGCCCCCGCCGAGCCGGCGGAAGCACCGGCACCGCCGCCTCCGAACTGAGAGGCTGTCGCTTCGATGCCGAGATGTTTCAGGCTGCGCCTCGCCGCGGTAGCCGCGGCGACACTGCAATTCGCGATGCCGTTCGCGGCGTCGTCGCAAGCCTTGCAGCCGATTCCGCCACTCGAGTCTCGAGTCACCGACCTGACGGGAACGCTGAAGCCGGACGAACGCTCGGCCCTCGAAGCGAAGCTCGCCGAATTCGAGACGCGCAAGGGCGCGCAGATCGCGGTCCTGATCGTTCCGACCACCAGGCCGGAGGAGATCGAGCAGTACTCGATCCGTGTCGTCGACGCATGGAAGCTTGGCCGTGAGAAACCCGACGACGGCGCGCTGCTCCTCGTGGCGAAGGAGGACAGAGCGCTGCGCATCGAAGTCGGCCGCGGCCTCGAAGGCGCACTCACCGATCTCGTGAGCAACCGGATCATCGACGAGACGATCACACCGCGTTTCCGCGAAGGAGACTTTGCCGGGGGTATTTCCGGGGGAGTCGATCGGATGATCGCCGTCGTCGACGGCGAGCCCCTGCCCGAGCCGGAAAAGCACTGGAGCGGCCGCGAACGCGGCCTCGGCAACGTATTCCCGTTGCTCTTCGGTCTCGTCTTCGTCGGCTCGGTCGCGCTGCGCGCCATCTTCGGCCGCGCTCTCGGCTCCCTTGCGACGGGCGGCATCGCCGGAGGCTTGACCTGGCTCTCCACCCAGGCGATCGGGTTTGCGGCCTTCGTCGGGTTCATCGGCCTCCTGTTGTCGTTGTTGCTCGGTTTCGGCAATGGCGGACGCTGGTCGAGCCGAGCCGGTCACGGCGGATGGACCACCGGCGGATGGGGCGGCGGGTTCGGTTCGAGTGGCGGCGGCGGCGGATTCAGCGGCGGTGGCGGCAGCTTTGGCGGCGGCGGCGCGTCGGGCCGCTGGTAGCTCATGCAGGTCGCACGCACGCTACGGCACTTGTTCTCGACGCGCTGGGGCACGCGCCGCCGGTTCACCAAGGCCGTGCTCGCGCGAATCGAGGAGGGCATCGCGCGTCTGGAACGCCAGCACGCGGGCGAGATCCGGTTCGCGGTCGAGAGCGCGTTTGATCTGCCGGAACTCTGGTACGGGCTGACCCCGCGCCAGCGCGCCGTGCTCGTATTCGGGCAGCTCGGTGTCTGGGATACCGAGGGCAACAACGGTGTGCTGATCTATGTGCTGATGGCCGATCACGCGGTCGAGATCGTCGCCGATCGTGCGATTGCCGCGCGCATTGCGCAGGCGGACTGGGAAGCCGTCTGCCGGGAAATGGAATCGCATTTCAGGGCCGGCCGTTTTGCGGAAGGCGCGGCTGCCGGCATCGCCGGTGTCGGCCGGCTGCTCGCCGCACACTTTCCGGGGCAGGGCAGTGATCGCGACGAGCAGCCGGACGCGCCGGTCCTGCTGTAGGATCCGCGCCGCCTCAGGCGAGCGTGTGGTAGACCTTCTGGACGTCGTCGTCCTGCTCGAGCTTGTCGATGACCTCGAGCGCTTCATTCGCGCTTGATTCCGGAAGCTCGACCGGCGTCGTGCAGATGTATTCCTGTTCGGCCGAAATCGGCACGATCTTCCGTTCTTCCAGTCGTTTCTGAAGATGCCCGAAGTCCTCGAAGGCGCAGCGCACGACGAGCTGCGCCTCGCCGTTCTCGCCGGTGCTCTCGCCCATTTCGTCGAGGCCGTGGTCGATGAGGTCGAGCTCGAGCTCGTCCTGGTCGATTCCGGTTGGGTCGAGGCGGAAGACGCCCATGCGGCGAAACAGGAAGCTGACGCTGCCATTGCTCGCGAGGTTTCCGCCGTGCTTGCTGAGGATGTTGCGAACGCTCGCGACCGTTCGGGTCGGGTTGTCGGTCGCGGTTTCTACCAGCAGGGCGACGCCGTGCGGCGCGTAGCCTTCGTAAAGGACCTGCTGGAAATCCGCGGCGCCCTGGCCCGAAGCGCGGCGGATGGCCGCTTCGACCTTGTCCTTCGGCATGTTGATCGCGCGCGCGTTCTGGATGACGCGGCGAAGCGTCGGGTTGTTATTCGGGTCGGGACCGCCGGATTTCACCGCGATGGTGATGTCCTTGCCGATGCGTGCGAACTGCTTCGCCATCCGGTTCCACCGGGCGAACATCGCATGCTTGCGGACTTCGAAGATGCGTCCCATTGCGGGTAGGATGCCGGGATGCGTGCGGCCGTACAACGCTGGGCAATCGAGCGCGTGCTGCATGCGGCGCGTGCGGCCCTGGCGCGCGCGGAGACGCC
>DAIRVV010000283.1:0-3156 GCA_036802645.1 Steroidobacteraceae bacterium
ACTTTTGCAGTTGTGGCGCTACTCGCAAAAGTGTCTGTCCCCTTTAGAGGGGCGCGTCCCCTTTAGGTGGTGCCGGGTCGCAGCTTCGTCATCTACAGGGGGGAATTGTAGATTACGAATTGACGACCCGGCACCGTCAGCAACTTCAGAAGCTCGGCTGTTCGCGTCGGAAAACGGGCGCCGCCAGCTTGCGAAAGTACGACCCGGCACTCGTGGCGAGCGATGCCGTGATCCCGGCGGCCGTGCGATCGACGTGGACTCGGAGTTCCGGCACCGCGGTCGCCTCCCAATGCCGCGCGCGGAGCAGGGGTCCGGCGTAATAAAGGACCTCGGATGCCCGGCCGTCGGCGCCGACGAGCCGGCCGTCGTCATCCGTTTCCCAGCCGAGTCCCAGGTCATCCCGCTTGCAGAGCCCCTCGCTCACGAGCGACTGCACGAGCGGGCAGGCGGAGCGTTCCGGATTGCCATCCGGACCCGTGACGTTGACGACGACGTCCACGAGCTCCTCGCGCAATTTCGAGCTGCCGCGCGGACGCCAGGACACGACGATGCCGTCCTTGATCCGGCGTGTCTCGACGATGCGACCGGGTTCGATCGCGAGGCGGCTGCGGCGCTGCAGCTCCCCGATGCGGGAGAACGTCGGCTCCGAAACGCGATGACGATGTACTTCCCACCACGCGCGGAGATGTCGCAGGAACCGCCGCCGGGTGTGCGCCGACGCAGCGCGCCAAAGCTCGGGCATGACTTCGCGAACCGACTGAAGGGCCGCGCGCCAGTCACCGCGGCCGGCGACGGAGGCTATGTACGCCCGGAAATGCCGCAGGCGCAGGTAGAGCGGCCCTCGCGCCAGGAGTTTTTGTGCATCGAGCGCCGCGGGCTTGCCGGGCGGGTCCTCGTGTGGACGTGGCAGCAGGCCGTGACGAGAGATCGCGAGGACCCTCGCATCCGGGCGCTGCTCCGCGACGGCGAGCGCGATGTCGATCATCGTGAGCCCGGTACCTATGAGGCAGATACGAGGAACATAGGCGGGCAGCGACTCCATCCAGTCGAGATCCCAGGCATCGGCTATGGTATGCGCCGCACCCGGCACGGGGCCCGCAGTCGGTGAGTTGCCGAGCGCGAGCAGCACGCGGTCGGCTTCCACGACCGAGCCGTTCGAAAGCTCGATCCGTGCGGAACCGTCATCGACACGGACGCCGGTCGCGCGTGCGCGGACATGTTCGAACTTGAGCCAGCGCGGGCTCCGCTGCCTGGCGAGCGCCAGGCGATCCGCGAGGTACTCGCCGTACCAGGACCGCGGCAGGTAGTCGCCGGGCTGCACTTCCGGATCGCGCGCATGCGCCCACTCGAAGAAATCGGCAGGCCGCCCGGTGAACGCGGACATCCGGGCCGTGGGCACGTTGAGCCGCCAGTAATCCGGACCCGTGCGATAGGCGAGGCCCTGGCCGGGCCGCGTGGGCTCGATCAGGATGATACGACTGCCAAACGGCAATGAAGCCTTACCGCGCCGGTCAGCCGTCAACAGGCGGATCGCCGCGAGCGTCCCGCAGAACCCGCCGCCAATGATCGCTACGGTGGTGACTTTCATGGGGTCGATTCTGCTGAGCGGCGGTATTCGCGTCAGTCGAGAGTGGGTGACAGAAAGGTTTTGCCGCTGTCGAATTCGATGCCGGCCATTCGACTGACTAGCGTCAACGGAGGGAAGACATGTCGGAGAAAGCCTACAAGTCGCGCAAAGCGCCCATTCGTGCCGCCATCCGGCTATTGACGGCCGTGTTGCTGGCCCTTCTCGTCGCCGAGGCGGCGACGGCTGCGGTCACAAGCCTGCCCGTCCCGAGCAAGAGCGGTCGCGTCGGGGCCAATGGCGTGAACTATTACTACGAAGTCCACGGCCAGGGCGAACCCCTTCTTCTGTTGCACGGCGGCCTGGGATCGATCGACATGTTCCGTCCGAACGTGTTGCCGGCGCTCGCCGCGACGAGACAGGTCATCGCCGTCGACCTGCACGGTCACGGCCGCACACCGCTCGGCAATCGCAAGATCAACCTGATCGACATCGGCAACGATCTCGCGGTCGTGCTGGATGAGCTCGGCTACAAGCAGGTGGACGTACTCGGCTACTCGTTCGGTGCCGGCGCGAGTTTTCGCCTGGCCGTGCAGCATCCGGACCGCGTGCGCCGGCTCGCGCTCGTATCGGGCGGTTTCGCGCAGGATGGCTTCTATCCCGAAATGCTGCCGATGCAGGCACAGGTCGGCGCCGCGATGGCGGAGCAGATGAAGGGCACGCCGATGTACCAATCGTATGTCGCGGTCGCGCCGGATCCGGCAGAGTTTCCAAAGCTGCTCGATGCGATGGGCGAGCTGATGCGCACACCCTACAACTGGGCCGAGGACGTCAAGAAACTCGCGATGCCCGTCATGCTGGTGTATGGCGACAGCGACATGTACCGGCCCGAGCACATCGTAGAATTTTACAAGCTGCTGGGCGGCGGCCTGAAGGACGCCGGCTGGCAGCGCGAGCACATGTCGAAGAATCGGCTCGCGATCCTGCCCGACCTCACGCACTACGAAATTTTCCTGGCGCCGTCGTTGGTCGAAACTGTCCTGCCATTCCTGGACGGAAAGAGCGGCGTGCAGAGCTGGGCCGAACAAGTCAGTCACGAAACCAAGGGAACTACGCCATGAGTCAGCTCGATCCGTATCTTTTCTTCGACGGCGATTGTGCCGAGGCGATGCGCTTCTACGAGAAGGTGCTCGGCGGCAAGCTCAAGACGATGATGAAGCAGTCGGACGCCCCGGCAGGCGAAGGCTGCCCGCAAGGCAGCCCGGATGCGATCCTGCATGCCTGCGTCGACATCCAGGGCAAGCTCCTGATGGCGTCGGATTGGATGAGCGACCAGCCCTATGGCGGCAAGAGCGGATTCTCGCTCGCGCTGAACTACCCGACCGTCAAGGAAGCCCGCCGTATATTCGACGCGCTCGCCGAGGGCGGCAAAGTGATAATGCCGCTCGACAAGACATTCTGGGTCGAGGCCTTTGGCATGCTCGTCGACAAGCACGGCACGCCCTGGATGGTGGGCGGCGGAAAGCAGGCCTGAGACGGTGCCGGGTCGCTTCTAAAGGGGACAGACACTTTTTCCCGAAGGACCAAAGGAA
>DAIRVV010000284.1:0-3155 GCA_036802645.1 Steroidobacteraceae bacterium
CCCGCCGAGCAATCGAGCGGCGCGGGTTGATCCCACATGAAGGAGTTGACACCCGGGCTCGAACTCGGTGCCCGGTTTGTGTTGGTGCGACGGATCGGCCGTGGCGGCAGCGCGGAGGTCTGGCTCGCGGACGACCGCAAACGCGGCGAACGGGTCGCGCTCAAGTTCCTGGATGAATCAATGGCGGGCGATGCCGCCCGCATGGCCGAGCTCGCCCGCGAAGTCGCGCGGGCGCGGGCATTGCCGCCGGAATTGACGGTTGCGGTCTACGGCCTCGAACAGGCGGAGGACCGGACATTCCTCGTCATGGAATTCCTCGAGGGCGGCGACTTCGGACAGTTGCGTGGAAGGTCCTTCGAAAGCTGGTCGCGCGCCGCTGACGATGTCGCCGCAGCGCTCGAAGCCCTGCATGCGCGCGGCTTCGTTCACCGCGACCTCAAGTGCGCCAATGTCTTTCTCGACGGCGAGGGCCGCGCGAGGCTGGGCGATTTCGGCCTTACTTCGCTCGTTGGCGCCAGTTCAACGGGCGGCTCGCCCTACAACACGAGTCCGCAGCAGCTTCGCGGCGAGCCCGCGCAAGCGGCAGACGATCTGTATGCCCTTGGCGCGCTCCTCTACGAGCTGATCGCGGGACACCCGCCTTACTATCCCGAGATCACCCGCGATCGCGTATTGCACGATCCGGTGCCGCCGCTCGTGCCGCGCGGCAGCGTTCCCGTCGGCGTGCGCGAATTGGCCCTGCGGCTGCTCTCGAAGCAGGCGCAGCAGCGTCCCGCAAGCGCCGCGCAAGCGCGCGCTTTGCTCGCAGCCGCAGCCGCCGACGACAGTGGAATCGTGCAGCCGCTCGCCCACGAGGTCGCGGCGCTTCAGCCGCGCCAGAAGCGCGGCGGCCGGCTGCTTCCGATTGCGATTGCTGCGACCGCCGCTGCGGCGATTGCGGCCGTATTCCTGCTACTGCGCGCCCCGGATGAGGATTCCGGCTTTGCGCGCGAGGCGCGCGTTGCAGCGGAACGCCAGGGCAAGGCGCTTCGAAGCCGCGAAGAGCAGCGCGTGGCCGAGGCGGATGCGCGGGACAAGTCCGAGGCAGAGCGCGCGAAGTTCGACACCGCGTTCAAGACGCTGGATGCGCGCGCGGCGTCCCGCTGGGCCACCGCGGTATTTGCCGAGGCGCGCGATGGCGGGGCCCGCGCGGCGCAGCGCTACTCCGTCGGGGACTATGCGGCCGCCGCCCAGTCGTGGCACCAGGCCTCGCTGAAACTCGCGACGCTGGAAAAACGCTTGCCCCAGGCCTTGAAGGACGCGGTGGATCGTGGCCAAGCGGCGCTCGCGACCGCGAAGACTGGAGTGGCGCGCGAGGCCTTCGGACTCGCGCTCGCGATCGAGCCCGGTCATCCGCCCGCGAAAGCGGGACTCGCGCGTGCCGACAAGTTCGACGAAGCGCTGGCGGTCATGGATCGGGCGCTCGCGGAGGAGCAGGCCGGCCGCCTTGCCGCTGCCGAGGCCGGATTTCGCAAGGCGCTCGCGATCGATTCCGCCGTCCCCGGCGCCGCGGAGGGTATCGAAAGACTCAGCGCGAGTCGCAGTGCCGACGCGTTTTCCGTTGCGATGTCGCGCGGCCTCGCGGATGCCGCCGCCGGCCGGAACGACGAGGCCCGCGCGGCATTCGATCAGGCGCTGTCGCTGCGACCCGGTTCGCGCGAAGCCAGGGACGCCATCGCGGCGCTCGACCAGGGACAGCGTGCCTCGGCTCTCGATCTGCTCGAGGCGCGTGCGCGTACCTCCGAGAGCGCCGAGCGCTGGGACGAGGCCCTCGCGGCCTGGCGCGAAGCCGGCACTCTCGAGCCTTCGCTCGAATCCGCTCGCGACGGGCTTGCCCGGTCGACGCCAAGGGCGGAACTGCAGCGGCGGATCGACACTCTGAATGCAAGCCCGGAGCGGCTTTGGACGCCGGAAGGGCGCGCGGAGGCGCGGAGCCTCATCGCGACCGCCGCCGCAGCCGGCAATCCGCGGGAACGGCTTGTCGCGTCGGCGCGGCAGCTCGAACGGATTACGGCGGCAGCGCAGTCCCCCGTGCGGCTGCGGCTCGAGTCCGACGGGCTCACTCAGGTCGCGATCTACCGCGTCGGGCAATATGGATCATTCTCCACGCGCGACGTGGAGTTGCTGCCCGGGCGATATACGGTCGTCGGTACCCGGACCGGGTTTCGCGACGTGCGGCGCGAAGTGGTCCTGCCGCCGGGCGTCGCGCCCCGGGCCGTGATCGTGCGATGCGAGGAACCGATTTGAACGAGTTCTGGCTCGAGGATCCGCTCGGCGAGCGCAAGCTCCGGCCGTCCGACTTGCCGCTGACGGTCGGCGGTCCGGGAGCAGCCGTCGTGATTCCCGGCTGCAAGCCGGGCGAAATTCGCGCCCGGGTTTCACTCAGCTCCCAGGGACTCTCGATTGCGCCGGAGCCCGGGATGGGTGCCGATGCGCTCGACGGCGTCAGCATCGCGCTCGAAGAGAAAGGCGATCGGTCCACGATCATCGTTCGCCACGGCGGCGTCGCGAATGTCACGCGCCCGCCGCTGTACGAAGCGATGGCCGCGGATTCCGCCGAGGCGAAGGACCGCTTGCCGATTGCAGTCGTGGATTACCAGCCGCGCCGGGTGAAAGCGACGCGCCCGCAGACGGCAGGGAACTGGATACGGCCTGCGAGCTGGGCGGCCGCCGTCATCGTGGTGGCTGCACTGGGCTACCTGCTCGCCGCGACCGCTGTCGAAGTCTCGACCAGCCCGGAGGCGGAGCTTGACGGCGTCAATTTCGTGGGCACGGCCTGGGACATCGGTTTCGGTGGCCGCTATCTGGTGCCGCCCGGAAAGTACGAGCTCCGCGTGGAAGCCGACGGATTTGCAGAAGCGCGCCAGCCGGTCGAGATCGGCAGGAATTCCGGTCAGCGCCTCGTCGTGGCGATGGAACGGCTGCCGGGAAAGGTGGCCTTCGATACCGGCGGTGTGGTGGCGACGCTCGCCGTGGATGGCGCGCCGGTCGGGCCGTTGCCTGGAGAATATGAATTGCGGGCGGGCACGCGCGAGCTCGCAATCAGCGCGCCGAGACATGCCGAGGAGCGGGTGCGCCTGCAAGTCGCGGGCGGCGGCGAGCGCCAGGAACTCAGG
>DAIRVV010000285.1:0-3149 GCA_036802645.1 Steroidobacteraceae bacterium
GGCACCAACGGCGTGAAAATCACCGAGAACGTGGCGAAGCGGCTGGCTGAGGCCGGAGCGCGTGGGCTCTCGCTCTCGCTCGATGCGCTCGATCCCGATCGCCACGACGGCTTCAGAAAAGTGCGCGGCGCCTGGCGAAACACGGTGGAAGGTGCGGCGATCCTCAACAGAACCGGTCTCCCGTTCATCGTCCAGACGACCGCGGGCTCGCACAATCTCGGCGAGCTCGAAGCGATCGCCGACTTCGCGCACGATCGACTCGCCGCCAAGGTTTGGAATCTCTACTTCCTGGTGCCGACGGGACGCGGGCAGTTCGTGTCGGACATGAACCCCGCGCAGTACGACGAGGTGCTGAGCGCACTCCACCACATTCAGAAGAAGTACAACCGCCGGATGCTCGTGAACGCGATGCAGTCGACCTCGATCGCGGCGCCGCGGGGCAAGGCCGCCGCACCGATCGTGACGCGTGCCGGGAAGGGCTCGCTGAAGTACTCCTGCATGATGCGGTTCGCGGCTGCGAACTGGCCGAGGTCCGCGAGATAGATCGTCACTCGCACGGCGGAGGCGAGGCTCGAGCCCGCGGCCTCGGCGACTGCGGCGAGGTTCGAGAAAGCGCGCCGTGCCTCCGCCTCTAGGCCGCCCGCGACGATTTCACCGGTCTTCGGGTCGAGCCCGACCTGGCCTGACAGGAACACCATGCCGCCCGCCGCGACAGCCTGTGAGTAGGGACCGATCGCTTTCGGCGCACGATCGGTATGAATGATCTTGCGTGTCATGGCCGCATGATAATCGAGTTGTGTCAGCCGCTTGACAGAACCGTTCCGCCGACACGCCCAGGATCACCCTCGGATTCACACACAAACCCGAGGAGATCGAACATGGACAAGGGATATTCATCGCGCGGCCGCACCATCGCTGCGGGCATCGCGGCCGCGGCAGTCACCGCGGTGCTATTGGCCGGACTGGTGGAGTCGTTCCATCCGGCCGACCTGCAGCAGATCGAGGAAGAGTCCGTGCCTGCGCAGGTCGCCGCGCTCGACGGGGGCCGCGAGCGCGTTCGCGCCTGACGGGTCATCGCCTGTCGATGATGACTATCGGGTCCTCGGGTTCAGAATCGCCGATCCGTGCCGAGTAGACAAACTTGTCGGCCTCGTACTCGTCGGAGATGCGCACCGACTTGGTTGCGCAGGGCGCGACGATGAATGTCGACACGGCCGCGTCACAGCCGGATTCGCGAAACGGCGGCTGCGCCGACGACGAGGTAATCACGAGCGGCTGATCCGCGAGATTGCGGAACGTCAGCGTGCCGCACTTTCCGATGCGGTGCTGAGTCATGGTTTTTCGATCCTGTACCGTGACTTCGAGAGTCAAGTCGCCCGGTACGGGATCTCCATTTATCGGCATGTTCGTTGCTCCCTGATCAGATCATCTTCCAGATCGCGTCGAGCTCCGGTGCGGACTTCAGGAAGACTTCCGGATAGCCCAGGTCCCGAGCGCGCCGGACGTGCCGGACGGCGCTGGCCTCGTCCCCGAGCCCGAGTTCGGCCAGCCCGACGTACAGGAACGCTTCGTTGTCGCTGCCGCCTTCGGCCAGGGCGTTGTCGATGCATTGCCTTGCCCGGTTCCGGTTACCGAGCCGGCTCGCATAGTATGCCGCCTGAGCCTGGTTGACGGCGTGTTTCGGATTGATCGCGAGCTCCCTTTCAGCAAGCGAAAGGGCGCGGTCATAGGCTTTCCGGGCCTCGGCCGGATGACCGCCGAAGTGGAGCGCGTCGGCAAGATTTCCCCAGGGGCGGTGATCCGCCGGGGCGAGCTCCGTCGCCTTTCGAAACATCTCCGCCGCCTCGCTGAACTTGCCGTTGTAATAGAGGCCCGTACCGGTATTCGAATAGCCGGAGCGCGTCGGCTCGATGGCCAGCGAATTCGAGAATGCGTCCGCGGCCTTTTTGAAATCCCCGGCATACAGGTACGCGACGCCCAGGTTGTTGAACGCTGACGGGTTGTCGGGCTCGAGCACGGCGGCGCGCTGCCAGGGCGCAATGGCATCGCGGGCGCGACCCTGCCGGAACAGGAAGCTTCCGTATTCCACGTGAGTGGCGGTGTAGCGCGGTTGCGCCGCAATCGCGCTCTCGAGCGTGCGCTCGGCCAGCTCCGGGTCGCCGCCCTCGGCGAGCGCCGCCGCGAGCCCGATCAGCGCATCCGGTGATTCCGGCACGATCGCGAGCGCGCGGCGATAGCTGGCCTCCGCCTCGGCCGAATCGCCCGTCACGAGCCGCAGGCTGCCAAGCGCTTCGTGCACTTCGAAAGCCGCGGGGTCGCGATCCTGGGCGCGGGTGCAGGCTTCCTCCGCCGCGGCGACGTGCGCCGGCACGCGCTCGAGCAGGAAGCGCTCGACACGAGTCTGGCAGAGCCCCGCCTGCGCGCGGGCGAAATCCGATTCCTCCGCGAGCGAGCGCTGGAACAGCTGCTCCGCAGCATCGAGCGTGCGCGCGCTCTTCGGCTTGCGCAGATACGAGAGTCCCTGCAGGTAGAGATCGTAGGCCGCGATGTCGCCGCTGCGGCGAGGGACGGGGACGCCCCTGGCGTCGACACCCAGGACTCGCTCGAGCGCCGCGAGCACTTGTGTGCCGATCTTGTCCTCGACCGCAAGAAAGTCGCCTGACGAGGTATAGGAATTCGACCAGCGGTTCTTGCCGGTCACGCGTTCCACGAGCGCGGCATTGACCTTCACGAGATCGCCCTGGCGCCGGATGCTGCCCTCGACGACATAGCTCACGTCGAGTGCGTCGGCGATGCCGCGTATATCGACGTCCTTGCCTTTGAATGCGAACGCCGAGCGCCTTGCGGCCACGCGCAGGCCCGCGACGCGGGAAAGCCGGTGCTGCAGTTCTTCGGCAAGGCCGTCGCCGAGATAGTCGACCGTGGGATCGCCGGTCATGTTGACGAATGGCAGCACCGCGAGCGTGTTGGGTGCCGCGGGCGAGGGCGCGAGCAGCTCGCCCAGATTGCGGCCGCCCGCCCTGAAGCAGGAGATGGAAGAAGGCCGGTTCCGCGAGGACCTCTACTATCGGCTGCACGTCATCAGCATTCACCTGCCCGCGTTGCGCGAGCGCCGCGACGACATCCCGCTGCTCGTCCAGCACTTCCTC
>DAIRVV010000286.1:0-3125 GCA_036802645.1 Steroidobacteraceae bacterium
AGGGCAAGCCGCGTCGATACGCACTGACAGCCGCCGGGCGCGAGCTCGAGCCGATCATCATGCAGGTCGCGGTCTGGGGTCAGCGCTGGAGCCGCGACATGACCCACGACGATCTCGATCCGGGATTCCTCGCGTGGAGCATGCACAGGCGCATCGACTCGGAACGCATGCCGCCGGGCAGGACGGTCATCGAGCTCGAGTTCGCCGGCGCGCCCCGGGACTGCCGGCGATTCTGGCTCGTCCATGCGGACGGCAAGGCCGAGATGTGCCTGAAGGACCCGGGATTCGAGGTCGACCTGCGCGTCTTGTCGGACATACGCGTGTTCACCGAGGCCTGGCGCGGGATTCGCAGCCTGCGCGCCGAAATCGCGGCAGGACGCATCCGTGTCTCGGGACCGGCCCAACTGTGCCGGCAGTTTCCCGGCTGGCTGCAGCTCAGCCAGCTTGCACCTTATCCGCGCAAGCGCGCAGGCCGCGAGCTCAGAATCATGCGAACGGCATCCCCGCGCAAGCGCGATTCCAGCATGGCGACCGACTCGCTCGGCGCGTAGCCGCGTATCATGGCGCGTTGTTGCGCCTGCGAGATCACAAGACCGTTGCCGCGTTTCTGCTGACCGCCCTGGGCCTCTCGCCCGGCGCGGCCGACGCGGCGCGCGAGCCGGTGCTGAACCAGGTCAAGCTTCCACACAGCTATTACTGGCGCGAGCTGTACATCCCGCAGGTCACGACGGGACCCGGTTCCGTGGCTTTCATGCCGTCGGGCCAGGAACTGATATACAGCATGGACGGCTCGCTCTGGCGCCAGCGCATCAGCTCGGGCGACTCCTTCGAGATCACTCACGCCGACGGCGCTTACGACTACCAGCCAGACGTCGCTCCCGACGGCGGCAGCGTCGTCTTCAGCCGCTACGACGGGCGCGCGATCGAGCTCGGCCGGCTCGGCCTCGCAAGCGGAAAAACTGAAGCGCTGACCGCGAACGGCGGGGTCAATCTCGAGCCGAGGATCTCCCCGGACGGACGGCAGATCGTCTTTGTCTCGACCTCGGGCACCGGGCATTTCAACCTCAAGATTGCCGACATTTCACCCGCAGGACTCTCGAACGAGCGCTACCTCGTCGCGCCGCGCGAGAGCCGGATCGACCGCTATTACTATTCCACGCACGACCATGCCATCAATCCGTCGTGGGCTCCCGACGGGAAGCGCGTGTTCTTCGTCAGCAACGCCGAGATTCCCTGGGGCACGGGCCGCATCTGCTCGGTCGCCGTGAGCGGTGGCGAGCCCACTTGCCTGGACAAGCACCAGCTCGAGACATCGTGGGCCGCGCGGCCGGAAGTCGGGCCTGACGGCAAGCGCATCCTGTTTTCCAACTATCACGGCGGGCAGTGGCACCAGCTCTGGCTCACGACCACCGACGATGCGGCGCCGCTGCCGCTGACATACGGAGAGTTCGATCGCCGGAACGCGCGTTGGTCGCCGGACGGAAAACGCATCGCGTACGTCAGCAACAAGCCCGGCAACGCTGCGCTCTTCGTCCTGGAAGTCTTTGGCGGCGCCGAGACCTGGATGCGGCAGGAGAAGATCCACAAGACCCGCCGCCTGATGCCGCCCGCTTTCCTCATTCTCAAGCCGCAGGACTCGAGCGGCAACCCGATCTCCGCACGCGTCGCTGTGCTCGGCAGCGACAGGCGCTGGCACGGCGCATGGCATACGTGGATGCACGCCGACGAGATGTATGACCGCTCGCAGTTTCCGAGCGAAGTCCACTACTTGCATTGCGCGGAGTGGTGCAGCATCAAAGTGCCACCGGGCAAGACGGTCATCCAGGTGCAGAGCGGCTTTCGCCGCAAGCACGTCCTGATCGAGCGCGAGTTCCCGCTCGGGGCGGCAACGGAGCTGCCCGTGCGCCTGCCGGACAACGACCTGCCTGCGGACTTCGGGCGGTTTCTCTCCGCCGACCTGCACGTGCACATGAACTACGGCGGTCACTACCGCAGCGCGCCCGCAACACTTCTCGCGCAACAGGAAGCGGAGGATCTCGACGTCGTCTACAACCTGCTCGTCAACAAGGAAGAACGCATCCCCGACATTGCCTACTTCCAGCCTCGAGGCGTCGCGGACCCGGCGAGCGATAAGCGAATGCTCTTGCACGCCCAGGAGTACCACACGAGCTTCTGGGGCCACCTCGGTCTCCTGAACCTCGAGGACCGCTACCTGCTGCCGGACTACACGAGCTACAGGCACACGGCCCTCGCGAGTCCCTGGCCGAACAACGGCGCGATCGCCGATCTCGCGCACGCGCAAGGCGCGCTCGTGGGGTACGTCCACATTGCGGATTTCCCGATCGACCCGCCCAATGAGAAGATCCTTTCGTACGAGCTGCCGGCGACGGTTGCCCACGGCAAGGTGGATTACCTCGAGGTGATGGGCTTTTCCGACCATCACATCACGGCAGGCATCTGGTATCGCCTTTTGAATCTCGGCTTTCGATTGCCGGCGGGCGCCGGCACGGATGCGATGGCGAACTACGCCTCTCTCCGTGGTCCGATCGGCCTCGTCCGCGTGTTTCTGGAGACGGGCGGCGAGCACACGCCCGCGGCATTGCTCAATGCGCTGAAGACCGGCCGCACGTTCGTGAGCAATGGTCCGCTGCTCGGACTCGAGGTCGACGGCAAGCGTCCTGGCGACTCTCTGATGGGCGCGGGAAAGCGTCCGGTGCGCATCGCGATGCGCTCGCCATTTCCCGTCGACCACCTCGAGCTCGTGCAGAACGGCCGCTTGATCAAATCGTTCGGTCTCGAAGGCGATCGAACGGCACTCGACTGGAACGGCGACATCGACTTCGAGGCCGGCGGCTGGATCGTGCTGCGCGCTTTCAACGACGGGCCGAATCCCTGGGTTCTCGACCTTTACCCGTATGCCACCACCAGCCCGATCTACTTCGAGGCGCCGCCGCCGCCCGCACCGGAGGACGCCGCCTACTTCGTCGCGTGGATGGATCGCGTGATCGAGGCGGCGCTCGCCCGCGGCGGCTGGAACAACGAAGACGAGAAAGCCGATACGCTCTCCTACCTGAACGCCGCGCGCGAAAAATTCCGCGCGCTCGCCGCGCCACCAAGGACGAAGC
>DAIRVV010000287.1:0-3089 GCA_036802645.1 Steroidobacteraceae bacterium
GTCCGCGGGCGGATAGAGCCGGTGCGCCGCGGTCGCGTGCCAGGCCTGGACCTGGCCTTTTCCGCCCTCGCGTGCGATTGCGCGAGCAGCCTTTGTGGCCTCGAGCAGCGCCGACGGCACGACCTCGTCCGAATACGCGAATCCCGTGCGCTCGCCTGCCATCGCGCGCACGCCGACGCCCTGCTCGATGCCGTGGCTGCCTTCCTTGACGATGCCGTCCTCGAGGGCCCAATGTTCCTCGCGTGACAACTGGAAATAGAGGTCGCCGGCATCGATGCTCGCGCCGAGCAGCAATCCCAGCGCCTGCTCGAGGCGGCGGTCGTCGAGGCCCGACGGCGTAAGGATCCGGTCGCGGGCGCTTTGCAGCGCGTCTGCAGTCACGCGAGCACCCGATGCTTCAATGCGGGAAATCCTTCGCGCGTCGACTGCTGCCCATCCCGGTCGAGCGCCGCCGTGACGACGTGGCTGCCGCGCGGCTCGCGCGCCAGCACGCGGCCCCAGTAATCCGCAATCAGGCTGTCTCCGTAGGTCTCCCGGTTGCTGTCGTGAACACCGCTCTGGGCTGCCGCGATCACGAAGCAGAGGTTCTCGATGGCCCGGGCCCTGAGCAGTGTCTCCCAGTGCGCACGCCCGGTCGGGCTCGTGAATGCGGATGGCACGCTGAAGATCTCGGCTCCTTCCGAAACGAGTCGGCGGAACAGTTCGGGGAAGCGCAAATCGTAGCACACGGTCAGTCCTAGGCGGCCCGCGGGCGTGTCGACCAGGGACGGCTCCGAGCCCGGCACGGCATTGGCGGACTCGCGATAGCCCTCGCGGCCGCCCGGCAGGTCCACGTCAAACAGATGGATCTTGTCGTAACGCGCCGCGCGCCTGCCCGCGTCATCGTAAACGATACAGGCATTGGCGGGCCGCGGATCCCCTGGGACTGCGATCGGCTGTGTGCCGGCGACGATCCAGATCCGCAATTCGCGCGCCATCGCCGACATCGCCTGCTGGACCGGTCCGTCGCCGTCCCGCTCGACGATCTGCCGGCGCTCCGCTTCATTGCGTCCCATGAAGCAGAAGTTCTCCGGCAACACCGCGAGACAGGCGCCCCGGTCGCGCGCCTCTGCGACCAGCCGCCGCGCCGTCGCGAGGTTTCGCGGGACATCGGCGAGCGACGTCATCTGGATGGCGGCTACGATCGGCTGGTTCATGACGGTCCCCGCGAGGCCTGGCGGTCGTCCTTCATTTCCCGCGCATCGATGCGCCGCACCTGCGGATCATCCCAGCCGCCCGTGATCCGATAGTAGCCCCGGGTCACGCCCTTGAGAGGCTCCTTGAATATCTGCGAAAAAAGCAGCAAGGCCGCGCCGACCGCCGGACCGCCCGCAAGGGCGCCTGCGACGCCGAGCGAGGCGCCGAGCTGTCCGGTGACGACAGCGGTCTGGTCGTAAGTGCGGTTGCGCAGGTTCGTGTGCCCGGCAATGCCGATTTCCGCGGCGGATCCACGCAGCGTCAGGTTGTCGGTGTAGGCATCGCCATCCGTCAGCCGAAATGTACCGCGCAGGGTATCGAAGGACAGGCCCTCGCCCGTCAGGTCGCCGAAATCGAGCGCGAGCCGGCGGGGCAGGTGCGCGAGACTCATGAGGCCGAAGACGCGGCCCGCGCCAGGCTCGACGGAGGTCAGGTTGCCATTGGACGCCGAAATCTCGAGCCTCCCGGACACCCGGTTGATGGCGCTCGCCTCCGGCGGGCCCGGCCAGGAGAGGCGTGCGGACACGCGGCCCTTCTCGCCTTCGACATGAGCGCCGAGCTGCATCGCATTCATGAAGGCCTGCACGTCGGCGGTTTCGACGTCGAACTCGAGACGGGTTTCCGCCGCCTGGTCGCGGATCAGCCAGCTGCCGCGTCCCTCCGCGCTGAAGCCCGGATGCTTCATCGTGAATCGATTGAGCGTCATGCCAGCCGTACCGCGCGCAAGTTCCGCCTCGACATGGCCGAAGCTGCGCTGGTCGAAGACGAAGTCGCCGATATCCACGCGGATTGCAGGGAGCTTGCGCGGATCGGGATCCGGGCGTTCGCCAAGGCCGGGCGCCCGTTCGCCGATGTGCAGGCGGCCGAGTTCCAGCAGCATCGGGACCTCGCCTGGAAACGTGAACGGCACCGTCAGGCTGCCGGCCAGCGCGCTGCCATTCACGGTGACGTCCCAGGCTCGCTTGCCCGGCCGCAGCCGGCCGCTCACCCTGGTGAACTCGTAGCCCAGCGCTTCCAGGCGATCGATCGACAGGTCGGCGCCACCCATCCAGTCCTGGATCGGCCGGCCGCGCGGCTCGTCCCATTTCAGGTCGAATAACTTCGTCAGGCTCACTGAATCGACACTGCCCGTGAGCCAGAGACCGGACGACTTCGGCAGGGCATCGGGTATCGCACCGCCGAACACGACGGTCCCGCGCTCTACCGGAGGTTGGTCCGCGGCACTTCGCCATTGCAGCAGTGCGTTCACGTCGCGGCCGTACGATCCCTCGACGCGCGGCCCGCTCGTGCCGTCGAAGCTCGCGGCGAGCGACAGCGGACGCGAGGTGTCCGCGCTCTTGCCGAACGGCTCGGGCAGCGCCGAAGCAAGACCGCGCAGCTCACTGGAAATTCGCACGGTGCCGCGCGCCGGGCGTTTTGGATCGACATTGCGTTCGACGTCGATCGACCCGCTCCACGAAGTGCTGCCCGTCAATCCTGCATTGACCGGCATTCGCGCGATCGGCTGAAGTGCGGAGCCAAGCACCGTGCCCGTCGCGTCGACACGGGTGCGGAGATTGCCGCTCGCAAGGGTCGTCGTCGCGATCGATGCCTGCCAGCGGCCGCCCAGGGCGCGCCCAGAAAGCGCCGGTGCCTGCATTTCGCGATTGCGGACCCAGAGGTCGCCGACGATGTCGGTCATGTTGACCGGCGAGTGCTTGTGCCGAATCGAGACGCCGCCGAGTTTCGCCATCACGGTGACCACGCGGCGTTCGAGATCCTTGATCGGCAAGACCATCGCCAGTTCCGCCTGCACCGGGCCCGCGCCGCTGAGGTCGGCGAACGGCGCGCCGAACGAAGGCGCGAGCGGCGTG
>DAIRVV010000288.1:0-3077 GCA_036802645.1 Steroidobacteraceae bacterium
TGGGGCTGCCCCGAACAGCCCGGGATCCGCGGCCTGCATCAGGCTGACGAGGCGCTCGATACCGAGTGCCCAGCCAATCGCCGGTGTCGGCTCGCCGCCCAGCTGTTCGACCAGGCCATCATAACGGCCGCCCGAGCAGACGGCATCCTGGGAGCCAAGTGCGCCGGTGCGCCACTCGAATACGGTGCGCGTGTAGTAGTCGAGGCCGCGCACGAGCCGCGGATCGACGTCCGCCGCGATGTCGCAAGCGGCCAGCAGTTCGAGAAACCGGTCGAAGTGACTGCGCGAGTCCGGGTCCAGGTGATCGACGAGTCGTGGAGCGGCTTCGATCACCGCGCGCATCGACGGGTTCTTGGAGTCGAGGATCCGCAGCGGATTCGAATCGAGCCGGCGCAGGCTGTCGGCGTCGAGCTCGGCCCTGCGACCCGAGAAGAACTCGACCAGCAACGCGCGGTAGCGTTTCCTGGATTCGGGCGTGCCGAGGGAATTCACGTAAAGACGCACGTCGCGGATGCCGAGCTTTCGCCACAAGCGCGCCGAAATCTGGATCACCTCGGCGTCGATGTCGGGCCCCGGATAGCCGAGGGCCTCGCAATCGATCTGGTGGAACTGGCGGTAGCGACCCTGCTGCGGCCGCTCATGGCGGAACATCGCGCCCGCCGTCCACACGCGCTGCTTCTGGTTGTGCAGGAGACCATGTTCGATCGCCGCGCGCACGAGGCCGGCCGTCGCCTCGGGCCTGAGGCTCAGCCGGTCGCCACCGCGGTCTTCGAAGCTGTACATCTCCTTTTCGACGATGTCCGTGTGCTCGCCGATCGAGCGCTGGAACAGCTCCGCATGCTCCAGTAGCGGCACGCGCATCTCGCGATAGCCGTAGTCGGCAAACAGCTCGCGCGCCGCGGCCTCGACCCGCTGCCAATACGGCAGCTGGTCCGCGAGCAGATCGTTCATTCCGCGGATGGCCTGGAGTTTGCGTTCCATGAACTAGCGTCGCGTCATCCACCAGGCGATCAAGGCGGCGGCCAGCGCAACCACGGCGAGCGCCATGATCAGCGCGCGGCGCGAGCGCGGCCGCGCTGCCGGCGCGAGATCGAGGGCGGGCAGGAATGTCGGCACGGGCACGTCGCCGACGTCACAGTCCGCCAGGATCTCCCGTTCCGGCGCGCCGACGAGGGCCGCATAGTTCCTGAGGTGGCCGCGCGCAAAGACCGGGGCGCCGAGCAGGCCGAGCCGGTCCTCTTCCATTGCGAGCACGAGCGCCACGTTGAGCCGGAGCCGGTCCGCGACCTCCTCGATCGAAAGTCCGCGCGCCTCACGTGCGCTACGCAGCCGCATGCCCGGCGAGGCGCCGCCCGGCCTTGCGCTCATCCGGGATTCCGGCCTGCCAGGTTCTCGACGGCGCGCGCCTGCTCGGAATTCGGGAACTCCTTGGACAGGCGTTCCCGGTACGCCGACGCGGCGCTCTCATCCTTGAGCGCAATCTCGATGTTGTGCCCGAGCAGCAGCATGTCGGGCGTCGCAGGCGCGATTTCCAGAAAGCGCCCGACAAAAGCCCGCGCCTGGAGGTCGTTCCCCCGGTCGTGCAAGACTCCCGCGAGCTGCGCGTAGGTCTCGGGATAGTCGACCTTCGAGGTCAGCGCCTGACGGAGGTAGCGCTCGGCCTGCTCGAGGTTGCCGGCGCTGCGGGCACAGACACCCGCATTCGTATAGGCGACGAACGGCGTGCGATAGGTCTGGTTGGCGGCGGCCTTGAGGAACATCTCCTCGCCTTTCGCCTGCTGCTTGTTACGGCAGAAAAATGCGCCGAGCGCGTTCTGCGCCTCCGGACTGTTCTCATTGGCACGTAGCGCAAGCTTGAAATGCTTCTCGGCCTCCTTCATCTCATGCAGCCGTTCGTACACGAGGCCCGCGGAAAGCTGGACATTCACGTCCTTGGGGTTCTGCAGCAGCGCCTTCTCGATCTTTTCCTGTGCAACCTGGAGCTGGTTCCGCTTCAGGTACTCCATCGCGAGCCGCGCATTGATCTTGCCTGCCTCGAGGATCGGGTCCGGCGATTCACTCTGCGACTGTGCGCCTGCCTGAGCGGCAAGACACAGCGCGAGCACGAGCATTGCCGCCCGGACCTTCATGCCCGCACCGCGAGATTGACGAGCCTGCTGCCGAGACGCACCTGCGTGCGGTCAAGCACCTGCCCGCGGAGCTGGCCGCAGGCCGCATCGATGTCGTCGCCGCGCGTCCTGCGCACTGTCGCCATCACGCCTCCCTGCACCAGCAGGTCGCGGAACCGCCGAATCGCTTCGGGGGTCGAGCGCTTGTACCGGGTGCCCGGATATGTATTGAATGGGATGAGATTGACCTTGGCGTGATGACCACGCAACAGCATGGCGAGTTGCCGCGCCTGCTCCGGGCGATCGTTGACGCCGTCGAGCATGGTGTATTCGAAGGTGACATTGCGTCCGTTCTGGCGTTCGAGGTAGTGCCAGCAGGCGGTGAGCAGCTCCGCAATCGGATGCTTGCGGTTGATCGGAACGAGCTCGTCACGCAGGCGATCGTCCGGCGCGTGCAGGGAGACCGCAAGCGCGACGTTGCAATCCTCGGCGAGCCGGTAGATCTGCGGCACGAGTCCCGAGGTCGAAAGCGTCACGCGCCGCCGCGAAAGGTCGTAGCCCAGATCGTCCAGCATCAGCTGCATCGCGGGCAGTACGCTTCGATAGTTTGCGAGCGGTTCGCCCATGCCCATGAAGACCACGTTCGTGACGATGCGCTCGCCGTCCGGGTCGTAGCCGAGCTCCCGGTTTGCAAGCCAGACCTGGCCGACGATCTCGGCGGCCGTCAGGTTGCGATTGAAGCCCTGCGCGCCCGTGGCGCAGAAAGAGCAGTCGAGTGCGCAGCCGATCTGGCTCGAGATGCAGAGCGTGCCGCGGCCCGGCTCCGGAATGAACACCGTCTCGATCACCTGCTCGTTGCCGGCCGCGCCCGGCATCCTGAGCAGCCACTTGCGGGTGCCGTCGGACGCGGTCCTGGCCGCGACGATCTCAGGCACGCGGATTTCAGCACGCAGCGCAAGCTCCGCGCGA
>DAIRVV010000289.1:0-3035 GCA_036802645.1 Steroidobacteraceae bacterium
CTCGAACTGACGCGACAGAGCGCGGCACGCCGGTTCATCGAGGGCCGGCTCGCGGAGTTGCAGGCTGACCAGCCTGTAGAATGAGCCGATGCCCGGCGTCATCTCGATCTCGAACCTCACCAAGACCTATGCGACCGGGCAGCACGCGCTCAAGAACGTGTCGCTCGACATCCGTCCGGGAGAAATCTTCGCGCTGCTCGGCCCGAATGGCGCCGGCAAGACGACTCTGATCAGCATCGTCTGTGGAATTGTCCGGCCGACTTCCGGGACCGTGCTGGTGGACGGTCACGATATCCAGCGGGACTATCGCGCCGCGCGCGAGCGCATCGGGCTCGTGCCCCAGGAGCTCGCGATCGAAGCCTTCGAGACGGTGCGCGCGGCGGCGACATTCAGCCGCGGGCTCTTCGGCCGCGCGCCTGATCCGACGCACGTCGAGCGCGTACTGCGGGACCTTTCGCTCTGGGACCGGCGGGACGACATCCTGATGACGCTGTCTGGCGGCATGAAGCGGCGAGTGATGATCGCGAAGGCGCTTGCGCACGAACCGCGGATCCTGTTCCTGGACGAGCCCACCGCGGGCGTCGACGTGGAGCTCCGGCGCGACATGTGGGCACTCGTGCGGCGACTCCGCGACCACGGCGTGACGATCATCCTGACGACGCATTACATCGACGAGGCCGAGGAAATGGCCGACCGGATCGGCGTCGTCAACCACGGTGAGCTGATAGTCGTCGAGGAGAAGGCGACGCTCATGAAGAAGCTCGGCAAGCGCCAGCTCACGCTGACGCTCCAGCAGCCGCTGGCGGCAATTCCGCAGGAGCTCGGCGACTGGAAGCTCGCGCTCAACGCCGGCGGTCATGAGCTGCAGTTCACCTTCGATGCGGCGCTCGAGCAGACCGGCGTCGCGCCGCTTCTTCGCCGCCTCGAGCAGCTTGGGATCTGCTTTCGCGACCTCAGCACGCGGGAAAGCTCGCTCGAGGAGATCTTCGTCAGCCTCGTCGGCCGGGGAGCGCGGCCATGAGCGTGCCCGTATTCAATCGCCACGGGGTCTGGGCCATTTACCGGTTCGAGATGGCGCGCTTCCTGCGCACGCTCCTGCAGAGCGTGCTGACGCCCGTCATCACGACGGCGCTCTTCGTGATCGTCTTCGGCGCGGCGATCGGCTCGCGGATGACCGAGGTGGACGGCATCAGCTACGGCGCCTTCATCGTGCCCGGCCTCATCATGCTGTCGCTCTTTACCGAGAGCATCGCGAATGCCTCCTTCGGCATTCACTTCCCGAAATTCACGGGCACGATATTCGAGATTCTGTCGGCGCCCGTGGCGGCCTTCGAGATCGTGCTCGGCTATGTCGGCGCGGCCGCCACGAAATCCCTTCTGCTGGGCCTGATCATCCTCGCGACGGCATCCTTCTTCGTTCCTATCACGATCCTCCACCCGTTCTGGATGATCGCATTCATGCTGCTGACGGCCGTCACATTCAGCCTGTTCGGCTTCATCGTCGGCATCTGGGCGAAGAACTGGGAGCAGATGCAGCTCATCCCGATGCTGATCGTGACGCCCCTGACCTTCCTCGGCGGCGCGTTCTACTCGATCGACATGCTGCCGCCCGCCTGGCGGACGGTGACGCTCTTCAATCCGGTCGTCTACCTGATCAGCGGCTTCCGCTGGAGCTTCTACGGCAAGTCGGACGTCTCAGTGGAGATGAGCCTCGGCATGACGCTGGTGTTCATGCTCACCTGCCTCGCGATGATCGCCTGGATCTTCAGGACGGGGTATCGGCTGAAGCAGTGACTGCCGGACGCGGCGGGTGAACCTTTTGCAGGTCGATGACGAGCCGCCTGAGAGCGGCGTCGTACGCTTCCGCGAAGCATCCCAGCAGGACCTGCGGATTCTTTTCCGCCTCCTTGACTGAAGAGAAGCCGCAGTTCTCGGATACCGCCACTGGCGGATACTCCGGAACAGGTTTCGCGCCGAGAAAGTGATGGTAGGAAATCGTCCGGGTTGGTTCGACGACTTCCTGTGCGGGATCCAGCAATCGCCACCCCAGGGAGATCGCCGGATAGAACTTTGCGAATGCAATTTCGGAGCACAGGCAAATCGACCGGACCGTGACGTCGAGCATGAGCTCGCCCCGGGGCTCTTCCGGCAAGTCGCTCCAGGACAACGATTGAAGGGACCCGGCGGGCCTGCGCGCAATTGGCTCGTGCTCGGCGCCATAACCGGCCTCGGCAAGCGCCTCGATGAGTCGATCGGCGATGGTCCTCGCCGGATCGTAGTGATCGCGAGCAAGGATGGATCTCAGTTGCGTGGTTCTCTGGCTGTTGCCCATCTCGCCGAGCGCCAGGTACGCCGGCGGCAACAATGAAGTGAAATCAAAGCCAGACACCACGACGAACCGGCCCTCGATGGCGGGAGTCAGAACGGAGAAGTCGATCGGTGCATGGGATTCACCTTGCTCGGCGGCGGACCCCAGGGCCGGCAGCAATCCGCAGACAGCGAATGCGAAGAAAGCCCGGCAGCCTGCTGGTGACATATCGTCATTTTCCTAGCGTCGTTCACAATACTCCGCCTGCGGGCTGCGATACACTCGGGCCGGCAAGGAGAGCCGCATGATCCCGGGCAAACGAGCACTGGTCGTCGACGATTCCAAGTCCGCGCGCGTCGTTCTTTCGCGCATGCTCGAGCGCTACGGAATCCTGGTCGATTCGGCGGAGTCCGCGGAATTGGCGCTCGAATACCTGAAAGACAGCCGCCCGGACGTGATCTTCATGGATCACCTGATGCCCGGCATGGACGGGCTGCAGGCAGTCCGCGAGATCAAGTCCAATCCGGATCTCTCCTCGATCCCCATCATGATGTACACGTCCCAGGAGGGGGAGATCTACGGCGGCCAGGCCCGCGCGTCGGGCGCGGTCGGCGTGCTGCCGAAATCGATCCGCCCGATCGACGTCACCAAGGCCCTCTATCAGTTGCAGCTCCTGCCGGACCGTCGCGACGACGAGCCCTCGGCGCTCGAGCCGGTCGACGGTGAG
>DAIRVV010000290.1:0-3009 GCA_036802645.1 Steroidobacteraceae bacterium
CGCGTCGCCGCCCGCAGGCCCGGCATCGGCGTATCGCTCGAGCGGCGCCGGAATCTCCGCATCGCCGAGCGCAAGCAGCGCCCGGTAAATGCCGTGCGCGCGTGCCGCCGCCTCGGCAGCCGATGTCGCGGCGCGATGAGACTCGCGTCCGCCGCCGGCGATTTCCGCGAGATAGCGGACCCTCGAGCCGGGGATGATGGCCTGGCGCGTCGGCGGCCCGACTGGTGTCAGGTTTTCCGGCTGCCAGGTCCGCAGGCGTCCCCACTGCTCGTGCAGCCTCGTGCACAAGGCGCCGAACAGTGTATTGACTCCCGCGTCATTGAACTGGCTCGCGATCGTCGGGTAGACCGGCAGCTGCTCGGGCGGCGTCTTGAACAACTTCCGGTTCCGCGCCACTTGCTTGCGCACGTCACGCAGCGCGTCCTCGGCGCCCCTCTTCTCGAATTTGTTCAGCACGACGAAGTCCGCAAAGTCCAGCATGTCGATCTTCTCGAGCTGGCTAGCGGCGCCGTAATCCGCAGTCATCACGTACATCGAGAGGTCTACGAGGTCGACGATCTCGGTATCGCTCTGGCCGATGCCGGCCGTCTCGACGACGACCAGGTCGAAGCCCGCGGCCTTCAGCAGCTGGACCGTGTCGGCGAGCACGGCGGAGGTCGCGAGGTGCTGGCGGCGCGTTGCAAGCGATCGCATGAATATCTGCTCGTTCGCGAGCGCGTTCATGCGGATGCGGTCGCCGAGCAGCGCGCCGCCCGAACGGCGGCGCGTCGGGTCCATCGCGACGACGGCGACGCGCCGGTCCGGGAAGAACCGCACGATGCGGTTCAGGATCTCGTCGGTCAGCGATGACTTGCCCGCCCCGCCGGTCCCCGTGATGCCGAGGACGGGCGGCCGGTTCAGCGTCTTCGACGCGAGGCCACGAAGCCGCGTGACCGCCGCCTCGTCGCCGCCGAGTTCGAGCAGGGTGATCGCGCGCGCAAGTCCGACCGGGTCTTCGGCGGAGACGCTGCTTCCCTCGAACGCGGGCCGCGGCACAGCGCGCACGCGGCGGAATACGTCCTCGATCATCCCGTCGAGGCCGAGCCTGAGCCCGTCGTCCGGCGTATAGATCTTCTCGATGCCGTAGGACTCGAGTCCGGCCACTTCCTGCGGCGCAATCGTGCCGCCGCCGCCAACCACGACTTTCACGTGCCCGGCACCCCCGGCCTTCAGCATGTCCACCATGTAGCGGAAGTACTCGTTGTGACCGCCCTGGTAGCTGCTGACCGCGATACCGTCGGCATCCTCCTGGATTGCGGCGCGCACGATATCGGCGACACTGCGGTTGTGGCCCAGGTGGACGACCTCGGCCCCGTGGGCCTGCAGGATCCGCCGGATGATATTGATGGCCGCATCATGGCCGTCGAAGAGCGAAGCGGCGCTCACGAAGCGCAGGGGTCCGCGCTCCGAAGCCGCCAACTTGTCGATCCGTTCGGCCGGGCTGCTCATCGGGAATCTCCAGCTCGACGCAACGACAGTTTAACGTTGCAATCCAAGGCCTGCGATGCTGTCATTCCCGCGTGGAAACCGGGGGGGAAGTCTGTTCGACGCGCGAGGCGGCCGATCGCCTGGGCGTTTCGCTGCGCACCGTGCAGCTCTGGTCCGAGGCGGGGCTCCTGCGCGCCTGGAAGACACCCGGCGGCCATCGACGAATCCTGACCACCTCGATCGACGAACTCCTCGAGCGGCGCACGGGTGTCGGCGAACGGCGCCGGTCCGGCAGCAACTATCAGGTTCTGATCGTCGAGGACGAGCCGGATTTTCGCCAGCTTTTCGAATTGCATCTGCGCTCCTGGGAGTTGCCGATCCAGCTTCAGAGCGTGCCGAGCGGATTTGACGCCCTGCTGCAGATCGGCGCTTCGCGGCCCGATCTTCTGATCACCGACCTCAGGATGCCGGGCATCGACGGCTTCGGCATGCTGAGGGCGCTGCGCGCCTCGGGCGCAATCAGCGAGCTCGAGATCATTGTCGTCACTGCACTCACAGAGCATACGATCGCCGAGCGTGGCGGTCTGCCAGACGGCGTCACCGTTCTCTTCAAGCCGCTGCGCTTCGCCGAACTCAAGTCGAGGCTCGTCCAGCTGGTCGCACACAGGCAGCGCGCCGCCGCCGGATGATCGGGCAAAATAGACCCCATTCCAACCCGCAGGATTTAAACAATGGCCAGCGATTCCGTCGTCATCCTGAGTGCCCGCCGGACCCCGATCGGCGCCATGCTCGGCGTCTTTGCCAGCGTTCCGGGCCATGCGCTCGGCGCCACGGCGATCCGGGCGGCGATAGAAAGCGCCGCCGTCGATCCCGCGATCGTCAACGAAGCCGTGATGGGTTGCGTGCTCCCCGCGGGCCAGGGCCAGGCGCCGGGCCGCCAGGCGGCGCTTGCCGGCGGCCTGCCCCGTAGCGTACCGACCACGACAGTCAACAAGATGTGTGGATCGGGCATGCGCGCCGTCATGTACGGAGCCGACCAGATCGGCGCCGGCAGCGCCGACTTCGTGCTGGCCGGCGGTCTCGAGTCGATGACGAATGCACCCTATCTCCTGCCCAAGGCACGAGCGGGCTACCGGATGGGACACGGCGAAATCCTCGATCACATGTTCTATGACGGACTGCAGAGTCCCTGGGATGGCAAGCTCATGGGCTGTTTCGCCGACGCGACCGCGGCGAAATACGGCTTCAGCCGCGCTGACCAGGACGCCTTTGCGGCCGAATCCGTCCGTCGGGCGCTCGCGGCCATCGAATCGGGCGCCTTCGACGCCGAAATCGCGCCGGTCAGGATCACCGACCGCAAGGGCGAGCGCGTCGTTTCGCGTGACGAAACTCCATTCACCGTTTCCATCGACAAGATTTCGAGCCTGAAGCCGGCATTCGGCAAGGACGGCACGGTCACCGCGGCTTCGTCCTCGTCGATTGCGGATGGCGCGTCCGCCCTCCTGCTCGCGCGCGCGAGCGCAGCGGCAAAGGCAGGGCTCA
>DAIRVV010000291.1:0-3000 GCA_036802645.1 Steroidobacteraceae bacterium
AATACCAAGCGGCTGCGCAAGGCGCTCGTCTCGATGCAGCGCGGCGAGATCCCGACACCGACAGGCTGGATCACGCGGGTCTGATGAAGGGTCGCACGCGCGTCAATCACCCGCCGGAGGTCCGGCTTCCGGCGGACAACCGACCGCTCGTCGCGCCGATCCACCAGACCGTCAAGTTCGCGTTCGAAAGCCTCGAGGAAACGCTGCGCGCGACCCGCGGCGAGCGCGAGGGCTATTTCTACACGCGCACGGCAAATCCGACCGTTCGCCAGCTTGAGAAGCTGCTCGCCGAGCTCCAGCAGCGCGACGACTGCATCGCGTCGGGCTCCGGCGTCGCGTCGATCACCACCTGCCTGCTGTCGCTCCTCAAGGCGGGCGACCACATGCTCTGCTTCGTGGAAATGTACGGGCCGAGCCGCCAGCTGATCCAGGGTCTCCTGAAGCGCTTCGGAGTCGAGCACACGATGCTCTCGATAATGGACGACGAAGGCATCGAGCGCGTGCTCGCCAGCCGACCGACCCGCGTCGTCTATTTCGAGTCGCCGACGAATCCGGTTACGCGCATCGCGGACATTGCCCGCATCACGCGGGCGGCACATGCGGCGGGTGCGCTCACCGTGCTCGACAACACTTTTGCCGGCTTCCACAACCACGGCCAGTACGGCATCGACGTCTTCGTGCACAGCCTGACGAAGTACGCCTCGGGCCACGGCGACGTCATGGGCGGCGCGATCATCGCCCGCACCGAGCTCGTCAAGGCCATGCGGCGCGACTCGATCCTGCTCGGCATGCAACTCGATCCGCACGCGGCCTTCCTGATCATGCGGGGCATGAAGACGTACTACCTGCGATGCGAGGCCCAGGCCGCGAGCGCCGGGCAAATCGCCTCATTCCTCGACGATCACCCGGCCGTCGAGCGCGTGCACTATCCGGGGCTGCCTGCGCACCCTCGCCATGCGCTGGCCCGCGAGCAGATGCGGGATTTCGGGTCGATCGTCGCCTTCGACCTCGCGGGCGGCGCGGATGCCGTGCGCGAGTTCACCGACGCGCTCGAATTCTTCGCGCTGACGCCGAGCCTGGGATCGGTCGAGTCGCTGGTCATGCCGCCGCAATTGCTGCGTTCACGCGGCCTCAATGCTGAGCAGGCGGTGATCAGCGGCATCGGGGAGGGCACGATCCGGCTCGCGATCGGCATCGAGGACACGAGCGACCTGATCGAGGATCTCGAAGCGGCCCTCAGTCGCGTCGCGGACTAGGCCGGGAAACTCAGGAAGGCTTGCCGCTCCTCACCATCGTGAGGCGATCGCTGCCCGGGAAAGTGGCGGTCCAGCCATCGACGGTTTGCCGCATGAGCGACGTCTCGATGCGATCGGCCTCGAGCAGCCGGAACGTCTGCTTGAAATTCGCGGTTTTGCCGCTTGGCGCCGTCAGCACCACGTCTCGCACGATCGTGCCATCAGCTTCGAGACGAAACTCACCCGTCTCCTGTGACAATGATCCCGGCTCGACGACGAAGAGATAGTCGAATCTCTTGGTCGCGGCATTCCAGACAACCATCCCCTCGAAATGCAGATGCTTCTCGCCGGCCGGGCGGTTCAAGCTGACGTTGACCCAGATATAGGAACGAGCAGGGCCCCAGGAGAAATTCTCGACGAAGGCAGCGTCGCCACCGGTGGGGCCGACATCCCACTCGCCGATGAGCGGGGCGAGCACCGCGTACGGCGACGGCGCTGACTGAGTTTCTGCTGCGGATGCAGTGAAGCTGGAACCGAGTGCGAGCGCCGCCAGGCATGCGCCCGTCAGCGCCAGCCGGCGAAACCCCAGCCAACGCCAGGAACGGCCTTTACGTTGCATCGCCACCTCCCGCTGGAAGGCAACTTACAAGCCGTTCGACGTTTGCGCCAGAGCGGGGCGATGAGGCGAGCGAATCAAGCGCTGAATCGTCGCGCGAGCTAGCGCTGCCTCGGCAGCCCTTGCAGGCGCAGCCGGCCCGTTGGGCCCTGGCTTTCGAACTCCGCGTCGCTGATGACCTGACGCAGGAGCGCCATGAGATCCACGCTCTCGAATGCTGCGACATCCGGCTCGTGCTCGAGGCACACGAATTCCAGGATGTAACCGATCAGTTCGTTATCGAGGACCTGGACGCGGCGCTCGCGCGGGTGGCGGAATAGCGGGCGGCAAGCTTATGCGCGTCATCTGCGTTGGCGCTTTCGAAAAGCAGCGACCTTGGCTCGATTGCCGCAGACCGCGGGACTGCAGAACAACCGGCGGTGCGCCTTGGTGCGATCCAGGAACCAGAGCGTGCAGCCTGGACCCGCGCAGGACTTGACCAGTTCCGCCTGCTCCTGCGTCAGCAAGTTCGCGATCTCGGCCGCAAGAAGGCCGAGCAGCTCCCGGGCATTGTCGACGCGGGGTCGCGCGCGCAGGCTCATCACACCCCCCGCCGCGATGACTTCCCGGTCGAAGGACGCACCCTCGAGCAGCTTGTTCAGGGCCGTGAGCTCTTTCGTGTAGTCGCGGTCCGGCGCGGCACGCCATCGCTTCAGCCACGCGCGCGCCCATTCGCGCAGCTTCCTTGCTTCCGAGGCCGCGTCATCAACGGTCCTGGCGCCCAGCCGACGGGACAGCCGCGTCGCAGCGGGGGCCTCGAGCAGGCCAGCGCCAACCAGCCAATCGAGCAGGGCGCGACCGTCCGGAATTGTTTCGATTAAAGCACCGTCCGGCGCCAGCGCCGTGTTCAGAAAGTCGATGGCAGGGTGGCTGCCGATGAAGATCGGATGCATGTCGTCAATGTAACCAGAAAACTATTTATTGACAAGTTACGTGACGAGCGGTAACGTTTAAAGTGTAATTTGACTAGTTACACACGAGGTACCGACCATGACACCCGTTTCGCGCACGCGCACAAAAGCCTTGCTGCCGGCCCTTGCTGTGCTGGCAGCATTCGCCGGCGTTCCGCAGACCGGTGCTGCGGTCGCGCCGGACCTGCCGGCCGCGACC
>DAIRVV010000292.1:0-2983 GCA_036802645.1 Steroidobacteraceae bacterium
GTGCGCGCCCTGGGGTCCGGACCCGAGTGCCGCCCTGGCGGTCCGGCCGCAGATTCCGGGTATCCGTCAATTTCGCCCCGCTGGAGTGCCCGATGTTCACATTCAAATACGGCCGGCTTCGCAGGCGGCTTGCCGCTCTGGCCCTTTGCCTCTTTGCCTCTGCGCCCGTGTTCGCGAGCGTGGTTTTCGGGCCGAGCCTCCAGGAGGCCCTGAACGAGACGGGTCCGGACGACCGGCTCGATATCATCGTGTCCTTCACCGGCGACGGCCCATTGAGTGTCGCGCAGGTCAATGCGCTGAAGAGCCTCGGGCTGAAAGGCATTCACTTTCGCTCGCTGCCGATCGCGGGCGTGGTCGCGACGCCCTACCAGGTTGCGCAGCTTGCCTCGCTCCCGGGCGTGCGCTCGCTCTGGCTCAACGACCGCCTCTCGTACGAGAACGACGGCAGCACTGAGATCACCGGCGTCGATCGCATGCGGACCGACGGGCGCCTGCGTTCGTTCAACGGACTGCCCTACAGTGGCAAGGGCGTCGGCGTCCTCATCAATGACTCGGGCATCGACGGAACGCACGCCGACCTCAGCTACCCCACACACGTGATCCAGAACGTCGCCGGGCAGACCAACCTGCGCGCGCAGGACACGATGCTGCCCGTCACATACACCGAGGACGTCGCCAACACGGATATCGGCGGCGGACACGGCACGCATGTCGCCGGCATCGTCGGCGCGAGCGGCGCGCGCTCGGGCGGGCTGTACGAAGGCGTCGCCCCCGGCGCGAACCTGATCGGCTACGGCTCGGGCGCTGCGCTCTTCATCCTGGATTCACTGGGTGGCTTCGACTACGCGCTGACCAACCAGTCGCGCTACAACATCCGCGTCGTGTCGAACTCCTTCGGCGCCACGAGCGACGTCGGCACCGATTTCGATCCCGCCGACCCGACCAACATCGCGACCAAGCTCCTCGCCGACCGCAATATCGTCATCGTGTTCTCGGCGGGCAATTCCGGGTCCGGCGAGAGCACGATCACCGGCAACTTCAAGAAGGCGCCCTGGGTGGTGCTCGCCGCCGCCGGCAACAAGACCGCCAATCTTGCCAATTTTTCCTCGCGCGGTCTCGAGGGCAATGGCGGCAGCGTCGTGATCGACGGCGAATCCTTCCAGTGGGTCGACCGTCCGACGGTCGCGACGCCGGGCGTCGACGTCGTCTCGGCGCGCGCCTCGACCGGCGACACCTGGACCGACATCGCGGACGAGACGATTCCGGCCGGTTTCAGGCCGTTCTATACGACATTGAGCGGCACTTCGATGGCGGCGCCGCACCTGTCGGGCATCGTCGCGCTGATGCTCGAGGCGAACCCGCAGCTCGGCTGGAGCGACGTCAAGCGCATCCTCCAGAAGACCGCGACGAACCTTCCGGGCGACGAGGCCTGGGAGACCGGCGCCGGCTATGCGAACGCGCATGCCGCGGTCGCGATGGCCAGGGGGCTTCGCACCGACTATGGCAGCACGGTCAATATCTATCGCAACTTCAACAGCACGCCGAACATCAGCGTGCTGCGCGACGAGACCCATCCGATCGCCTTCATGCCCGTGGGCCCGAGCGGCTCGGTGCAGTTCAACGTGTCGCCCGACGAGGTTCGCGTCGCGGCGAGCGCATTCGTCAGCGACAACACGGTGGCGGTCGTGCTGATAGACCCGAACGGCACCCAGTACGGCTCCGCGATCTCGCTGCCGCTGCTCGGCCCGTCGATCGCGACGTCCGCGCCCGCCAAGCCCGGCGTGTGGACGCTGACGGTAAGAGGAATAGGCAGTGTTTCAGGGGTATCGCTCGATCCGCTTCGCATCGGGAATGGCACAGCGGTGCCCGCGACGATCAACGTGAAGCTCAAGACCTGGAAAGTGGACAGCTACGACGGACTCGCCGACATCGCGGTCCATCCAGCCGCGGGCATGATCCAGTTTGCCGTGCGCGAACGCCTGGTGGACGGGTTCTCGAATGGCATGTTCCGTCCAGACAACCCGCTGACACGCGCGCAGCTCGCCGATTACCTGCTGGCCGGCGCCGGCGTCCGCCAGTTCCTGCCCTTGAATGGCGTCAAGACCTTCGCCGACACGAGCGGCGCGACCGTGCCCTTCGCCGAAGCCGTGACCGTGCGCGGCGCGGCCTTGAAGGACCGCGCGCAGCGCTTCGATGGCGTAATCCGCCCGATCAACGGCAAATTCGCGCCCGGGAGCAGCGTCAATCGCGCGGACCTCGCCTATTCGCTGGTGCAGAGCCTCGGGCTCCAGGACACGGCGCGCGCCTTCAGCGGCGAATTGACCGTGGCATACAACGGCGCGCGAATCCCGCTGGAGGATGCCGCCTCGGTACCGGCCGACCTTCGCGGCTACGTGCAGCTCGCGCTCGACCTGCCGGTTATGAACGCGTACTTCACGCTTGAGCAGGGGCCATTCGACCTCGTGCCGGCGATCAAGGCGCGCTTCAAGCCTGCGGAGCCGGTCACGCGCGCGGGCTTTGCGAGCTACATGAATCACTACCTCGACGTGTACCGGCAGTCCATCGGCGACTGAGGGGCACGATGGCGAGTCCCGAGGATCCCGGCAGATTCCCATTCGGCCGCGAGTTGCGGGTGGCGGTCGTGGTCATCGTCCTCGGAGTTTCCGCGATCGGCCTCTACCGGTATCACAAGGAGAGATTCGAGGCGTTGCCCAGGGAAGGATCGCTCGTCGTAAATATCAACACGGCGACGACGGAGGAGATCAACACCTTGCCGGATATCAGCCCGATCCAGGCGATGCAGATCGCTGCGAACCGGCCGTATGACTCTCTCGAAGAACTCGATCGGATTCCCGGGATCGGGCCGCCGCAGCTGGAAAAGCTGCGGCCCTACATCAGGCTCGAAGGCCCAACCGAACCGCGTTCCTGATGGTGCCGGGTCGCTTCTAAAGGGGACAGACACTTTTTCCTTTGGTCCTTCGGG
>DAIRVV010000293.1:0-2979 GCA_036802645.1 Steroidobacteraceae bacterium
GTCCGCGCGGTCGTCGTCGTTCCCGGGCCGAAACCCGGCGAACCGATCGCGACGAACCTCGCGACGGGTGTCGCCGTCGTCGCCGACGACACCTGGTCCGCGCTCAAGGGCCGCGAGGCGCTCAAGGTCGAATGGACACGCGGGCCCTTTGCCGGCGAGTCGAGTGCCGGGCTCGACCGGCAGTGCACGGAGCTGCTCGAGAAGACCGGTCTCGTGGTCCGCAATGACGGGAATTTCGACGCGGCGCGGCTCGATGCGGCGCGCATCGTCAAGGCCCGCTACCGCCAGCCCTATGTGAGCCACGCGACGCTCGAGGCTCCATGTGCATTCGTGCACGTGATGCCGGAGCGCGCGCGCGTCGTCGCAGCCTTGCAACAGCCGGGCGGAGCACAACGCGCCGTCCACACAGTCACGGGAATTCCGCGTCACGCGATCAGCGTCGAGATGACGCGCGCAGGCGGCGGCTTCGGGCGCAGGCTCACGAACGACTTCGTGGCGGAGGCCGCGCACGTTTCGAAGGCGACCGGCTGGCCGATCAAGCTCGTCTGGACCCGCACGGACGATCTTCAGCACGACTTCTACCGGCCATTCGGTCACCACGAACTGGTCGCGACGCTCGATGCAGGCAATCGTGTCACCGGCTGGACGCACCGGCTCGCAAGCGCGTCGAAGTACTACCGGCGCGCCGGGGTGAAGCCGGACGAGATGTGGGGGCCCGAACTCTACCCGGATGATTTCCCGGCTTACCTGGTGCCGAACTACCGGCTCGAGTGGCATGCGGTCAAGAGCGGCATTCCGCGCGGCTCCTGGCGTGCGCCGGCGCACACGGCCAACGCCTTTGCCGTGCAGAGCTTCGTGGACGAGATTGCGCACGCGACGAAACAGGATGCGCTCGCATTGCGGCTCGCGATGTACGGGCCGGATCGCGTGTTCGATTATGCGCAGCACGGCGGCCCGAAATTCAGCACGGCGCGGCTTCGCGCGGTGCTCGAGCGTGTCGCCCGCGAAATCGGCTGGGGACGGAAGCTGCCGCGCGGCCGCGGTATCGGCCTCGCGGCGCACTTCACATTCGGCGGCTATGCCGCCCATGCCATCGAGGTCACCGTATCGCCGGAGGGCGCGCTTGCCTTCGAGCGGGTCGTCTCTGCCGTGGATGTCGGGCGGCCGGTCAATCCGCTCGGCATCAACGCGCAGATGCAGGGCGGCACGATCGACGGGCTTTCGACGGCGCTCAACCTCGAGATCACGATCAGGGACGGCCGGGTCGAGCAGTCGAACTTCGACGGCTATCCGCTCGCAATGTCGGGGCAGATGCCGAAGGACGTGGATGTCCACATCATCGACTCCGCTGAAAGCCCCTCGGGTTGCGGGGAAATGGGGATCCCGACCGCGGCGCCGGCGCTTGCAAACGCGATCTTCGCCGCGACCGGCGTCCGGATCCGCAACCTGCCGATCCGTTCGCAGCTCGTGGACGCGCTCGCTTAGTTATTTCAGATCGGCGACGACGCCGGTGCGGTACAGGCGCTGCATCTGGGCGACGATCCAGGCCTGGCGCCCGCGGACGTAGGCGGTCGGTTCCACGATGCGAAACCGTGTCGGGCTCGGCAACACCGAAGCGAGGAGCGCGGCATCGTGCATGCCGAGTCGTGAGGCATCCTTCTTGAAATAGACGCGGCTCGCCGACTGCACGCCCCAGATACCGCGGCCGAACTGGGCGCTGTTGAGGTAGACCTCGAGTATCCGCTCCTTCGGCCACAGGAATTCGATCCAGACCGTGAACCAGACTTCGAGTCCCTTCCGGAGCCAGCTCTGCCCTGACCAGAGGAACAGGTTCTTGGCGACCTGCTGACTGATCGTGCTCGCGCCGCGCAGGCGGCGGCCGTTCTGGGCGTCCGTCACCGCCTTCTCGATCGCTCCGAAATCGAATCCGCCGTGCGCGAGAAAGTTCTGGTCCTCCGCGGCAATTGCGGCGACCGCTGCGTGGCGCGAGATCTGCGTCCACGGCACCCAGACATGCTGCTGCAGGAGCGGCAAGCCCTGCTCCTGCGCCGCGAGGCGCTCCTCGATCATGAAGGCGGTCATCGGTACCGGCAGCCAGCGGAAAGCGGCGACCGCGAGGATGCTCGCGATCGCCGCGGCGAGGATGGTATTCGTCACCCACCGGGCAAGCCGCGCCGGCAGGGAGCGCCGTTTCATCGGCAGTCGCGTGTCAGGCCGCGCTCGCGCGCCGTGCCGAGTTGACGACGACCGTCTCGGCGGGCACGTCGTCGTGACCACCGCGGCGTCCGGTCTTCAGCTTTGCGATCTTGTCGATCACGTCGATGCCGCCGACGACGCGGCCGAAGACGGCATAGCCGAAGTTGCCGCTGCGGTGGTTGAGGAAGTCGTTGTCGACGAGGTTGACGAAGAACTGCGAAGTCGCGCTGTGCAGGTCGTTGGTGCGCGCCATCGCGAGCGAGCCACGCAGGTTCTTGAGCCCGTTGTCCGCCTCGTTGCGGATCGGATCGTGCCCGGTCTTCATCTGCATGTCGGCCGTGAATCCGCCGCCCTGGATCATGAATCCCGGAATCACGCGGTGAAAGATCGTGCCGTCGAAGAACGCTTCATCGACGTAGCGGAGGAAATTCCTGCATGAGATCGGCGCCGACTTCTCGTCGAGCTCCACCGTGAACTCGCCGTGAGTCGTTTCGAACTTGACCATTGCGTTGCCTCCTGTCATGGCGCCGATTCTAATGCCTCGCGCGACAGCGCGCCCGCGGTCACACGCTCGTGCGCGGCGAGGTCGCGGTGGGTCGCGACACCGCCGAAACCGGCCGCCGCGACGAGGCTACGCACGGCTTCGCCCTGTGCCGAGCCATGCTCGATGAAGAGCCGGCCGCCGGATGCGAGGTGGGCGCCGGCGCCGGCGCAGACGGCGGTGATCGCCGCGAGACCTCCCGCGCCGGCGACGAACCCATTCCGACGGGAGGCCGAGGTCGT
>DAIRVV010000294.1:0-2979 GCA_036802645.1 Steroidobacteraceae bacterium
CCGGCCGAACGCGAGCGTTGCCGCATTGTCGCCTGGCCTGTTGCCGCGGCCACCCGCTTCGACGCCGACGAGCTGCACACTCGCATCGCGCAGGAATGGATGAAACAAGCCGATCGCATTGGAGCCGCCGCCGACACAGGCGACAGCAATGTCCGGCAGCGAGCCGGTTGCGGACATGAATTGCGCGCGGGCCTCAAGCCCGATCACGCGCTGCAACTCGCGCACAAGATACGGGTACGGATGCGGTCCGACGGCCGAGCCGAGCAGATAGTAGGTGGCGGTCGGATCAGAAACCCAGTCACGCAGCGCCTCGTCGATCGCGGCGCGGAGCGTACGGTCGCCGCCCGTCACGGAAACGACTTGTGCGCCGAGTAGTTTCATGCGGCCGACGTTCGGCGCCTGGCGTTCGATATCGACGGCGCCCATGTAGACGACACAAGGCAGGCCGAGTCGCGCGCATGCGGCTGCCGTCGCGACGCCATGCTGTCCCGCGCCAGTTTCCGCGATGATCCTTTTCGCACCGAGGCGCTTCGCCAGCAGTGCCTGGCCGAGCGCATTGTTGATCTTGTGAGCGCCGGTGTGCGCAAGGTCTTCGCGCTTGAGCCAGATCTCGGCGCCCCAGTCCTTGCTCAACGCGTTCGCATGGGTCAGCGGCGTCGGACGGCCCGCCCAATCCTTCAGCTCACTTGCAAGCTCACGCTGAAAGTCCTCGGCATGCAGGAATCGCGCAACGCCCTCCTCCAGGCGGTCGAGCGCCGGGACGAGCGTCTCAGGGACGTAGCGGCCGCCGAACGGACCGAAACGCCCGCGATTGTCCGGGAAACGGCTGGCGATCTCCGCGTCCAGGAGTTTCTGGATGTCGTCGCTCTCGACGACGGCGTTCATGCGCGTGCCTCCTGGCCGCGGCGCCGCGCCGCCCGGACGAAACTACGAATCAGGCCGGGGTCTTTCACGCCCGGCGCGCGTTCGACGCCGCTCGACGCGTCGACGCCGAATGGCCTGACCGAGGCGATTGCCTCGGCCACATTCGTCGCGTCGAGACCGCCCGCGAGCACGAGCTCGCTCCGTCGCGCCATTTCAGCCGCACAGCGCCAGTCGGCGCGCAAGCCGGATCCACTGAGCGATGAGTCGAACAGCAATCGGCCGGGAAGCGGATTTCCTGGAGCCGCGTGCCGATAGACCGGCCAGCGCCCGATGCTGGCGGGAAGCTCGAACGTATCCAGATCTGCGGCATCGGTTTGCCAGACATCCGGCATGAACGCGCCCAATACCTGTTCGACGAGTTCCTGCCGCGGATGCAATGTGACCGCGACGCTCGCGACCCCGCGCGGCAACAGCGCAGATAGCACCGCCGCACGCCCGGGGCTCAGGTTTCTCGGCGACGCCTCGTGGAAAACAAATCCGACGGCATCGGCGCCGGCTGCGACTGCAGCCTCAATCGCCTCCTCTGTCGTCACGCCGCAGATCTTTACAAGCAAGCTCATGCGGCGAACCTCGCTGACGCACGGCCGACCGCAAGCATTGCCCGGATTGCCGCGATCGGATCCGCCGCGCTCATCAGGGAACCGCCGACGAGCGCCGCTCCATAACCCGCGCGGGCGACATCGGCGCATTGATCGGCAGTCGCGATTCCGCTTTCGGCGACACACGGGATGTCCGGCGGCAAGAGCGGCGCCAGCTCGCGAAATCGGAACGGCAGCACCTCGAGTGTGCCGAGGTCGCGGCAGTTGACGCCAAGGAGCACGCGCGCAGTGCGATCCACCGCCCGCCCCCGCTGGATTGCAGCTGTGCCGCTCGCGATATCCACGGCGTCGAAAGTTTCGAGCAAGGTGAACAACTTCAGTTCCCGCGCGCAGTCCAGCATCTCGCGCAAGCTTTCGCCCGATAACATGCGCGCGATCAACAGCACGCCGCCGGCTCCTGCCGCGCGGGCTTCGTAAAGCTGGTACGGATCGACGAGGAAGTCCTTGCGCAGCACCGACACGCCAAGCGGTGCGAGAACGGTGGCTGCCTCCGAGAGATCCGCGAGGCTGCCATCGAAGCGCTCGGGCTCGGTCAGCACCGATACCGCGGCGGCACCGCCCCTCGCGTACGCTACGACTCGCGTTGCAAGCGGCTCCTGGCGTTTGGCGAGCTGCCCCATGACGGGCGAGCGCCGCTTGTACTCGGCAAACAACTCGAACGGTCGATCGAGTCGCAGCGGCGGCGCCGGCGCGACGTCTGCCGCCCTCGCCCGCAAAGCCACGAGCGGTTCCCGTGCCATCGCCTCCCGGGCGCGCGCCCGGCTCGCCTGCGTCATCTGCGCGAGGAATCCGCTCATACGGCCTGCTGCGCCTCAATGCCGACCAGCGCGTCCAGCAGGCAGGCGGCGCGGCCGTCGTCGATCGCGGCCTGCGCAAGTGCCACGCCGCTCACTGCATCCTGGACCGTTCCGGTCACCTCGGCGACGAGCGCCGCGCCCATGACGAGCGCGTCGCGATGACCGCCATGCTCATGTCCGCGCAGCACGGCCGCCAGCCGTCGTGCGTTGCCGGCCGCCTCGCCGCCGAGCAACTCTTCCTGCCTGCACATTGGAAGCCCGAAGTCATCCGCCGACCGGCGCGTGACTTCGATCGCGCCCGGCCGCACGTCGTACAAGGTGAATGGCGCCGCAGGCGTCGGCTCATCCCAGCCGGAGTCGCCATGCACGACGAAAGTGCGCGAGATCGGCATACCGGCCAGCGTCTCCGCCATCAATTGTGCGACGTCGAGGCTCCAGGCGCCGATCAGTGCGTACGGCGCCTGCGTCGGATTCACGAGCGGGCCCAGCAGGTTGAAGACGGTGCGAACGCCGAGCGCCGCGCGCACGGGCGCGATCGCTTTCATCGCGGGGTGAAAGTGCGGCGCGAACAGGAATGTGAATCCGTGGCGTTCGAGGCAGGCGGCGGCCGCATGCTCGTCGGCCGGCAGCACGAGGCCCAGCGCCTCGAGCACGTCCGC
>DAIRVV010000295.1:0-2962 GCA_036802645.1 Steroidobacteraceae bacterium
TGTCTTCTGTCGTATCGGAGGCGGCGACCGGCAGGACGGTGACCAGCAAGGCCAGTTGCGGGCTGCCCGGAAGTCGCTCGCTGATGGCGACTCGCTGGTCCGTGACATGCCCGATGCATTCGGTATGCGTGCCATTGCAATGTGGTGCCAGCGTCAGGATTTCGCAGTTGCAGCTGCCACCCTCGCGGGTGTCGCCTACAAAGCCGTCGACGCGAAGCGGCTGTGCCTGCGCCTTCGGCGCGCCGAAACAGGACGGCTGCGGACCCGCGAAATCAAGCGGAATCGCGATCGAGCGTGGCTTCGAAAAGTCGACCTGGAACCGCCTGCCGCCGGCCTCGAATCGCATGACGTTCATCGTGACGCTCTTGGCAGTGAACGTGTAATTATAGTCGCCCGACGGAACCGGGCAGGCCGCCCCGGGTCTGAAGTACTGAACCGGAAGAGGTGTCGCTTGATGGCGTTTCGCGCCGCATTCCTGATGTCCGCGCTGCTTGCAGCGATGCCCGCCGTCGCGGACGACAGCCTGCCGACCGAGGAAGCGGCGGCGTGGACCATGCACGAAGTAGACTTCCTCTACATGGGATTCACGACGCGCTACACCTGCAGCGGCTTGAGGAGCAAGGTCAAGCTCCTCCTGAAGCACCTGGGCGCGCGCGAAGACATCAAGATCCTCGAGCGCGGATGCGAATACGGCTACCAGCGCGTGGCCGATTTCCCGCGGCTTAAGATCACGTTCTACGCGCCGACGATTCCGGAACAAGGCGACAAGGATCCGGGTGCACCCGTGCTCGGCATGTGGAAGCCGATCGAGATCAAGCGCAATTCCCCGAAGGGGCTCGAAATGGGCGATTGCGAGCTCGTCGAGCTGTTCCGCGACCGCATATTGCCGAAATTCCAGACTCGCTCGATGGAAGGCGACATCAACTGCATTCCGCACCAGCTCGTCGGCAACCGCATCGGCCTCAAGTTCGAAGTGCTGACCGGAATCCAGTCGGTCGACGCCGCCCAGGCCCTGAACTAGCGCTCAGTCCTTGATGCGCTTTCGGGCGCGGCAGGGCAGGCTGACGGGTTCCTCCTCTCGATCCAGGCGCAGCGCAGTCAATGCGCCACCCCAGACACAGCCCGTGTCGAGGCAACGAAGACCCGGCTCGGCGAGATAGCCGAGCGCCGACCAGTGCCCGAATACGAACGAGTCGCCGCGGGTCGCGCGCTCCGGATGACGGAACCAGGGAATCGCTCCGCGTGGCGCATCCGCGATCGTTCCCTTGTGCGAAAGCACGAGCCGGCCCTTGCGGTCGACGAAGCGCAGGCGCGTCAGGCAATTGACGGAAAATCGCAGCCGGTCGATGCCCGCGAGGTCAGGAGACCAGCGATCGGGCTGGTCCCCGTACATCTCGCCCAGGAAACCCGCCGCATCCGCGCGCAGCGCACGCTCGACATCGCGCGCGCATCGTTCCGCATCGGCCTGCGTCCACTGCGGCGGCAAGCCGGCATGAATCAGTGTCCAGCCGAGCGCCGCGTCGCGATGCAGCAGCGGCCGCTCCGCCAGCCAGGACAGCAGCTCGCCGCTGTCCGGGGCGTCGAGCACGCGCTCGAGCTCCGGCTCGCGCCGCTTCACGGTTTTCGGCGCAAATGCCATGGCGAGCAGGTGCAGGTCGTGGTTGCCCAGGACGACCGTGACGGATTTGCCGAGCGACTTCACTTCGCGGAGAGCCGCAAGAGAGGCAGGGCCGCGGTTGACGATGTCGCCGGTGAGCCACAGGCGGTCGCGGCCCGCGTCGAACTTCAGGCGTTCGAGCAGGCCGACGAATTCCGCGTGGCAGCCCTGCAGGTCGCCTATCGCGTAGTGAGCCAAGTGCGACCTAGTGAATCGTGCCCGGGATCGCGAGCGTGAACGCCGGGATCGGGGCGTCGAAACGCACGCCGCTGTCCGCAAGCATCTGGTAGGAACCCTGCATCGAGCCGACCGGCGTTTCCAGCACGGCGCCGCTCGTGTACCTGAAGCCCTGGCCCGGCATCAGGTGCGGCTGTTCGCCGACGACGCCTTCTCCGCGGACTTCCTGCACCTTGCCATTGGCGTCGGTGATGACCCAGTGGCGCGTGAGGAGCTTTGCCGGAATCGTGCCGCGATTGCGGATCGTGATGGTGTAGGCGAACACGTAGCGGTGCTCATCGGGATCCGACTGGTCCTCGAGATAACGGGTATCCACATTGACCGTGATCGAATGGTCGCTCGGCTCGTCCATGGCGGGGCTATCGCAGCCGGACGCCCAGCACGTCGCAAGGCGCAGCATGCAGCACCGTGTCTTCGGTGAAATTGACGAGGATCGAGGGGCCGCGCCTCTCCCGGCACCCGAGCACGATCAGGTCCGCCTTCTGCTCCTGGGCCGCGCGAACGATCTCCGCCTTGATGTTGCCGGCAGTGACGTCGCGCCGCGCCGATCCGATACCGAGCTTGTCCGCGAATTCCGCGAGCCGCTGGGTCGCGCGGTTGACGAGTTCCTCCTCGATCTGCACGGCCGGAAGGAGTGTCTCGCCCATCGGCTCGACCGGCACGTACTCGACGACGTGCAGCACCGACAATTCGGCGCCCGTCATCGCCGCGAGGTCGCGCGCGCGCGCGCCGATCACCTCGCACTGGTCGCCAAGGTCGACGACCAGGAGAATCCTGCGGTAAATGCTCATCGCGCGGCCATTATAGCGCCGCCAGACTCGCGAACTCGGCGGGGGCAAGCGTCTCCGGGCGCCGCTCGGGATCAATGCCCGCCGCGGCGAACATCGCCGCGTCCACGACGCCGCGCAGCGAGTTTCTGAGTGTCTTCCGGCGCATCGAGAACGCCGCCGCGACGACGCGCGCGAAGCGCTCTGGATCCGGCAGCGGGAACGGATCTCCCGCATGCGGAACCAGCCGCACGACCGCCGAATCGACGGCGGGCGGCGGCTGGAATGCGCCGCGGCCGAC
>DAIRVV010000296.1:0-2953 GCA_036802645.1 Steroidobacteraceae bacterium
TCGATCCCGCAAGCGACCGCGCCGCGAAGGCCGCGCTCGCGCGCCTGTTCCCGCGCCGCAAGGTCATCGGCGTACCGTCGCGCGAGATCCTCCTCGGCGGCGGCAACATCCACTGCATCACCCAGCAGCAACCCCGCGGCCGCTAAAGGGGACAGACACTTTTAATTGGGACGCGCCCTTAAGTGCAACGTTCGGCACCGCATCCGAGTCGACGACCTAAAGGGGCGCGTCCCCTCTAAAAGTGTCTGTCCCCTTTAGCGGCCTTTGGCGAGGAGGAACATGCCGCCGACGACGAGGACAACGCCAGCGATGCGCCACCCGTCAAGCGGGCGCACGGGAAAGCCGAGCCATCCGTAATGATCGAGCACGAGCGCCGCGGTCATCTGGCCGGCGACGATCAGGGCGAGGAAGGTCGCGCCGCCGAGCGACGGCCCGAAAGCCGCCGAGGCGGTGATGTAGAAACCACCCAGGATGCCCGCGCCCCAGGCCCACCAGGGCGCCGACACGGCCTGCCCGAGTCCTGCGAGCGAGCCGCGGCCGAGCGCGACCGCGACAAACAGGAATATCGTCCCGACGGCGAAGTTGACGAGCGCCGCCGCCATCGGCGAGCCCACGTGACCTCGCATCGTCGCCGCCATGCCGACCTGCAGCGCCAGTGCCGCACCCACAAACGCCGTGACCGTCATGGCACCGAATTGCATGGGTCAGTCCTTTCGCCAGCCGATTTCGAGGAAGTATGCGCGCCCACGGCCCGGAAAATAGCGGTAGTCGCCAAAGGCGAAGTCCGCGCGGTCCGCATAGGCCACATCGAACAGGTTCATGATGCGAATCGCCAGCATCCAGTCTCTGGCAGGCGACGCGGAGAGCCGGAGGTTTCCGAGATCGTGGCCGCCATAGCGCGCCGTGTTCGCGGCATTCGCCCAGTACTCCCCGACATGGAGCCACTCGACTTCCGCCGTCAGCCATGCGGCGTCATAGCTGAGCCGCAGCGTGTGGATGTCGCGCGGCGCCGTGTCGATATCGTTGCCCGAGGCGATCACCTCGCCCTGCTCGACATCGGCCGTGAACCGGTACTCGTGGCGCGCAATGGTTCCCGCCGCGGACAGCGACCAGTCGCCGGCGATGTCCCAGCCGGCGTCGTACTCGAGTCCGACGTGGCGGGTGCGGCCGCCGCTCAGGTTGAAGCCTGCCGAGTCGCGGAGGATCACGTCGTCCTTGTCCATGTGAAATAGCGCAAGGTCGAGCGAGGCGTTCTGTGCACGCCAACGGAACCCGAGTTCCGCGGCATCGGCTTCTTCCGGGTCGAGGTCGGCGACCGACTGCTGACGCTGAAGCCGGTAGAGCTCGGTCGCCTCGGGCGCGCGGAACCCGCGCGCAAGCGAAAGATAAGCCGTCACAGAGTCGCTGACGCTGAATACGAGACCGAGCCGCGGCGCGAGGTTCGTGAAATCATCGGAGCGGTCCGCCGGCCGCGAGTAGAGACAGCCGCCGGGGCAGGGCACGCCGTTCTCATCCGTATTGCCGTCGATCATGCGATTGTCGTAGTCGTAGCGCGCATGCTCGAGACGCAGGCCCGCCTGGAATGCCCAGCGCGGCGCGAGCGGGCGATGCCACTCGGCGTAACCCGCGATCACCTGCGAATCCACGTCGTAGTCATAGTGCTTGCCGGCAGGCCGTATTGCGTTCGCGGCTGGCGGGCCATCCGTCGTCGGGCCCTGCTGAGATTGCTGGAGACTGCTCCCGGCAAGCTCGGCATCGAGGCCGGCGATCAGTTCGCCGCCGGCGAACGATCGGCCGGCCATCGTCCACATGAAGCCGCCGCTGTCCTGTCCGTTTTTTTCAATCGGCTGGCCGAGCAGGAAGTGCTGGAGGAAATCCATCCGGGAACTGCGCAGGAAGACGCGCAGCTCGTGGCCCGGCTCGCCGCGGTACTGCGCAGCGAACCGGAGGCTGGTCGCATCGCGGTAGGCCTCGGGATCCGGATTCGACTGCGCCAGCTCCGGGTCCTCGTAGGAATCCAGCCCGACGATGAAGCCGGCCGTCTCCTGGTCGAGATTCGAGCCTGACAACCGCATCGTCAGCGCGCCATTGCCAAGCGGACGCGCCCAGACCGCATTCAACTTCTGCTCCTCGAATCCCGACGCGTCGCGCCAGCCACCGTCATCCGTTCCGTGCATGACGAGACCGACTCCGCCTGCATCCGTGTCGCTGGACGCCGCGAGCCCCAGCCTGCGGTAGTTGTCGCTGCCGCCCTCGAGCGTGGCGCCAAGCGCCGGGATCTCGTCCGGCATCGGCGGAATCACATTGATGATTCCGTGCACGGCGCTCGAGCCGTAGAGAACGCTGCCGGGTCCGCGCAGGACTTCGACGGCGGCGGCCTGCTCGAGATTGACTTCGAACAGCTCGTTGACGTTGCAGCTTCCGACGGGGCGGATCGGGATGCCGTCCTCGAGGACGAGGACGGCGCCGCAGCCGCCCGCGCCGGTCAACACGGGCGAGCGCAGCGCGGTCAATGACTCCTGGCCGCTGCCACGCTGGATCATCGCGCCGGCCGCGCGATTGAGGAGCTCTACGGAATGCGTCGCGCCGACGAGCGTGACGGCGTCCGCGGAAATCCGCGTTGCGCTGCCCGGATAGCTCGCGAGCGCGATCGGGCTCCGGGTCGCGGTGACGATCACTTCCTCGAGTGCGTGCACGGGCGCCGGCAATGCGAGAATGAAAACCGCCGCCGTGAACTCCAGGCGGGAAAAAGGAGTCGGAAGCATTCGACTCATTATAGTGATCGGCAGGCTGTCGCCTGCGGTGCCCGTGCTACCATTCCATCGACCCGATGAGTGCCTCGATGTTCCGTTTTTCGGCTCTTTTTTGCTTCCTGCCGGCGGCGCTGCTCGCAGTTCCGGTCGCAGCGGCCGAAGACGCCGATGGCGCCATGGGAGACGCAGGTCGAGCTGCC
>DAIRVV010000297.1:0-2950 GCA_036802645.1 Steroidobacteraceae bacterium
CGCCTGCCGGCCACGGCCGTCGGTCGCCGCGGCGGCGATTTCGCCGCCCGCGGTGACGAGCTGGCGCAGGATCGACCGCTCCCGGATGATCTCGGCGTAGGCGCGCACATTCGCGGCCGACGGCGTGTCGCGCGCGATCGTGCCGAGGTAGGCGAGACCGCCGATTTCCTCGAGCCGGCCCTTGCGCTCGAGGTACTCGGAGATCGTGACGGCATCGCAGGAACCGCGGATCTCGGCGACGTCCACGATCGCCTCGAAGATGAGCCGGTGATCGCGGCGATAGAAGTCGCCGGCGGAAATGATGTCAGCGACGGCGTCCCAGGCATTCGAGTCGAGCATCAGCCCGCCGAGCACGGCCTGCTCCGCCTCCACCGAGTGCGGAGGAGTGCGGACTTCGTCCTGCCTGAGAATCGCGACCATTGGCCCGAGCTTACTCCTCGGGGGTCACCGTGAGCTGCACCGGGACATCGACGTCGCTGTGGAGGTGCAGCGAAATCACGTGCTCGCCGACCGTGCGGATCGGCCCGCCCGGCAGGCGCACTTCGGCGCGCTCGATGGCGTGGCCGGCCTTGAGGCAGGCCTCCGCAATGTCCGACGTGCCAATCGACCCGAACAGCTTGCCCTCGCTGCCGGCCTTCGCCGAGATGCTGAGCGCGAATCCCTCGAGCGCCGCCGCCCGCGACTTCGCCGAGGCGAGCTCGGTCGATGCCTTGGCTTCCAGCTCCGCGCGGCGGCTCTCGAACCTGGCGATGTTCTCCGGCGTCGCAAGCGTCGCCTTGCCGCCCGGCAGCAGGAAATTGCGGCCGAAACCCGGCTTGACCTTCACGCGGTCGCCGATTTCGCCGAGATTCGCGATCTTCTGTAACAGGATGACTTCCATCGACCTACACTCCTTGCCGCGGCGCAAAGCGCTCGCGAAAGCGGACCCAAGTATCCGCGAAACCGATGCCCACGAGGGCCATCGGCACCAGAACGACTGCCACGTAAGCGAGGATCAGCGGAATCAGTCCGATGACCTGCAATTCACGCAGTCCGTGCACGACGGCGAGCGCCTGCACCAGGAAAGCGGCCGCGAGCACGAACAGCACGTCGTCGACCGGCTGCCAGCCCGGGGCGAAATACCGATGCGCGATGAGGCTCGCGGCAAACGCTGCGACCAGCAGCCAGGCGATGAAGCTGCCGAGCCTGAGGCCGCGGAACTCGCGCCCGAGAAGCCCCGGCTGTGTCAGGCGGCCGTACGCCCAGAGGCCGGCGCACTGCGCCACGAGGGACTGCAGCAAAACCATCCAGCCGAGGGTCGCCCAGGCGGCGCGGGCCGTCGCCGCACCGATCTCCTCGGGCGAACTCTTGATCCCGAACTGCAAGAGCGTCTCGGCCGTGCGGCGAAGCATCGGCTCCAGCTTGGCGATGAATGGCATCAACACAGCGACGGGATCACCGAGCAGACCGTGGATGGCGAGCACGAGCAGGCAGGAAGCGACCGTGAGGGCCTGGAATACGAAGACGAGACTCCGGCTTTTTTCCAGCGCAACCGCCGCCAGCACCGACGGCAGCAGCACGACCATTGCGATGACGATCGCAGGGCCGAGGCCCAGGACCGCCTCGAATGCCCACACGAGAACGAGCGTGGCACCGGCTGTGGCTGCGGCCGCAACGGCCTGGCCGCTCGCGAGGAGGCCAGTCACGATCAGGCCGGCCGGCAGCCACGCCAGCATCGGCAGCGCAAGCATTGCGACGAACGACGAAAGCCCGGCAGCCAGGAAGGCCCGGAACGGATTCGCGGTCGTCCATTGAAGCAGAGCGGTCATAGGATCGAGCCACGGGCTTTCGCCCCGCGCACTCAGTGCTGGTCGGTGTACGGCAGGAGCGCGAGGTACCGGGCCCGCTTGATCGCGACCGCGAGCTGGCGCTGGTAGAACGAGCGCGTGCCCGTGATGCGGCTCGGGACGATCTTGCCGGTTTCCGTGACGTAGGCCTTGAGCGTCGCCAGGTCCTTGTAATCGATCTGGTCGGTGCCGTCGGCGGTGAATTTGCAGAACTTCTTGCGCCTGAAAAAACGTGACATCGTGGTCTCCCGCTCAGTCCATGCCCATGGCGTCGCCCATCGAATCGCGGTCACGATCGCGGTCACGATCGCTGCGCTCTTCCGGTTCCTTCGCCATCGGCGACGGTTCGGTCACGGCGCTGTCCATCTTGACGACGAGGTGCCGCAGCACCGCGTCACTGAAGCGGAATGCCCCGGTCAGTTCCTCGAGCACCTTGCCGCTGCACTCGATGTTCATCAGCACGTAGTGCGCCTTGTGCATCTTGGCGATGGGAAATGCGAGCTGGCGGCGCCCCCAGTCTTCGAACCGGTGCACGCTGCCACCGTCCGCGGCGATGAGGCCGCGATACCGCTCGACCATGGCGGGAACCTGCTCACTCTGGTCGGGATGGACCAGGAATACGATCTCGTAATGCCGCATCTTGTACTCCCTGTGGTTTAAGCCTCCCGCTGACGCGATCGCGGTGAGGCAAGGAGAAAATCGTCCCCGGGTCGGAGACGAGGGGCGCGTAAGTTACCGGACCCGCTCGCTTTCTGCAACTTTGCCGCGGCGCTGGCGGATGGCCTCATACAGGGCAATGCCCGCCGCAACCGAAACGTTGAGGCTGGCGACCGTCCCCTGCATCGGGAGGCGCAGGCTGAAGTCGCAGCAATCCCGGGTCAGGCGCCGGAGACCCCTGCCCTCCGACCCCATGACGATCGCAAGCGGCCCGCTGAGGTCGGCCGCGAACAGCTCCTGCTCCCCATCGCCCGCGGTTCCGGCGATCCAGAGCCCCGCCTCCTTCATGTCACGCAGCGAGCGCGCGAGATTCGTTACCTGCGCGAACGGCACGGTTTCGGCCGCGCCGGCCGCCACCTTGCGGACCACGGAGATCGGGAGCACACGTCTGAACTCCAGTCACTACG
>DAIRVV010000298.1:0-2909 GCA_036802645.1 Steroidobacteraceae bacterium
GACGCGCAGGATTCGAGCGGAGCGAAAAACGTCTTGCCGTCACGAGCCCCGGCGGGGCAGGTTGGGCCGCTCGCAAATGCGATGGCGTGCCCATGCGCACCGAGCCAGGGCCGGCCGTCGATGAACAGCGTCGAGCTGATTCCCGTGCCGACGCCGACATACAGGAACGTCGGATTGCCGCGTGCCGCGCCGAGGCGCGCTTCGGCCAGAGCCGCCGCCCGCACGTCGGAGGCGATGGTCACGTCGCCGTACGCAGTAAATGCCTTGCGGACCTGGTGAGAGCGCCACGGCACGACCGCGCGGCTCTCGATTTCGCCTCCAGGGCTCACGAGCTCGGGCACGCCGATGCCCACCTTGTGGACCGATAACCCGGACCTGCCGCCGGCTTCGACGACCTCGCGCGCGACGGCCGTTGCGCGTGCGAGCACCTGGCGCCCGCCGCTCGACGCATTCGTACGAATGGAGCGAACATGCCGCATCGTCCCCGATCGCGGAACGAAGAGGCCGGCGCGAATGCTCGTGCCGCCGACATCGATGCCGAGCACGCATCGCTGACGATTGCGCGTTCGCGTTGCGCGGCGTGCCACGCGTCTCATGGCAGATACCTTGGTGCGACGCCGAGCAGGGCGGTCGCAGGCCCGGAAAACGACAGGACTTCGTATTGCCCGCCTTGTGGAATGAAGACCGCATCGCGCGGGCCGAGCGCGAAGGATGCTGCCTGGGATTTCCAGTGCGTGCGGATCATCAGCTCGCCGGTGAGGCCGACGAGCATCGCGTCGCCGCCGTGGGCGATTCTCTCGCCAGCGGCCCCGGCCGGCACCTGAAGTTCGGCGACGGTCAGGTGCTCGGTGCTGACGATCAGGCCGACGGCGATCTCACCTTCGAGCCGCAGCGACCGCTCGCGCGACCCGATTCGATGCAGTGTCGGCAACGCGGCCGCGCCGATGCAATTGCCAAGCAGCTCGTTGCGTCGATAGAGCGGATTCTCCAGGTACTCCTGTTTCGCCGCATAGCTGCCGCTCGTTCCCTGCGACGGAGGCGGCGCGAAGAATTCGAGAACGCGAAGCGCCTCCGCGCCTTGCGCGCGGACGTGATGCCAGGTGTCCTTGCGGAAGAACAGGGATTCTCCGGCAAGGCACTCGACGACCTCGCCCGTCTGCGGGTTGCAGGCGAGCATCGCACCCTGCAACACGTGGAGCAGCTCGTCCGCGGCAAACACGGTCCGGAACGCTGGCGAGTGCCTGAACCACTGCCCGGGCGCCAGTGCGAACTCGATAACGTGAATCTTTTCGGTCGAGGCGTAGAGCCAGTCGCCCACGAGGCCGGAGTGCTTGTCGCCCCAGACGTGATGCTTGATTTCGCTGCGACGGGCGAGCGCGGGCGCGTCGTAGGTTGGTCGCGGCGAGGGCGTGTAGCCCGAACTGTCGTTCAATTCCCCTCCGACTACCGTCAAGTAGTGGATCGACGACGATGGAGCCGACCCAAAATATAGGCCAGCCCCGGGGCCCTTGCAACCAGTAGCAACCAACTCGAACCAATTGCATTCGGCATCGACAGCGCGGCGTTGCCTCGCAGCAGAACGCTCGGTAATCTGGCCGGGCGGGTGCCAGCGTTATTGCTGCACTGCAGTACAACCAAAGGCAACCAGCGCGATCGATCGACCATGACCCGGACGAAACACCGCCGTCGCACGCGCTCGCCTATTGCGAGGCTCAACGCGACGTCGCTCTATGAAACCTGCGCCACGGCGCTCAATCGGGAAATTGAAACGGGTGCCCTGCGGCCTGGGCAGCGCCTGCCGTCGGAGCGTTCTCTCGGTGACGCCTTGGGTTTCACGCGCCTGACCGTGCGGCGAGCCTTGCAGGTGCTCGCTGAGCGCGGGCTCCTCGAGCCGGACGAACGCCGCGGCTGGCAGGTGCGCAGCGGCCAGGTTAGCGACAGCCTTTCAACGCTCATGGGCTTTACGCAGATGGCCCGGATGCGGGGCCTGGTCGCCAGTTCGCGCATCCTGTCGCTCCAATACCGCGACGCGACATTCGACGAGTCCGAGGCGCTCCGCGTCGCGCCCGGCGCGCCGATGCTGGATCTTTCACGGCTGCGCCTTCTCGATGACCGGCCCACGGCGATCGAACGCCTGCGCATGCCGATGAGCCGCATGCGCTGGCCGGACGGTTTTGATTTCACCGGCTCGATCTACGCCGCCCTCGAGTCGCAAGGCATCGTCCCCACGGTCGCGGATGCCTACGTCGACGTCGTGGATGCGACCGAGACCGAGGCAAGTTTGCTCGGCGTCGCGACGGGCCGGGGCCTCCTGCGCATGAACTGCGTGACCACCGGCGCCGACGAGGTGGCCATCAGCCTCGAATCGTCCATGTACCATCCGGATCGCTATCGATTCCGCGCCATTCTGCACAAGCGCACCAAGCGGTGGCCATGACCCCGGGTGCCGGGCGTCTCTGCGCGCTGCGCGGTTTGACGGCGGCGCTGGTCTTCGCGGGCATCGCGGTCGGTTGCGGTTCCGACATTCGTGAAGCGGCCGATGGCGGCCGCCGTACCCTGGAGATCTGGACGCCGGAAAGCGGCACCCGCCTGCAACTGGTCCAGCAGCGCGCAGATCGGTTTTCCGCGGCGCATCCCGACGTGAAGGTCAACTTCACCATCCGCGACTTCGGCTCCTACCCCGCGCAGCTCAAACTGGCACTGGCGTCGGACAGCCCGCCGGATGTCGTCATCGGGAACCTCGGATGGTCTCTCGACGGTCCATTGATCAAGGCCGGCATGCTCCGCGCGCTCGATTCATGGGCGGAGCGCTATGGCTGGGACAAGCGCTTTCCAGAGGTCGCGCAGCGGCAGATGCGCTTTACCGCCGACGGTAAACAGTTTGGCCGCGGCCCGATTTTTGGCGTTCC
>DAIRVV010000299.1:0-2905 GCA_036802645.1 Steroidobacteraceae bacterium
GGCGACATCGGCTGCCTGTCGTTCTTCCCGACCAAGAACCTCGGCGCCTTCGGCGACGCCGGCATGTGCGTGACGAACGACGACGCGCTCGCCGCGAAGCTTCGCGTGTTGCGCGTGCACGGCGGCGAGCCCAAGTATTACCACGCGCTGATCGGCGGGAATTTCCGGATCGACGAGATCCAGGCCGCCGTGCTGCTCGTCAAGTTCGCCCACCTCGAGGACTGGCATCGGGGCAGGCAACGCAACGCGGCCTATTATGACCGGGCCTTTGCCAGTGCCGGGACAGCCGCCCAGGTCGTCACACCGACCGCTCGTCCGGGCTACCGCCACATCTACAACCAGTATGTGATACGAGTCCCGGATCGTGACCGCCTGCGTGCCTACCTTGGCGAGCAGGGAGTCGGCACGGAGATCTATTACCCCGTGCCATTGCACATGCAGAAGTGCTTTGCCTACCTCGGCTACAAGGCCGAGGACTGCCCTGAATCGGTGAAGGCCGCGGGCGAGACGCTCGCCCTGCCGATCTACCCGGAACTCGAGGAACGGCAATTGCAGTACGTCGTCGACACGGTCGCCGACTTCTACCGGAAGCGCTGAGGCACATGGATCTTTCAAAAAGCTTCAAGGCCTATGACGTTCGCGGACGGATTCCGGATGACCTGAATCCGGATGCCGTTTACCGGATCGGCCGCGCCTATGCGCAGTGGCTCAAGCCCGGCAAGGTCGCGGTCGGCCGCGACATCCGCCATTCGAGCAGGGAGTTCGCCGACGCGCTGACGCGCGGTCTCCGGGATTCCGGCGTCGACGTCGTCGATATCGGCCTCTGCGGCACCGAGTGCGTGTACTTCGCGACTTCGTCGCTCGGCCTCGACGGTGGCGTGATGGTCACGGCGAGCCACAATCCGCCGGACTACAACGGGCTCAAATTCGTGCGTGAGCAGGCGAGACCGATCAGCGGCGAGACGGGTCTGCAGGATATTCGCAAGCTGGCCGAAGCCGGCGAGTTCATCGAGACATCGAAGAAAGGCACGGTCGTGCCATTCGACATCCTGCCTTCCTGGCGCGATCACGTCCTGTCATACGTCGACGCCGCCAAGCTGAAGTCGCTGTCCATCGTCTGCAACGCCGGCAACGGCGGCGCCGGCAACGTGCTGGATCTTCTCGAAAAGCAGCTTCCGTTCCGATTCACGAAACTGCACCACGAGGCGGACGGCGATTTCCCGAATGGCGTCCCGAACCCGATGATCGAGGAAAACCGCGAGGTCACGGCGCGCCAGGTCCGGCTCGCGCGCGCCGACCTCGGAATCGCCTTCGACGGCGATTTCGACCGCTGCTTCTTCTTCGACGAGGAAGGCCGCTTCATCGACGGGTATTACATAGTGGGTCTCCTGGCATCGACCTTCCTCGAGCAGAATCGCGGCGCGCCGATCGTCCACGATCCACGCGTCGTCTGGAACACGCAGCAGATCGTCCGCGCGCACGGCGGCCGGCCGGTCCAGTGCAGGTCAGGCCACGCGTTCATGAAGCAGGGCATGCGCGAGGCGGACGCAATCTACGGCGGCGAGATGAGCGGTCACCACTACTTCCGTGCCTTCGCCTATTGCGACAGCGGGATGATTCCCTGGGTCGTGATGGCGCAGCACCTTTCACGGACCGGCAAGCCGCTGTCCACACTCGTGGACGAACGCATCAGGCAATTTCCTTCGAGCGGCGAGATCAACTGCAAGGTCGGTGACGTGCCGGGCGCAGTCGCCGCCGTGAACCAGCGTTACCGGCCCGGCTCGGTGAAGGTCGAGACGGTCGACGGCCTGTCGATCGAGCATCCGCGCTGGCGCTTCAATCTCCGGAGCTCGAACACGGAGCCGCTCTTGCGGCTCAATGTCGAGTCGCGGGGCGAGGCGTCGCTCATGAAGGAAAAGACCGAAGAGATTCTCGGGCTGGTTGAGCAGTTCGCCTGACGGTTGCGCTGCGCATCGATGACTCCCGGCCATACCGGGGTCTCGCTCCCCCGAACACAGCCGCAAGCGCCTCGCGCCGAACCGTTGCGGCAAGCGCTTCCGACCGCCGCCGAAGGTCAACACAGGACTCGAGTGCGGTCTCGGCTGCCGCCACCAGGGTTGTAGCACCCCAGCCATCCGGGCACAGGTGCAGTGGCAACGACCGCGCGGACAGTCCGAGCAGCTCATACAGGCCATCAAACTTTGCATGGTAGGAAAGGCCGACGAATGGCACGCCCATGCCGGCCGCCAGAATCAGCGGGTACATCCGGCCTGAGACGACGAGTGACGCGTGACCCAGCAGGGCCTTGTAGAGCTGAGGATCTGTCACGCGGGCAAGGCGCACGGTGGCGCCCGGCATCCGCAGCTGGAGTGCTTCACAGGCCGCAACATCCGATTCGGGGCGGTGGTTGTGACTGGGCAGCAGCAGGATATCGGCGTCGAGTCGCCGCCCCAGGGTTTCGAGTGACTCGGAGATTACGCCCAGGTACTCCTCAAAGCGGGCATGGTCCCGCCGGGGTTCAATGCCAAGGCCGATCTTTGCGGCGTCCGGCAAGAAGCCGCCACGCTCGTGGTACCAGCGGCGGACCGCGGCGACGATCAGCGGCTTCCCTTCCGGGAATCCAAGACGCCGCAGATGCTCGGCCGCCTGCTGATGCGAGGCGGGCTCGAGCAGGAAGGCCGGATCCGGGACGACATCGACAGGCTGCGACGTGCAGGGCGCGAGCGCCTCGCGTGCATAGCGGTCGCGCACCGAGATGCTCGACATGACAGAGCAGGCCACGCGCGCCGCCGCGCGGCTCTCCGCGTGTTCGAGTGGCCCAGCGCCGACCGCAAAGCCAGCGATGCGCGCATTGCGGGCTCTGAGCAATGCGATACGCGCCGCCCAATAGGGCACCCTGGCGCGG
>DAIRVV010000300.1:0-2887 GCA_036802645.1 Steroidobacteraceae bacterium
ATGCCGTCCGCGTCGTCGACCCGGCGAGCGCGCGCCAGGCGATCGCCGTCTCCGCCGTCAAGGCAGAGGACACAGAGCTCGCCGCACTCGCGGCGGGCAAAGATGCGACCGCGCTCGCCGCACGGCTCGAAGTCATCGCCCGCGATCGCGCGCTTACCGACGTCGCCCAGGAATGGTTGCTCGACCGCGGCCTGCATGCGCTCGCGCGCCTGGCGCCGACGCGCGAGGCGCGCGCATCGGTTGGCCGGCTTGCCGCGAGACGGCCAACCGTCTATACGCGGGTCGATCCCGATCACGGCGAGCGCGCTACACCTTTATATGACGCGGGCGCGACAGCGCGCTTCGTCCTCCGGAACTGGGACCGGATCGCGGCCCGCGGCGTTGCAAGGACGGAACTCGCGGCTGGTGTCACTGCCAGCGTCGACCGCTTCGCCGCGCGCAGCCCCGTCCAGGGCGCGGACCCGATCCGTGCGGGAATCGCGGATGCCTTCCGCACCGCCCCAGTTGCGCAACTGCCGGCCCAGCGCGCCGCCATCGTCGAATCGCTCGCGCGCGGCTGCGTTGTCGACGAGCTCGCGCTGATCCTCGCCGAGCGTCTCGCCGACCGCGCGCTCTTCGGCCTCGTCTTCGACAACGCCGACGAGCCGGTCGCGCTGGCCGCCGTCGCCAGCGTCTCGCGCTCGCTGGACCCGCAATCCGCGCTTGACGCGCTTGCCCTCGCCTCCCGGCGCGAGGCGATAGCTTCCGCCGCCGTGCTCGAGATCGGACAGCTCGCGCGCATTGACGCGGCCGCGCGGCGATTCCTGTTTAATTCCGTATCGGCGCGCGACATCGGCCCGTCTTCGGCCGCGGCGCTCGCGGCACTGCATGAACCGGCCGTCGCCGCCGAAATCGGGCGGCGTCTCACCGCGGCGCGGTCCGAGGAATCGCGCCGACTGCACGTGCTTGCGCTCAGGCTCGACGCGAGCCCGGCCGCACAGGCCGAGCTCGAACGCTTCGCGAAGACCAGGCGTGGCTCCGCCCAATTGCAGAAGGAGCTGCGGCAGTGGCTCGTTCGCTGAGTCGCGCCATCGGCATCGTCCTTGCCTGCGGCGCCGCGCTGCCGGCAGGAGCTGCCTGCGTCATCGATGCGAACGGCGAGATCACGAATCCGTTCGCACCGGGCTGCGGCGATGTCGTCTTCACCTACACCGAGAATGACAATCTCGGCACGGACATCGCGCTCGGCTACGCACCGCCCTCGCCCGTCGCTTCGATGACGCCGGTGGCGGGCTTTCGTGCGTACGACTCGCTGCACGCGCAGCACCAGGCCCTGCTCACGCTGAACGACGAGGTGACCGGCGCAATAGTCGGTGAGACGGTCGCGGGCCGCGACATCTGGGCTTACGTTATCGGTGATTCCAACGCGACGACGGCGGAGGGCTTCGCAGAACCCGCGATACTCGTCAATGGCGGCATCCACGCGCGCGAATGGCAGACGCCGGAAGCCGTCACCTCGCTCTTCGAAACGCTCGTTGCCGCGAAGTCGGACAACGGTTTCTTCCAGTATCTCGTCGACAACCTGAGCACGGTCGTCGTGCCGGTGAACAACGTGGACGGCTTCATCCAGACCCAGCTCTTTCCCGAAACGGTCACTGCCGATCGCGAGCAGCCGCGCGAAGGCCGCATGCGGCGAAAGAACCTCCGGAACCCCGTCACCAACGGCTTCATCGATTCCAGCATCGCGACGGTTGCCGACAATTTCTGGGGTGTCGACCTCAACCGCAATTCGTCCCAGGGCTTCGGCCAGCAGAACCGCAGCAGCTCGAGCCAGACGAGCCTCGTCTATCGCGGGGCTGTGGCGGAGTCCGAACCGGAACTGCTCGCCCTGCAACAGGCGGCGACGCTCGGGCCGGCGTCGCGCCTGCGGCTCTTCATCGACACACATTCCTTCGGCCAGGACTACTTCGCGCCGCAACCGGACAATGCGCGGCTCAATGCGATCACGCAGGCGCTCGCGGGCCGCATGATCGCCGCCTCGGGCCGCCCGTATGTCTACGGCCCCGACCCGGCCGGTACGCCTGGAATCGGCACGACGGCGGATCACTTTGCATTCGAGCTCGAGATCCCGAGCTGGACATTCGAACTCGAGCCGGCGACGGGCGGCCAGGAGTACGGCGGCCTCGCGACCCATGGGCACAGCGGCTTCATCCTGCCGGCGGCCGAAGTCACGCGCATGCGGAACGACGTCGTGCGCCAGTACCTGCTCGGTTTTTACCGCCAGAGCGGCCCGCCGGCGGCAATCGCTGCCGAGATCCGCGAGACCGCCGGCAACACGGCCGTATACCGGGCGACCTGGGACCGAAGCGGCGAGGCTGCGCGGACGCTCACCATCGAGACCAACGAGGCGCTCTTGCCCGGCGTCAACTACCGGCTCTGGGTCGCGTTCAACAAGCCAATGCGCATCCGCAATTCCGGCGGCGCCGTCGTCCCTTATGCCGGGCAGAGCCCGGGCGCGGCGGTTGGCACTGTCACGCTAGAGATTCCTTCACTCACCGGCCAGGATATTTCGCTCGGCGGCGCAGGCACCTGGCTCAGCGCGCCGGGCGGCGCGCCAAACGGGTATCTGCGCTATGCCGACGACGCTTTCGCGGTCAATTTCACGGTACCGGGCGACATCGGCGTGACTGCGGCGACACCCGCCGTGCTCTTCCTGAACCAGGTCGACCTGTCCCAAATGGCGCTCGACGGGGATCCCGGCAGCGCCTTGGACTGGGGAAACGGCGCGTGGCTGCGTTATGAAAACACGCAAGGTGTCGACGGCGACATCGGCGGCGCCGACTGCACATTCAAGCCATTTATCGCGCCACAGGCTGGCGCGGCGCCGCCCGCGGCCGAGGCCGATTGC
>DAIRVV010000301.1:0-2884 GCA_036802645.1 Steroidobacteraceae bacterium
CAGCGCGGAAAACGCGGAGACACGCCGCGCCGCGGGCAGCGCGGCGTAGGGGACCTGAATGGTGGCGGGATTCCCCTCGGTCAACGAGCAGGCACTGCACCTCGTCGCGCGCGAGCTCGCCGCGACGCTGAACGATGTGCGCATCGCGCTCGAGGCGGCCGCCGAGACACCCGCGGACAAGACTCATGCGGCGAAGTGCGCGGAACTGATGCGCGCCGCCCGCGGAGTGCTGCGCGTCGTCGAGGTCTACGGCGCCGCGCTGCTCGCGGAGGAAATGGAGCACACGTCGCGCTGGCTCGCCGGTAACGACACCGACGCGCGCCAGTTCGTGGACGGGCTCGACGCGCTGATGCGCGCGAGCGTCCAGCTGCCGACCTACCTTGAACGCGTTCTCGCCGGCGGGCGCGACCTCGCACTCGTCCTGCTGCCGCTGCTCAACGACCTGCGCGCGGTGCGTGGCGCATCGCTCCTTTCGGAAGGCACGCTGCTGTCGCTGAACCTCAGCTCCGAGAAAGCGCCGGCCGCGCGCGAGGTGGGGGCACCCGAACCGAAGCTGACCGTTCCCCAATGGGCCCGCAGGCTTCGTCCGAAGTTCCAGGCCGGGCTGCTCGGGCTGATCCGCGGCGACGGCGAAGACCGCGGGCTCACCGTGCTCACCGAGGTCGCGAATCGCATGGAATCGCTTGCGACCACCGCGCCGCTTTACCAGCTCTGGTGGGTGACCGGCGCGCTGCTCGATGCGTTGCGCGCCGGAGGGCTCGAGGCCAGCGTCACGGTCAAGCGCCTGCTCGGTCATGCCGATCGCGAGCTGAAGCGGCTCTATGCCCTCGGCGAAGAAACCTACGCCGGTTCGCCGCCGATCGAGCTGCTGAACAACCTGCTCTTCTACGTGGCGCGCGCGACCACGCGCGGCGAACGGATCGATGCGGTGCGCAGCTCCTTCCGTCTCGGCGAGCTGCTGCCGATCGACGAGTCCGTCGAGCAGGAACGCGAATCGCTTTCGGCTCCCTCGGTGCGCCTGATGCGCACCGTCGCGGCGGCGATCAAGGAAGACCTTGGCCGCGTCAAGGACGCGCTCGACCTCTACACCCGCAAGGGCGGGCCGCCGGAGGAGCTCGCGCCGCAGGTGGATCTCCTCAAGAAGATCGGCGATACGCTCGCGGTCCTCGGCCTTGGCTCCGTGCGCGAGCAGGTGCAAGGCGAGCTCACGCGTCTTTCCGACATCATCACGCGTCGCACATCGGCGGAGCAGGAAACGCTGATCGCGATTGCGGCGACCCTGATCGGCGTCGAAGACGGGCTCGACGATGCCCTGGTGCGGCTCATCATGCCGCCGGGCGCGCCGGCGCCTGGCGTCGAGACCGACCCGGATTTCCGGCTCGTCACGGAGACAGTGCTGCGCGAGTGCATCGTCAACCTCGCGCGCATCAAGGAACTCCTCGGCCACGCGCTCGACCCGACGACCGAGCAGTCGGGCCTCGAAGCGGCGCCAGCGCTCGCGCGGGGCATCACGGCGGGCCTCCTGCTCCTCGGCCGTAACCGCGCGATGGAAGTGATGCGGCGCATCGGCGAGCACGTGTCGGCGCTTCTCGGGCCCGGCAGCCTCTCGCGAAATGACGAGTACATCGACCGGCTCGCGGATGCGATCGTCGGCATCGAGTACTACATGGAGACACTGCAGGCGGGCCGCGGCGATCCCTGGTACATGCTCGACAATGCCGAGCGCTGCCTGGTCGCCCTCGACTCGATGCGCGCCGCGGTGCCGGCCGTTGCCGCAGGCGCGCCGACGCAGGCGCCGGTTCCGATCGCAAAGCCCGAACCGGCGCGCGATGCCACCGAACTGCGTCCGGCCGTCGACCCGGAACTGCTGTCGCTTTTCATCGAGGAGGCGGGCGAGGAGATTGCGGCGATCGGCCGCCTGTTCCCGCTCTGGGCGGAGAATCCCTCGGACCGCGAATCGCTGACACGAGTGCGCCGCGCGTTCCATACGCTGAAGGGCAGCGGCCGCGTCGTCGGTGCGCGCCGCATCGGCGATTTCGCCTGGTCCGTGGAAAACCTGCTCAACCGTGTCATCGACGGCACGCTCGATCGTTCCCCCGGCATGCTCGCGACGCTTCGCGAGGCCATTGCCTTGCTGCCGGCGCTGGTCGGCGAACTCGGCGGCAAGGTAGCCGAGGTTGCGGGCCTCGATGAATTCGCCGCGCGCCTTGAGGCGCACACCACGGGCCAGGCGGCAGCGCCCGCCGCAAAGGCGGACGCGACGCCGGCGTCGCGCGAGCCGACGCTCGTACTCGAGCGGATCGAGGAAGAGATCGCGACCAAGCGGATCGCGATTCTGTCCGAGCTTGTGCCGCCGCCTGCGCCGCCGAAGCCGGCAGAGACCGAGGCAGACGACGCCTGGCTCGGCCGGCCCGCGGCTTACGCCGAGGGCGGCGATTCCTCGCTGCAGGAGATCTATCAGAAAGAGGTCCAGAGCCATCTGGAAGTGATCCGCGCCTATCTACGCCACGCCTGGCTGGCGGTCGGCACGCACAGGGTGACCGAAGATCTCTACCGCGCCTGCCACACCCTGCGCGGCGCCTCGCGCACGGCGGATATCCGTCACAGCATCCGGCTCGCGGAGCCCCTGCACAAATGGCTGCGGCGCATGTTCGACCACGACGCGGCGTTCGACGAGGCCGGCCTTGCCGTGCTCGCCGATTGCGTTGTCGGCTTCGAGGACGTCATCGCGGCCGTGCACGAGAACACCGGGCACTTCACGAATCTCGACCGGCTGGTGAGTCGCGTCGAGCAGCAGGACGCCGCGCTGGAGAAGCGCCTCGCTGAAGAGCCGCCGCAAATGGCGATGACGCAGGACATCGCGGCCACGCCGTCCGCGCCACCG
>DAIRVV010000302.1:0-2821 GCA_036802645.1 Steroidobacteraceae bacterium
CTAGGTGCTCGTTGAATGCGTAGGCGCCGTAGACGGTCAGGACGTTTGCGCCGCCGTAATCGCCGAGCAGCATGCCGACCTCGCGGCGGTGCGCGCCGAAGTCCTCGCGCGCCGGGTCGTCGATATCCATCTTCACGCCCGCGGGTACGAGCGTCTCCGCCATCTGCTCCTTGTGCACCCAGCCGTCGCGGCCATTTTCGTCGATCACCTGGAACCAGTCGGTGCGCCGCGTCTCGACGCTCACTTTCTCTCCGCGCTCCACGACATTGACGACCGGGAAGGCGCGGCCGGGGCCGGTGCGCATTTCGAGAAAGGGATCGGCAACGGTGACCTCGAGGCCTTCCGCCCCGGCCGTTCCCGCCGCCGCCAGAAATATCAGCAGCCCGCAGGCCGCGAGCCGCATCATCGTTTCAATTAACCGGTGCCATGAAGGGGTCGTTGTAATACTGCCCACCGATGTCCAGCCACTCGGCGATCAGCCGCAGTTCCGCCGGCGTCAGCCAACCCGCGTGCGTGCCGCCCGCATCGAAGCGGCTGAAGAACGCCGTCGATGCCCCTGCGCCCGCCGCGCTCATCGAAGGCGCGACCGGCACCGGCACCAATGTCGGCAGTCCGGTCACCGGATCCGGAGGACCCGGCACCAGGATATCCTGCAGCGCGCCCATGTTAACTTCCTGCGCGTTGTCAGTGAACAGTAGTTCGCGATACGAGTTCAGGTGATCGGCCTCATCGGGCGAGTCGCCATCCGACAGATCGAGCTGCGACGCGGGCACCCGGACCGCGGCCGCGGCGTCGATTGGGCTGTGACACGAAATGCAGGTGTTGTCCGCGATGACTGCGCCATTCGCGTCGACCTCCTGCCGCAGCACGGACCAGATCGGATGGAGGTGAAGCGGGTAGTGGATCGTGATCCGGCAGAGGGCGGACCAATCCGACTGGCAGGTTGCCGAAGTCGGCGCCGGCGTCGTGAGCTGCGCATACCGATATGTGAATGGCGCATCCGGCGCGCGTCCCGCCGCGATCGGGTCGGTCCACACGTCCTCGTACAGGACATCGACCGAGGGTTTCTGCGCCGCGCAGTCCGTCTGGCAGGAGACGCGCGCGCGCGCTTCCGCCATCGACTCGCCCTGGTTCGCGGGTATCGCGGGATTCGAATTCGGAAATGGCTGGCCGGTTGTCGCCGCGCCCGAGTTGACTGCGACGAAAAGCTCGCGCCGCCCGTGCGAGACGGCCGGCAGCCCGCCTGGCTGCGCCCCCGCGGGGATGTGACAACCGTTGCAGGTCAATACTTCGCCGGCACGAACTTGCATCCAGTTGAGGTGGCGCGGCGAAATCCGCCGGGCATTCACGTCGAGAACGCCGATGCCGAATGGCACACCCGCCGGAACCTTGATCTGCACGGAGCCGTCCGGCTCGACCGGCGCATAGCCGAGGATCTCGCGCATGCCGAGGCCTCCCGCCGCGCCGAATGCCGTGCCGCGGAAATCGCGCACTTCATCGTCAGGCAACCCGACCGCCTTTTCGATCCGGACGAAGCGCGCCGGGCGCTCATCGGCCGTCGTCTGTACCGGGTCGATCAGCGACGCGTAGCCGCCCGGCGCGATGTCGGCGCCGTCGAGGTCATACACGCTCCTGATGTTCAGAAGGCCGACGTTCTCCGCCGCAAGGACCTCGTCGTAGTCGACGCCCGCCACCGCGTCAATGATCACCGCCGGCAGGGGTACACGAGGCGCCAGCGAGATGACCTCGGTGTAACGGATGCCTTCGACCGGCTGGAGTACGGGCCGCTGCGTCAGGTCGCGCGGGTCGTAGAGCCACACACCATATAAAGGTGGCGCGGGCACGAGCGTCGCGTCCGCCAGGTTCTCGGTGGTGCAAGGCAGGGTGCGGCCGTCTTCGTCATTGAGCCGGCACATGGTCCAGGTCGTGAGCAAGCGGCCGGTGCCGTCGCGAAGCGGGAAGACGGAAGAATAGCGTCCGCCCGGGGAGAGACCGGGGTCGGTGCGTATGTCGTTGACCGACAGTCGCGCCTGCGCCGGTCCCGGTAGCCCGGCATTCGCGAGGTTGGCCTGGCCGATCTCGACGAAGGCCGCGGTGTCGATCGACACCGGGTCGCCGCCCTGCTCGGTGCCCTGGAAGGGTTTCAGCAATGAGACCACTCGCCCATCCTCGGCCGGGCGCGGCGCAAGAAACTGAATATCCGCCGTGCCGGTGCCCGTCGCATGGCTGTTCGCGCCGTAGAACAGCTCGAGCTGGCTACCGTCCGGGTTCACCGTATACAAATGTATGGAGCTGCCGCTTGCGTTCTCCCAGCGGCTGAACACGATGCGCCCGTCGTCGAGGACCGTGGGATCGAGATCGTGGCTCTGGTTGAACGAGATCTGGCGGATGCCGGAGCCGTCCGCATTCATCACGTGCAGCACGAACGCGTGCTCGTTGCGATCCTCGTCCTCGGCGGCGAACTGCGGCTTGCCTTCGTCGATCAGCACGGCCTTCGACTGGCGCTGGCGCGTGGAGGAGAAAACGATGCGTCCGTCCGGCAGGTAGTGCGGCGCGACGTCATGGCCTTCCTCGGCGACGATGTCCGAGGTGATGACCCGACGCAGCAGGTCGGTCGCCAGGTCGTACTCATAGACGTTCCAGGTCGGCTGCTCGCTGTCCATCGCGCCGGGAATCAGCGGCATGCGCATCGAGAATACGATCCGCGTGCCGTCATAGGAGGCGTCGATGTCGCGGACGTCCCACAGCCCGCCCGTCAGCCGCTCCGTTATGTTGACCTCCGGCACGTCGGGCGCGGCGCGGTCGCGCAGCCACACGTCCG
>DAIRVV010000303.1:0-2788 GCA_036802645.1 Steroidobacteraceae bacterium
CGCGCGCCGCATCACGGCGCCTTGGCCGCGGCCGTCGTCGGCGGTGGCGGAAGGCTGCGGCCCGGAGAGATCTCGCTCGCGCATCATGGCGTCCTGTTCCTGGACGAATTCCCCGAATACCGGCGCGACGTGCTGGAGGCGCTGCGCGAGCCGCTCGAGACCGGCACCGTCAGCATCGCGCGCTCCGCCTGGCATGGGGAGTTTCCTGCGCGGTTCCAGCTGGTGGCGGCGATGAATCCCTGCAAGTGCGGTTATGCCGGAGATACGAACGGGCGCTGCCGCTGCACGCAATCGTCGGTCCGCCGCTATCTCGCAAGGATCTCGGGTCCTCTGCTCGATCGCATCGACCTGCACGTCGAGGTGCCGCGGCTCGAATACACGTCGCTCGCGCCCTCGGATCCCTTCATTGAATCGAGTGCGATGGTCGCTCTGCGCGTGCGCCTCGCCCGCGACCGACAGCGAGCGCGCGGCGGCCTCAATTCCGCGCTGGACCCGAAGACGCTCGGCAGCGCCTGCGGCCTCGGGGTTCGCGAACACGGCCTTCTCGATTCCGCGTCGCGCCGGCTCGGACTGTCGGCGCGGGCCTGCCACCGCATCCTGCGCGTCGGGCGAACGATCGCGGATCTCGCCTGTGTCGAACGGGTCGGAATCGCGGAATTGTCGGAGGCGATCGGGTACCGGCGGCTCGACCGCGAGCCCGAAGCGGCGGCGTGCTAGCGGCTTTGCGCCGCCATGTATTCAGCCGCGGCGCGCACGGCCTCGTCAGGCAGATCGGTGCGGCCGCCCTTCGGCGGCATCACGCCTTTCGATCCCGTGTAGCCCGCAATCGCGTGCTGTTCGAGAACCGCCATGCCCTGCGCGATGCGCGGCGCCCAGGCCGCCTTGTCCCCGAGCTTCGGCGCGCCCGCGACACCGGTGCCATGGCAGGCCGTGCAGGCGGACTCGAAGACCGCCTTGCCGTCCGTCGGATCCAGCGGGCCCGCAGCCGAAGCGGTGCTGCCTGCCACCGGCGCGGAAGTCGCCTTGATCGCGAGCGCGGTGTTGTCCTCGCCCGCGACGGCCACCTGGCCAAAGGGCTTGATGCGCTCGTGCGCGGATGCCTGCATGAGCGGGTCGTCCGTGTCCCGCGCGCCTTTCGGGCCGCTGTCGACCATGCGCGAAATGCCGACCAGCAGAAGAGCGATCGCGATCAGCACGCCGAGAACGGCGCTGAATACGTTCCTGAAATGATGGTCGGTCTTCGACATCGAGGAATTATAGCGTCTGGGCGCCGGGACCACTAAAATCGGAGATTGAGAACGCGCCCGTAGCTCAGCTGGATAGAGTGACGGTCTCCGAAGCCGTAGGTCGTGGGTTCGACTCCCGCCGGGCGCGCCAATATTTCCGCTGAAGGCCGGCCACACATTTGAACAAGACCCGCCTCGAAGCGTTCAGCGACGGCGTGATCGCCATCATCATCACGATCATGGTGCTGGAGCTCAAGGTGCCGCACGGGCAGGAGCTGACGACGCTCCAGCCGCTGCTGCCGGTTTTCCTGAGTTACGTGCTGAGCTTCATTTATCTCGCGCTCTACTGGAACAACCATCACCACATGCTGTACACGGCCCACAAGGTGACCGCTTCGATCCTGTGGGCAAATCTGCACCTGCTTTTCTGGCTGTCATTGATCCCATTCACCACCGGCTGGATGGGCGAGAACCATTTCGCGGAGCTGCCGACCGCGCTCTACGGTTTCGTGCTGTTGATGGCGGCGATCGCCTATTTCATCCTGCAGAGCCGGATCATCGCTTCGCAGGGCAGGGATTCGGTCCTCGCGCGTGCCGTCGGCAAGGACTGGAAGGGCAAGCTGTCGCCGGCCCTCTACCTGGCCGCGATTATCGTCGCGTTCGGCTCGCACTGGGTGTCGAAGGCGATCTACTTGATGGTCGCATTGATTTGGCTCATTCCGGACCGGCGTATCGAAAGGGTGCTCGCGCGCAAGGAGAACTGATGTCGAAAATTACGCCTTCCTTGCCGGTGGTGCTCGCGGGGCTGCTGCTCGCCGGGCCCGCGGCCGCGGAGACCTTCCGTTGCGGCCAGTGGATCGCGACTCCGGACATGACCGTGGAGGAGCTCGTCGAGAAATGCGGCGAACCCGCGACGAAAACGGTCGAGGTCGTCGACGTGTATGGACCAGGCGGAAGCGGCAAGGGCAGGATCAAGCGCGGCACCGTGTCGACCGAGAAATGGACCTACGATCGCGGCAGCCAGTCGTTCCCGATGATCGTGACGATCGTGGACGGCGAGATTCAGAGCATGGAGCGCGTCGAGTGACGCCCGCGCGGCAGATCGTCCGCATGTGGCACGGCCGAGTTCCGACTTCGAAAGCCATCGCGTACCGCGAATTCACGAACAGGCGCGCGATCCCGGATTACCGGTCGGTACCCGGAAACCTGAACGTGCACGTGCTCGAGCGGCATGAGGGCGACATCACGCACTTCATCACGCTGACATTCTGGGAGAGCCTCGATGCAATCCGCGCCTTCGCGGGCGAGGACCTGGAGAAGGCGAAATACTACCCGGAGGACGCGGAGTTCCTGCTCGAATACGAACCGCGCGTCGTGCACTACGAGGTCGTGGGGAAATCCTGACTCGTCACTCGATCTCGAATCGCTCCACGGCCACCGGTTGTCCGTTAATCGCGCAGCTCACGGTGTAGACGCCCTTCTTCCAGTTGCCGGCCGCCTCCCAGCCCATCGCGCCTGCGGAAAAGCCGCCGGCCCAGGCGGGTTGCGGCTCGTAGCTCAGC
>DAIRVV010000304.1:0-2784 GCA_036802645.1 Steroidobacteraceae bacterium
CTAACAATGATGCCGACGAGGGTGCTGCGGTCGGCGCGGCGGCCGGAGTGGTCGCCGGCGGCCGGCAGGCCCGCAAGGCGAAGGCCGAGCAGCAAAAGCAGGCCGAGACCCAGGCGGAGGCCAGCACGGAACAGGCGAAGGCCGACCAGCAGGCGCTTGCCGACAACTTCAAGCGCGGCATGGGCGCCTGCCTCGAGTCGCGCGGCTACACGGTCAAGTAACCGCGCGGATCCTCAAGGCGTGTACCAGATCGGCGAGGTGTAGGCCCGCTCCTGCGTGAAGGTCGGCACGCCTTCAGGAATCTCGATGCCGAAGTACTTGGCGTCGTAGGTCGTCCAGCGCGGCGTCGGGATCTCGATCACGCGCGCGTAGTACACCGCGCGGAGCTTCGAATCGAAGTCGGGGTCCTTCCACACCGTGATCAGCTCGGAACCGCCGATCGTATTGGTCCAGGTCGCGTTCGCGACGTCGACCGTATTGCCGACGGCCGGCAGCTTGCCGTCTGCGCCTTGCTTGCGGTTGTCGGACCAGGCGACGTCGTAGACTTTCTCCTGGCGCGCGCCTTTCGCGTCGATCCAGCCCTTCACGATCTGGACGCGATCGAGGTTGCCGGAGAGCGGGTCCTTCATGGCGCCAACCAGGAAAGTCGGCGCCTTCCCTGATGGTGCAGCGCGAAGGTCGCCGCCCATCGGCACGCCCTTCGCATAGCCAACGTCGGCAGGCAGCCGGTTCGCGGCGTCGGCTGGAATGAAGTCCCAGCCGCCGAAGAATCGCACGGTCATGCGCGGGCCGGTCGTCGCGTAGGTTTCTTTGCGTTCCATCGCCTCAAAGATTGACTCGCGTGTATTTTCCTTCGCCCAGACCGCCGCATAGCCGGACGCCGCTTGTTGCCAGCCAATAATGCAGTTGTCGCCGAAACACCCGACGGGGTGCGCCATCCGGCGGGCTTCCGGCTCCGTGCCACTGTGCTTGCCGAAGAAATTGTCCTCGTCGGCTGTCGTGAGGCCGGTGTGGGTGTCGGTCGAGCCGATCATCCCGAACTTGTACGGATTCGTTCCGTGCTTCGCCTCGAGCTGCAAGCCGATCTGGAGCGCCGAGCGCGCGTACTCGAAAGGCAACATGTGCTTCTCATTCGGCGCGCTCATGTTCAGGTTGAACTTGTCCCAGATCTCGTAGCCGGCCAATTCGTCAGTCGGCGACAGGTAGGGATGCGCTTCGCCGTCGCCCTTGATCTGGGTGGCTTCGTACAGCGGCTCCCAACGAGCGCGGGTTTCGACGTACTCCTTTGTCAACGGCTTTCCGGTGAAGGAATCGATCTCCGGAAACATGATGCCATTCGACAGGTTGCCGTTATGCGCGATGGCGAGCACTCGCCCGCCGGTCTTTTCCTGTACCGCTTGCAGGTATTTCCAGAGATCCTTCGGGTCGTCGCTGCCGGCCGGACGGATTGTCGTGTAGGGCTCGACCTGCGATGCCTTGTCGGCGCCGTCGCGGAAGATCACGACGCGGTGCAGGTTGTTGCCGCCGGTGTTCGAGGTCCACTCGAAGCCAATGAAGGCAGTGAACTGGCCGGGCTTGTTGTATTCCTCGGCCGCTTTGAGGTCGACTTCCCAGGCATCGCGATACGTCTGCGTTCCGGGCAGCGAAGCCAGCGCCGGCGGGAAAGTGCCCTTCGAGAACTTGTCGATGACATCGATCGCGACAGCCACCGCGGCTTGGCCGCCCTTTTGAATGTCGTCGTACCACTTCTTTCCGGTCGGATCCGCGAGATAGGTCGGATCGCCCGAGAACAGTTTCGGAAAGAAACCCATGTTGTCGGAGTGGTCCGCGACCACGATGAAATCGAGCGGACGGGCGAGCTTGACGCGCATGCCGTTCGAGGCCGTCACCTCTTCTCCGCTCGCAAACTTGAAGGCGTCGGCAGGACCGAGTCGGGCGCCGAAGGCGCCGGCATCCATCGATGCACCCGTGTGCACATGCGTATCGCCGAATAACGGCCGCGTCGGAATACTCCTGCCGGCGTGCGGCGAGTAGCTCTTCTTCGGAAACGAGTTCGTCAGCGATTCCGCCGGCGGGTGGGCTTCCTGGGCCAGGGCGGCTGCCGCCAGCACGGCCATGACGAAACCCGAAACGATCGTCCCTGATGCCCTCGAAATGGTCATGACCGCCCCCCAATAGATATGTCTAAGCGAAACCGCGCCGGATCATAGCCCCTTCCCCCCAGGGCCGGTACGACCTCGTGACCCCTGTAGCAAAGCCTGTGTCCGTTACCGACTTGTCACCGGCCTGCGACTGACCCGGACACCGCGGCCACCCTAGCCTTGCCGCGTTCACCCTTGCCGGCCAGCAGGTTCTGTCGCATGTCCATCACGCTCGACCAGGTTACCAAGCGGTATCAATCGCATCCGGTAGTCAACGACGTCTCGCTCGAGATCCAGCAGGGCGAATTCGTCGTGCTGCTCGGCCCGAGCGGCAGTGGCAAGAGCACGCTCTTGCGCGCCATCGCCGGCCTCGTCGAAGTCGATCACGGACGTGTATCGCTCCACGGGCGCGACGTTACCGGCGTCTCGGCCCGCAGGCGCGGCGTCGGTTTCGTATTCCAGCATTACGCGCTCTTCCGTCACATGAGCGTCGCCGACAACGTTGAATTTGCGCTTCGCGTCCGGCGCATGCGCCGCACCGAGCGCATGGCGCGACGCGCGGAGCTCCTGAAACTCGTCGCTCTCGAAGGCATGGACGACCGCCTTCCGACCCAGCTCTCCGGCGGCCAGCAGCAGCGCGTCG
>DAIRVV010000305.1:0-2784 GCA_036802645.1 Steroidobacteraceae bacterium
CGGGCGGCGGGGCTCCTGCTCCAGCGCGTGGCCGTCGGCGAAGGATCAGCGGCCGGGCTGGCCGAAGCCGACGACGCCTGGCGGCGCCTCGGCCTGCTCGCCGGCACGGTCTCGACGCGCGAGCTGCTCGACATGCCCAGCCACGAGTTGCTCAGGCGATTGTTCCGGGAGGACGACATCCGTCTCTTCGACGGCTCGCCGGTATTTTTCCAGTGCAGCTGCTCGCGCGAGCGCGTCGCCGGCATCCTCCAGGCGCTCGGCGGCGAGGAAGTCCGGGAACTGCTGCGCGAGCGTGGCGACGTGGAGGTGCGCTGCGAGTTCTGCAATCGAGCGTGGCATTTCGATGCGGTCGACGTCGCCGGATTGTTCTCGCCGGGCGCCGCGCAGCCAACGCCGCCCGGGTTGCACTAGCCGCGGTCCGTTCGCTCGCAAATTCGAGTTGTTGGCGTCCGGCCCCGGCGGGTATTCTCAGGCAACGGAACAAAGGCATGCGACTATGCACACCTCGAATGCGATTGCGGCTGCGGTGCTCTCGATGAGCCTCGCAGCCGCCGGCACTGCGCAGGGATCTCCTGAAGAGGACCGCAAGGCGGTTGCGGCCCTCGACACCGAATTCCAGGCCGCGGTGAAACACCACGACGTCGCGACGATCGACCGGATCCTGCACGAGGACATGACATTGATCCTCGGCGATGGCCGCGTCGTCACCCGGGAGGACCACCTCAAGGCCGCGCGGGACAAAGAGATCCGCTATGAGATGCAGGACGAGGATCCCGGCACCCAGGTCGTGCGCGTCTCCGGCGACACCGCCGTCGTGACGGCGCGGCTCTGGCTGAAGGGCGTGAGCGAAGGCGCGCCATTCGACCGGCGGCTCTGGTTCAGCGACACGTATGTCCGCACGCCGAAGGGATGGAAATACTTCTTCGGGCAGGCGTCGCTCAGGCTACCCGACCCGCCTTGATCTTCAGCGTGCTCAGTCCTTGCGATGCGAGGCGAACGCGATCCGGTCGAGCACGCCGAGCAGCACCGCCGACACGACGAAGGTCAGGTGCAGGATCACATACCACATGATCTTGTCGTTATCGGTCTGCTGAGCATTCATGAAGATCCGCAGCAGGTGGATCGAGGAGATCGCGACGATCGAAGCCGCGACCTTCAGCTTCAATGTCCCGGAATCGAGCTTCGACAGCCAGGCCGGCGTATCCGAGCCCTGCTCGACATCGATGCGCGAGACGAAGTTCTCGTAGCCGGAGAACATCACCATCACGATCAGGCTGCCGACCAGCACGATGTCGATCATCGCCAGCACCGTCAGGACGAGGTCGGCCTCGGCGAGTGAGGTCACATCCAGGATGACGTGGAATGCCTCCTGGAAGAACTTGATGCCGAGCCCGATGAGCGCGAGCGACAGCCCGAGATAGAGCGGTGCGAGCAGCCAGCGACAGGCGAACAGCAGGCGCTCCAGGTTTCTTTCCAGCATGGGCAGGGTCTCCACAAAATCGGCGCCATTCTAGGCGCAATTTGCGTATCCTTCCGCCATCGTGAACATCCGCCTCACCGTCAACGGCGTCGAGCGGGAGTTCGGGGGCGACGGCAGCATGCCGCTCCTCTGGTACCTGCGCGATCATGCCCGCCTCACCGGGACCAAGTTCGGTTGTGGCGGCGGATTCTGCGGCGCCTGCACCGTGCTCGTGGATGGCGCCGCGATTCGCTCCTGCATGACGCCGATCTCGTCGCTGGCAGGCCGTTCGATCACGACCATCGAGGGACTCGGCAAGGACGGCCTGCATGCGGTGCAGAAGGCGTGGATCGAGGAAGACGTCGCCCAGTGCGGCTACTGCCAGGCCGGGCAGATCCTCGCGGCGGTTGCGCTGCTCGAGCGCAGTCCCGACCCGTCACCCGCCGACATCGATTCGATCACGAACTTCTGCCGTTGCGGCACTTACGTCCGCATCCGGCGTGCAATTGCGCGCGCGGCGCGGGACATGAAATGAACGCGCTGGCGGCGGTCGTATCGCGGCGGCAGTTCATGCGGGTCTCGCTGTCGGCCTCGGGTGCGCTGGTCCTGGCGCCCGCCGTGATGCAAAGCGCCTGCGCCGCCGGTGAGCCCGCCCGCACACCGGAGAATCCGCTCGGGATCCTGATCCGCATCGAGCCCGACAATCGCGTCATCATCGGCGCGACGGGCGCGGAAATCGGGCAGGGGGTCAGGACCTCGCTGCCGATGATCCTCGCGGAGGAACTCGACGCGGACTGGTCGCTGGTCACGGTGGAGCAGATGCCGCTCAGCATCGACTTCAGCGGCGACGAGCCGCGCTGGCGCTGGGGTGCGCAAGGCGCCGGCGGCAGCACCAGCATCCCGGTCGCATGGGCGGAGCTTCGTCAGTTCGGCGCACAGGGCCGCTGGCTGATGCGCGAATCGGCGGCCGCGCGCTGGGGAATCACGAGCGGCGAAGTGCGGACGCGCGACGGCCACGCCTGGCATTCCGATGGCCGCAAACTGGCCTATGGCGAGCTCGCTGCTGCCGCCGCGAAGCTCACGTTGCCCGTCGAGCCCGTACCGCTCAAGGAGCCCGCCGAGTACCGGATCATCGGCAAGCCGCAACGCGTCGTCGACGCCGAGGATATCGTTACCGGCCGGGCACGCTATGGCATCGACGTCTACGAGCCGGATGCCCGGACCGCGGTCATGCTGCGCTGTCCGTACTTCGACGGCGAGGTCGCGAGCCTCGACGACAGCGCGGCGCGGGCGGTGCCGGGCGTCCGCGCGGTCGTCGTCGTTCC
>DAIRVV010000306.1:0-2756 GCA_036802645.1 Steroidobacteraceae bacterium
TTAGGTCTTCAAGGTGTTGGTGGGAATCATCCTGCTCTACTCCGCGGTGCGCTTCCTGATGCGCGCGCCACCGGAACAGGAGCCCAGGAAGCCGCCGCGCGCCGTGGCGCTCGCGTCGGGCGGTGTCATCGGCCTCCTGTCCGGGCTCACCGGCACGGGCGGCGGCATTTTTCTCACGCCACTCTTGCTGCTCGCGCGTTGGGCCAGGGTCAAGACTGCCGCGGCCGTTTCCGCGCTCTTCATCCTGTTTAATTCCGTTGCCGGGCTGCTCGGCAATATCGGCAGCACGCGGCGGTTTCCGGCATTCGCCCTCGTCCTTGTCGCCGCTGCGGCCATCGGCGGCTCGGTCGGCTCGTACTACGGGAGCCGGCGCTTTGATCCCGCCGTCATCAAGAGGCTCCTCGCTGTCGTACTGATCATTGCCGGTACCAAGCTCATATTTACGTGATCCCCGGCTTGACCGCCGCACCCGTGCCGGACAATACTCGGCCCCAGATGCACGCTGATCACATCTCGGTTGGACTTGGCTGGTGGTGGCGCCACTCTCCGGAGTGGGCGCTGGTCGCGTAGTACTCATCTAGCTTCATTTACGAACCAGGACCCATCTCCGGATACACCGGGGGTGGGTTTTTTTATGCCCATGACATTGCCATTCGACATCGCTGCGGACCTTGATACGCCGGTTTCGGCTTACCTGAAGCTGCGGCCATTCCGTCCGCGCTTCCTGCTGGAGAGCGTCGAGCAGGGCACGCGGCTCGGCCGCTACTCGTTCATCGGTTTCGGCGATTGCTTCGAAGTGCGGCTCGACCACAGCGGACTTGCGATCGACGGCGAAATGCGGCCGCGGCCGGCGAGCGGCGAGGGACTGATCACGGCCTTGCGCGAGGCGCTCGCACGCGCGCCGCGCCTTCGCCCGGATTCCGCGCAATTTCCATTGACCGGCGGCCTCGTTGGCTTCGCCGCCTACGACCTGGCGCGAAGCTTCGAAACTCTGCCGGCGACCCGCCACAACGGAGTCTCGGCGCCCGATGCCTGCTATGTCGCGCCGCGATCCATGCTCGTGTTCGACCACCTGACCCGGGGCGTCACGCTCCTTCACGACGGGGACGAGCGCGAGCGCGAAGCCTTGCGGCGCGATGTCATCGCCGCGCTTGCGGGTCCGCTGCCAAATGGCCGCCGACTGCCGCGATTCGGTCCCGCGCGGGAGAGCATGAATCGCGGCGCCTTCGCGGGGGCGGTCGATCGCGTCAAGTCGCACATACGCGCCGGCGACGTCTACCAGCTGGTGCTGTCGGTTCGATTCGAAGGCGAATGCGAAGTCGAGCCATTCGAGGTCTATCGTGCGCTCCGCCTGCTGAATCCCTCGCCTTACATGTATTTCATCGAGGCGGGCGGCGTGGCGGTGGTCGGTTCGTCGCCGGAGGCACTGGTGCGCCTGAACGGGCGGCGTGCCGAGCTTCGTCCGATTGCCGGCACGCGTCCGCGCGGTCTGGACCATGCAGAGGACGTGGAGCAGGCGCGGAGCCTCCTCGCTGACGCGAAGGAAGGCGCGGAACACGTGATGCTGGTTGATCTCGCGCGCAATGACCTCGGCCGCGTCGCGCGCGCCGGCACGCTGAAGGTCGATCCCTATCGATCGATCGAGCGCTACAGCCACGTGATGCACATCGTGAGCGGTGTCGAAGCGGAGCTGGCGCCGGGCCGCGATGCCTTCGATCTCTTCGCCGCGGCATTTCCGGCGGGCACGCTGGTCGGCGCGCCGAAGCTGCGCGCCATGGAGATCATCGACGAACTCGAGCCGGTGAGCCGCGGACTCTACGGCGGCACGGTCGGATACTTCGGCAACGGTGGTGACATGGACCAGGCGATCACGATCCGAACGCTTGTGTTCGGCGAAGGCCGGTATAGCTGCCAGGCCGGTGCTGGAATCGTCGCGGACAGTGTCATCGAGCGCGAGCACGAGGAGATCCTCGCGAAGAGCGCGGTGCTCCGGCATGCGATGGAGCTCGCAGGGGGTGGGCTGTGAAACCGCGTCTTCTCCTGATCGACAACTACGATTCATTTACCTACAACCTCGTGCAGGCCTTCCTGGTGCTCGGCGCCGACGTCCTCGTGCATCGCAATGACCGCATCACCGTCGATGAAGCGGTGACACTCTCGCCGACGCACCTGTGCATCTCGCCCGGACCCGGAGTGCCGTCGGACGCCGGCGTCTCCAAGACGATGATCGAGCACTTCGCCGGAGCGATCCCGCTGTTCGGCGTGTGCCTCGGCCATCAGGCACTTGTCGAAGTATTCGGCGGCGCCATCGTGCGCGCCGGACGCCTGATGCATGGCAAGACTTCGGCTGTCGAGCACGATGGCCGCGGCCTGTTCGACGGCATTCCGAACCCCTTCGATGCCGGCCGTTACCATTCGCTGATCGCGGAGCGCGAGCGCCTGCCCGGGGAACTTGAAGTCACCGCCTGGACGACCGAAGGCGAGGTGATGGGCGTCCGTCACCGGGAACTCGACGTCGAGGGCGTACAGTTCCACCCCGAGAGCATCCTGACCCCCGAAGGCCCGCGGTTGATGGCCGCGTTCCTCCGGCGCGGAGCCGTGGCATGAGCCGCCCGGGCGCCGCCGAACTCGATGCGCTGCTCGAGCGGCGGGACCTGTCCGAGTCTGCGGCGTTTGAGCTCCTGATCTCGCTGACGGATCCGGCGATGCCGGCGGCCATGTCGGGCGCGCTGCTCGCGGCGCTGCGCATCAAGGGC
>DAIRVV010000307.1:0-2745 GCA_036802645.1 Steroidobacteraceae bacterium
CTCGACGACATCCTCGACGAGGGCCGCACGCTCGCCGCGATCCGCGCGCGCCTCGTCGAGCTGGGCGCGCGCGAGGTGCTGCTCGCGGCATTCGCGCAGAAGGAACGGCCGACACCGGCGGTGGTGGAAGCCGATTTCATCGGCGTGCGCGTCCCGGACCGCTTCGTGTTCGGATTCGGGATGGATCTCGGCGGGCTCTGGCGAAACCTTCCCTCGATACGGGCGCTCGCGGAGACTGCGGACTGACGGACCCGGTCAGCCGCCGACGGCGTGCGGCTCGATCCAGCCCATCTTCCAGGTCCACCACAGCACGACGAACAGGAATATCGAGAGCCCGATGCGGATCGACAGCGCGCGCACCATTCGCCGGGTCTCGCCCTTATAGTCGTGCACCAGGTGCAGCATGGCGGAAGCCATGCTCACGACGATGGCGAAAAATATGAGCAGTACCAGCCACTTCACGCCAGACATCGGTCGGCCCCGCAGGTGTGGATGCAGAAGTATATCCCGACACTAGCGACCGTCGCCGCGGTGATCCTGTTCACTGCACTTGGCGTCTGGCAGCTCGGGCGCGCGAACGAGAAGCGCGCGCTCGAGTCGGACTTTGCGGAATCGGGAGCGGTGGTCGAATGGCGGCGGCTGCCAGCCGACGCGCCGCGCTATCAGCGCGTCTCGCTCAGCGGCAGCTTCGACCCTGCGCATCAGTTCCTGCTCGACAACCGCAGCCATGCAAGCGTGGCCGGCGTCGAGGTGCTGACGCCATTCATTCTCGACGACGGCAGCGCCGTGCTGGTCAACCGCGGCTGGCTCCCATTCGGCGCGACACGCCAGGACCTCCCCGGCATCGACGTCGGCGGCGACAGGCGAACGATCGTGGGGCGGATCGACGAGCTGCCGCGTCCCGGAATCTGGCTGAAGCCGCCCGCTGCGGCGGGCTGGCCGCGTCTCGTGCAATACCCGCGCATGGACGAGCTGTCATCCCAGCTCGGCCGCAAGCTCGCGCCGCGCCAGGTGCTGCTCGATCCCGCCGTAGCGGACGGCTATGTCCGTGAATGGCTCGTGCCCGGCACGACGGCTGACCGCCACCTCGGCTACGCCGTCCAGTGGTTCGCGTTCGCGGCGCTCGCCGCCGCAATCTGGATCGTCCTCAGCTTCCGGAAACGCGGAGTGACGTCATGAGCCCGGCGGGTGACAGGGGCAAGTCCGGCCGGCGCCAGCTGCTCCTGGTCGCTTCGCTGTTCATCGTCCCACTCGCCACGGCAGCGTGGCTCTATTTCTCTTCGGGCTGGCGTCCCGCGGTTGCATCGCACGGGGAACTGATCGACCCGCCGCGTCCGCTCCTGCCTGCCGGGCTTGCCCTGCCGGACGGCCGTTCCGCTCCGGCCGATATTTTCCAGGGCCGCTGGTCCGTGGTTCACCTCGTCCGCGGCTCCTGCGACGAACGGACCGAGACGGTTCTCGATGAGCTCGCGCGCGTCCGGCTCGCACTCGACAAGGACGCGGCGCGCCTGCGGCGCGTGCTGTTGAATGCAGGACAATGCCCGGGCTTCCGGCAATCGGCGCGCGATGCGGATCTCCTGGTGCTCCAGGCCGCAGGCGCGGCGGGCGTCGCCTTTGTTGCCGCGTTTCCAGCCGCCGTCGACGGCGGCGATGGCATTTATATAGTGGACCCGCAGGGAAACCTGATGATGAGTTACCCTGCGTCCGGCTCCGCGCGGGGCCTGCTCAAGGACCTGGAGCGACTGCTCGGCCTGTCGAACATCGGATAGCATGCACTCGATCCTGATCCTGGGCGCTTCTTACGGCTCCCTTTTTGCAACCAAGCTGCTTCTCGCCGGGCATGACGTCCTGCTTGTCGCGCCGCCACCGCTTGCCGATCTCATCAATCGCGAGGGAGTCCGGACGATCTTTCCCGTCAAGGGACACGCGAGTCCGCTTGAGGTGGATTCGCGCGTCCTGCCAGGCCAGCTCAAGGCCGCCGCCCCGGCAAGCATCGATCCCGGCCGGCACGACCTCGTCGTGCTCGCAATGCAGGAACCGCAGTTCCGCGCACCGGAAGTTCGCGCGCTGCTGGCCACGATTGCCGACGCCCGTGTTCCCTGCCTCTCGATCATGAACATGCCGCCGCTGTCGTATCTCGCCCGGATCCCGGGCCTGGCTGCCGACGCATGCCGCGGCTGTTACACCGATGCTTCAGTCTGGGATGCCCTCGATCCGGCATTGATGACACTGTGCAGCGCGGATCCGCAGGCCTCGCGCGTTCCGGATCGTCCGGACAACGTCATCCAGGTCCGGCTGCCGACGAATTTTCGCGCTGCTCGGTTCGAGTCCGAGGCGCACACGGCCTTGCTCCGGACACTCGCCGCCGACATCGATTCGGCGACCCTCGACACGCCTTCGGGCGCGCTGTCACTGCCGGTCCGGCTCAGGGTATTCGAATCACTCTTCGTGCCGCTTTCGAAATGGCCGATGCTGATCACCGGAAATTACCGCTGCATCGGTGCGGATGAGATGCGCTCAATCGATGCGGCGGTTCACGAGGACGTGACCGAGTCGCGGGCAATATACGGCTGGGTGCTCGAACTCTGCCGCCGGCTTGGGGCCGGTGACGATGACCTCATTCCGTTCGACGCCTACTCAGCCGCCGCATCGGCGTTGATCGTGCCGTCATCGGCAGCGCGGGCGATCGCCCACGGCGCCACTCATGTGGAGCGCGTCGATCGACTCGTGCAGGCGGTCGCGGAA
>DAIRVV010000308.1:0-2738 GCA_036802645.1 Steroidobacteraceae bacterium
GCTTCTTCTTGCCCATGGCGCGGCGCAACAGGTCGGCGCCGCCGAGCGTGTAACCCGAAAGCTTCTGTGCGATCTGCATCACCTGTTCCTGGTACAGGATCACGCCGTAGGTCGGCTTCAGGATCTCGGCAAGGCTCGGGTGCAGGTAGTCGATGGTCGCCGCCCCGCGGCCGTGCTTGCGCGCGATGAAGTCGTCCACCATGCCGGACTGCAGCGGTCCCGGCCGGAACAGCGCGACGAGTGCGACGATGTCGTCGAACCGGTCCGGCTGGAGCTTGCGCACCAGGTCCGTGATGCCGCGGGATTCGAGCTGGAAGATCGCCGACGTGCGGCCGGAGCGCAGCAGTTTGAAGGTCTCGGCATCGTCGAGCGGCAGGCGGTCGAGGTCGACGGGCGCCTCGCCCGCAGCCAGCCGTTTTGCGTTGATGAGGCGGACGGCCCAGTCGATGATCGTGAGCGTGCGCAGCCCGAGGAAATCGAACTTCACGAGGCCGACCTGCTCGACGTCGTCCTTGTCGAACTGGGTCACCACGTTGCCGCCTCCGGCCTCGCAGTACAGGGCGGTGAAATCCGTCAGCGGCGATGGCGCGATGACGACGCCGCCCGCGTGCGTGCCGGCATTGCGCGCGAGCCCTTCGAGCCGCTTCGCAAGGTCGATCAGGTCGCGCACTTCCTCCTCGGCGGCGTAGCGGCGCGCAAGCTCAGGCTCCTTCTCGAGGGCGTCCTCGAGCGTGATGCCGAGCTCGAAGGGAATCAGCTTGGCGACGCCATCGACCAAGCCATACGGGAGTCCCTGCACCCGCCCGACGTCGCGCACCACCGCGCGCGCCGCGAGCGAGCCGAAGGTGATGATCTGCGATACGCGGTCGCGACCGTAGCGGTCCGCAACGTATTCGATGACGCGGTCGCGGCGCGACATGCAGAAGTCGATGTCGAAGTCCGGCAACGACACGCGCTCCGGGTTCAGGAAGCGCTCGAACAACAGGTCGTGCCGAATCGGGTCGAGATCGGTGATGGCGAGTGCCCAGGCGACGAGCGAGCCGGCCCCGGATCCGCGGCCGGGGCCGACCGGGATCTCCTGCTCGCGGGCCCAGCGGATGAAATCCGCGACCACCAGGAAGTAGCCCTCGAAGCCCATGTCACAGATGACACGCAGTTCCCGGTCAAGCCGCGCCTGGTATCGCTCCGCCTCGCTCGAGGCGGCGCCGATCCGGCGCGCGAGTCCCTCCATCGCGAGGTGGCGGAGGTAATCCGGCGCGCTCGTGCCGTCAGGCACGTCGAATGCCGGCATGAAGATGCCGCCCTGCGCGAGCGGCAGCGAGCAGCGGAGCGCGATTTCGACGCTGTTCTCGAGCGCCTCCGGCAGGTCATTGAAGAGCTCCGCCATTTCGGCGGGCGATTTCAGGTACTGCTCGTGCGTATAGGGGCGCGGCCGCCCGGGATCATCGAGGCGGTGACCGCCGTGGATGCAGACACGCGCCTCGTGGGCCTCGAATTCGTCCCGTGACAGGAAGCGCACGTCGTTGGTCGCGACGACCGGCGCAGACCGTGCAGCGACGAGGGCAAGCACACCCGCAATGTGCGCTTCCTCGCCCGGCCGTCCCGTGCGCTGAATCTCGAGGTAGTACCGGTCGCCGAAGAGTGCCTGCCAGCGCGCGAGAAGCGCCTCCGCCTCCGCAGCGCGGCCGGCGAAGAGCGCGCGGCCCACGTTCCCCTGCGTTCCGCCGGACAGGGCGATCAGCCCCGCGGTGGAAGCAGCGTCCAGCCACTCGAGGGCGAGCATGGGCCGGCCGCGATCCTGGCCCTCCAGATAGCTTCGCGACACGAGCCGCGTCAGGTTGCGAAAACCCGCCTCGTCCTGCGCCAGCAGTGTGAGGAGCGCGGGCTCGCCGCGCTCCGTCCCGTCGTCAATCCAGAGATCGGCGCCGATTATCGGCTTTACGCCCCGCTTCTCCGCCTCGCGGTGGAACTTCACCATCGCGAAGAGATTGCCGTGGTCCGTGAGGGCAACCGCCGGCATGCCGCTGTCTGCGACCGCACGCATGAGGCCGGGCACGCGGACGATGCCGTCGACGAGCGAATACTCGGTGTGCAGCCGAAGGTGAACGAACGTGGGGCTGCCCGGGTGGAGCGCGGTCGATGACATGCCGCGATATTACCGTCTTACCGGCGCAAAGCACTGCCGGTGGAGCCTGCAAGGCCCAACGCGCGTCAACTCCTCCCGGTGACCCGCGGTCGGGTAGCCCTTGTGCTGCTCGAAGCCATAGCCGGGAAACACGCCCGCCACGCGGGTCATCCAGGCGTCACGGCTCGTCTTCGCGAGAATCGAGGCAGCGGCGATTTCACAGATGCGTGAGTCGCCGCGGACAATCGCTTCCATGCGGCAGGACAATCCCAGCATGGCGCTGTCCGGGCAACGGTCGCCGTCGACGCAGACCCGCGATGGCAGCACGGCGAGTCCGAGAAGCGCACGCCGCATTGCAAGCAGGCTCGCCTGCAGGATGTTGAGCACGTCGATCTCGCAGGCATCGACCCATCCGATCGCCCAGGCGAGCGAATCCCGGCGGATCTCGCGCGCGAGGGTGACACGCACTGAGGCACTGAGCGCCTTGGAATCGCGGAGACCACGTATCGGCCGGCGAGGATCGAGGATCACCGCGGCGGCGACGACCGGCCCGGCAAGCGGCCCCCTTCCGGCTTCGTCCACGCCCGCCGTCAGGCCGCCCGCCGGCCGCGGC
>DAIRVV010000309.1:0-2737 GCA_036802645.1 Steroidobacteraceae bacterium
GGGGTTCCGCACGAGCGACTTTAGGTCGCCGCAGGAGCGAGTGCGGAATCCCGCCCGCCCAACAAGCGTGCGGCTGACGATCAGGTATCGGTCAAGAGATCTTCGTAGAAAGCACCGAAGGGGCGCGTCGGGTGGCGCAGCTGGATTTCGAGGATCCAGAGGTTGGGCGACGGGACGAATTGCTGGTCGATGAGGGCGCCGTCGTAGTGCGCCTTGTGCGGGAAATCCGAAACTCGGTGACCGGACAATTCGAGGTTGAGCCGCCAGCCGCGTGCTTCGGCTTCCGCGATCGCTACTTCGTAAAGCGCCTGACCGGTGAGGCCGTCTGCGCGCCAGCGTGCGGCGACGGCGTGAAAGATCTCCTTCGAATCCTGCGCGATGCGGTTCATGTCCGGGTCGGAACCCGTCGTAAAGGTCGCTCCGCCGTCGCCTTCGCAGTTCCGCCAAACCGGCCCGATGTCAACGAAGAAGATGTCGTCGGTGCCAAGCACGATGCCCGGTGCCGATTTCTTGCTGTACGTCAGCGTCGTGTTGATACCGAACCGTATCTGAATGCCGTGCCAGCCGCGCAGCAGGCCGTCCTCGCGCAATGCATGGCGCGCGACGGCGGTGCCCTCTTCCTCGGTCATGCCAGCCTCGATTCGCGCAGCGATCTTCGCGATCGCCGCGAAGGTGCGGTCACGCGTCTCGATCATCAGGAGCCGGTCGAAACGCGGCCCGCACGCCTCCGCCTGGATACGGTCCGGCGGAGTGGAAGTTTCAGGCAAGTTCTTTGGTCAGGAAATCGACCGTGCGCTGCCAGGCCAGCTTTGCGGCATCGGCGTTGTAGCGGGCGGCGCTCGTGTCGTTGTGAAAGGCGTGGTCGACGCCGTCGTACATGAAGAGCTGGTAGCGCGCACCCGCCGCCTTCAGCGCCTGCTCGAATCCGGGAACCGCGGCATTGATCCTCGTGTCGAGCCCCGCGTAGTGAAGCAGGAGCGGCACGCGCACGCGGGCGGCCTCCTCCGGCGCCGGCGGCATGCCATAGAACACGACCGCAGCGTCGAGCGTTTTCGAGTTCGCGGCGAGCCGGCCCGAGATGCCGCCGCCCCAGCAGAATCCGACGCATCCCGTCTTGCCCGTTCCGTGAGGATGGCGCTGCGCGAATTCCAACGCGGACAGATACGTGCCGAGCGCGCGCTCGCGGTCGAGCTCGCCGATGTGCTTGCGCGCTTCGTCCTCGTTCTCGGGCGTGCCACCGCTTCCCGTGAGCGCATCGGGCGCGATTGCGAGAAAGCCCGCGAGCGCCATGCGGCGCGCGATGTCCTCGATGTGCGAGTTCAGCCCGCGGTTCTCGTGAATCACGACGACGGCAGGACGCTTTGTGTCGCCGGACCTGGGACGCGCGACATAGGCATCGACGGCCCCGCCCGGCGCATCGAAACGCTCCATGCCGGTTGCAAGCGCGGGATCATCAACGGCGACCGTCGCCGCGACCGCATGGCTATTCTCGAGGAGCGGCAGGAGGAGACTCGCCGCGGCCGCACCGCCGGCGAGCCGCGCCAGTCGCGCGAGGAAATCGCGGCGTGGCATCCCCTCATGCGTGTACTCGTCGTACAGCGCGATGACCTCGCGGTTCATTGCTGGTCGGCGTCCGGCATCAGGAGCCAGAGCAGCAGGTAAATGATGATGCCCGGGAAGGCGGCGCTCAGGATCGACACCACCACATAGGCGATACGGACATGGTCGGCTTTCCAGCCCAGCCATTCGGCGAGGCCACCGCAGACCCCGGCGATCATCCGGTCTTGCGAGCGCTTGAGCGGCGCATTTGGCATCGTGGGAATATCCTCCCACGGTCGCGCGCCGGATGCGAGTCCTCGGACCTACGGTCGCCGGGTCGCGGCCGGCCGCGTGACTTGTCGACGCTGGATCGCCCGCCGCCGCTGCTCCGGCGTCATCCGCTGCCAGCGCTCACGCAGGACCTCGCGCTGCTCCGGCGGCAGCGACATGAAGCGCCGGTAGCTCTCGCGCAGGGCTTCCTTCTGCTCGGGGGTCAGTTCGCGGAATTGCTTCCAGCGCTTGCGCAACCGTTCGCGTTCGGCCGGAGGAAGATCGCGCCACTTTTTCCAGCGTTCACGCGCCTCTCCGCGATCCGCCTCGTCCATCGAGAGCCAGCGCTCCGCGCCATCGGCCATCGCGCGCTGGCGCTCAGGCGGCAGCGTACCCCAGCGCTCCTCCTGCCCGGCCAGCATGTCCTGCACGGACTCATCGAGCGATTCCCAGGCGACGCCGGTTTCGGCCTGCGTTCCGGCGAGCGCCGGCAGCGCCCCGAGCAGGAGCCAGGCCACCAGGATGGATGCGAGCTTATTCATCGTCGTCTTCCTTCGGAACTTCCTTCGCGGCGTTCTTCAATGCCCGTTCGGCCTCGCGCGTATCCATGAACTCAATGAACTCGTCGTCCACGCCGGCCGTTTCCCCGAGGAATTCCAGGAATTCCGGATCCGGCGGCTCGGGAGGCGCGTCAGCGGCGAGGGCCGGCCAGGCGACGAGGAGAGCTGTGATGACAACGGGGCGGCGCATCGATCAGCCGACGCCGTCCGCCAATTCTTCCGCCGCCCAGGCCACGAAGTCCGCGTCCTCGCTCAGCATGTCGAAGTCCTCACCGCCGGCCACGATCTCGAGATCCTCGAGCGCGACCGCCACGGTCGGTACTTCCGGGACGCCGCCCTCCTCGCGCTGCAACAGGAGCGCCGCCACC
>DAIRVV010000310.1:0-2734 GCA_036802645.1 Steroidobacteraceae bacterium
GTTGAAGCGCTGCTCGCAAAAGTGTCTGTCCCCTTTAGAGGGGCGCGTCTCCTTTGAATATTACGTGCGGCGGCGGGCGCTGATGATGCCGGGCATCGCGGACAGGCGGGAGAGGAGCCGAGTCAGCTCCTCGAGACCCCCGACCGCCACTCGCAGCGAGAGATCTGCGCTTCCCTGTGCCGAGTCGCCCTGCGAGGCGAGCCGCTCGATGTCGATCCGTTCCTCCGCAACGACCGTCGTGATGTCGCGCAAGAGCCCACGCCGGTCCATCGCGTGCACGACAATCTCGACCGGATAGCGCCGCCCGGCACGCTTGCCCCAGTCCACCTGGAGGAGCCGCTGCGGCGCCCGCACGGCAAGCCGTGCGAGATTCCGGCAGTTCGCCCGATGCAGGGTGATGCCACGCCCGACGGTGACATAGCCGGTGATGGGCTCCGGCGGCACGGGATTGCAGCAGCGTGCGTGAGTCGACAACAGGTCGCCGACGCCCTCGACCTGCACTGCTGCTGCCGGCTCGCGCCGCGTCCTGCCGATCGGCGGAAGATCTCTCGCGGGATCAGCGGCCGTCCTGCCGCGTGCGCGTCTTTCCAATGCGCCCGCGACCTGCGAGAGGCTCAGTTCGCCGGAGCCGATTGCGAGGTACAGGGCATCCGCACTCTTCAGGCTGAATTCGTTGATCAGGTCCGAGGTCAGCGCATGATCGGCGTTGAGCCTCGACAGCTCGCGCTCGAACATCTCCCGGCCCGCGCGGCTGTTCTCGCCCATGTCGCGTCGCTTGAACCATGCACGGACCTTGGCGCGGCTCCGCGGCGAGGCAAGGAAGCCCTCGCGCTCGATCAGCCAGTCGCGGCTCGGCTTGGCCACCTTGCCGCCGATGATCTCGACGACTTCACCATTCGCGAGATGGTGATTCAGCGGCACGATGTGGCCATTGACACGTGCGCCACGGCAGCGATGGCCGAGCTCTGTATGCACGTGATAGGCGAAATCGATCGGCGTCGCGCCACTTGGCAGATCGACGACCTCGCCCTTGGGCGTCAGCGCATAGACGCGGTCGTCGAACAGGTCCGCGCGCACGCGTGTCAGGAAGTCGCTGTCGCTTTCGGTTTCGGAGGCAGGCGCGAGCAGTTCCCTCAACCATTCGATCTTGCGGTCATAGGCGGCGTTCCGCGCTGCGCCTTCCTTGTAGCGCCAGTGGGCCGCGACGCCCAGTTCGGCATGATCGTGCATGTCGCGCGTGCGGATCTGGATCTCGACAGGCACGGCCGAGGGCCCGAGTACCGCGGTATGCAGCGAGCGGTACAGGTTGTCCTTCGGTGTCGCGATGTAGTCGTCGAACTCGCCCGCGATGTAGTGCCAGCGCCCATGCACAATGCCGAGCGCCGCGTAACAGTCGACGAGCGAGCGAGTGATGATCCGTACCGCCCGGACGTCGAATACCTGCTCGAATGCCAGGTTCTTCCGGTGCATCTTCCGCCAGATGCTGTAGATGTGCTTCGGCCGCCCGACGACCTCGGCGGCAATTCCTGCGCGAGCCAGTTCCCCGGTGATCTCCGCGATCACGGTCTCAATGTATTTTTCGCGATCGACCCGTGACTCGTTCAGCCAGCCGGCAATCCGGCGGTACTCGACGGGCTCGAGGTAGCGGAATGAGAGGTCCTCCAGCTCCCACTTGAGCTGCCAGATGCCAAGCCGGTTCGCGAGCGGCGCATAGATCTCGCGCGTCTCCCAGGCGAGACTCAGTCGCTCGGCCTCGTCGAGTTCGCGGGCCCGGCGCATGCGGCGAAGCTGCTCGGCGAGCCGTACCAGCACCAGCCGCGGGTCGGTGACGACTGCGAGCAGCATGCGCCGCAGCCCATCCGCCTGGCCGGCCGAGAGGCCCCGGCCCGGCGTCCACTTCGGATTGGCTCGAAATTCCCCGAGACGCTCCAGCTCCTCGGCAAAGGCCGTCGCAGGCTCGCCACACAGGTAAGCCGCCTCGGCGCGTGTCAGCAGGCCCCGTGCCAGCAACGGCTGCAGCAAGGCGCCTGCGATGATTTCCCGCTCGGCATCGAGTGCGCCGATGATCGCTGCGGTCTCATCGCCCTGCTGTCGCGCGGCCGCCCAGCCGTCAGCCCCTGTTGCCCGGGCATCGAGCGCAACACGTAAATCACTCAGCACGGCCGCTCCGGCGGCCGCTCCCGTGGTCGTCGTCTTCATGGCGAATGGCTATCATAACTCCCATGGTGCGCATCCTCGGCCTCGATCCCGGGTCGCGAATCACGGGTTACGGCGTCGTGGACGTCGATCGTTCCGGTGTCCGCTATGTCGCGAGCGGCTGCATCCGGGTCGGCAGCGGCGCGATGGCGGGCCGTCTCCTCGAAATCCATCGCCACGTCACCGAGCTGGTGAACGCGTACGTGCCGGCCGAAATCGCGATCGAACGGGTTTTCATGCACCGCAATCCCGACAGCGCGCTGAAGCTCGGCCAGGCGCGCGGAGCCGCGCTCTGCGGGGCCTGCCACGCCGGCGCTGCGGTCTTCGAGTATGCGCCTCGCGCGGTCAAGCAGACGGTCACCGGCACGGGTGGCGCCGAGAAGGCGCAGGTCATGCACATGATCAAGACGCTGCTCGCGCTGCAGGGGCGCATGAGCGCCGATGCCGCCGATGCGCTTGCGATCGCGGTCTGTCATGCCCAGCACCGCAATGGCGCCGGCAACCGGTGCACGGGCACGGGCGGGTGATCGGGCACATA
>DAIRVV010000311.1:0-2733 GCA_036802645.1 Steroidobacteraceae bacterium
TGGACCTCGGGCCTTACCGGCGGCTGATCGCGAACGGCCTGCCGGCCGTCATGGCGGCGCATGTCGTTTTTCCCGCGATCGACGAGCGCCCCGCGAGTCTCTCGCGCCGTTGGCTGGGCGGCGTGCTGCGCGGCGACCTGGGATTCCAGGGCGCCATCTTTGCCGACGACCTGTCGATGGCGGGCGCGGCGGCCTTTGGCGACATCGCGGCCCGTGGAAAGCTCGCCCTCGAGGCGGGTTGCGATGTGCTGCCCGTCTGCAACGACCGTGCGGCGGCAGTCGCGCTCCTCGATGCACTTAAAGGCGTGCCGGATCCCGTCAGCCGCTTGCGCCTCGTGCGCCTGCACGGCCGCGAGAGCAGCGGAGGCGCGTTGTCTTCCGATCCGCGCTGGCAGACGGCTGTTGCGTCCGCGAGGGAGCTCACCGATCCCCCCGCCCTGCAGCTCGAGTCCGAACGACCGGCCTGACGGGCAGGTGAGGCAATCGTCCGGTTCTAGCGGTGCAAAGGAGAACTCATGAACATGCACCTGAAACAAGTACTGGTATTCACAGCATTGATCGCGTTGCTGAAGGTCTTACCGGCAAACGCAGGGGAGCGCGACGCGTGGTTTCGTGATCTCGACCTGGCGGAGCGCGTGGCCTCCGCGCCGCTCATCATGTCCGTGGAGGTCGAACGGGTCGAAGAGGCAATGGTGATTGCCGGCGGCAAAGGCGAACTCAGCATTACGCAGATTCGATTTCGCCCGCTCACGGTTTTCAAAGGTGTCTACACGCGCAGCGAGCTGCTGCTGACTGACCAGGATATCGGCGGCTATCGTCAGCCGCACTTGGTGAAGAACCTGCGACCCGGCGAGGGGCGCCTGCTCCTGCTCGATCGACACTCGCAGGGATATGGGCTCGCCGGTTACGCGAACGACTTCGATCACGCGGTCCCGCCGCTTCGCGGGAGTGACGATCCGCTATTGCCAGCGGTTCGTACATTGATCGAAGCGCAGCGGAAAGATAAGCGCATCGATCAAACCCGGCTCCTGCTCGAGGCATTGGGCAGGGTCAACGGCGCCGGAGCGGTCGTGCTGCTTCGGGCGATCAGGGCCGATGCCGTGCTCATCGCTCAAATGACGGGAGGCATCGACCTCGTCGCCCGCCATCTGAAGGACCCGGCGCCTGCGGTGCGCGCAGAGGCGGCCGCGACCATGCAAGCCGTCCTGGATGAGGACTATATCGGTCAATCATTACTGCATGAGCGCGCCGCCGGGTTTCTGCTGGATGCGTTGTCGCACGACGAGAAAAACCTGGTCACTGCCCGGGCGTTGTTTCATGCCCTGTCGGCGGCTCGACTGTCGTCTGGTTCTGCCCGCCTGCAGCAGAGCGTGGCGAAAACGTCGACGGGAGATTCACTTGCCGTGAATGCCGCGGAGCTGCGTGCCGCGGGGCAGCTGCGCATCGATCTCGTCGCCAGGGAGTTGGCCACACGACTGGCCGATGCGCCGGTTGACGCGCCGGACTTCGTCATCAGTGACATCGCGCTCGGTGCGATCGCCTTTGATCCGCCCTCCGCAGCCAGGGCGCTGCACGCCCGCATCGAACGCAAGATTGCCGCGGGGCTGACGGTCGACCGGGAAATCGTGCTTGTGGCCGAGCTGCCAAAGGCGGAGGCAGTGAAGCTGCTGCAGGAACTTGGCGCGGAGCCCTTGGCGTTGAGCGAACAGGCTGCGTTCACCGGCGTCGCCGCCGCGCATCCCGACCAAAGCCTGGTGGTAACGCTCAAACGCTGGGTCGGAGGCTACGACCCGGAATTGCGAACGAGGGTCCTGAATGCCTTGCGCAAGATCGACACCCCGGAAGCGGCGTCGGCGGCGCGCCCGGAGCTTGGTCCCGAGCCCGATCTCGCCGAAAAGCTGCGTCTCGCGGCATTCCTCGGGCGGCACGGTTATCGCGACGGCTACCCCTTTGCGGTCGAGCACATGTCCGAGGAACACTTGCGGGACGATGCAGTGACCGCCCTCGTCGCCATGCGCGATTCGCGCACAGTCGAGGAGATGCGCCGCATCCTGGAGACGAGCAACGACGACGCGTGGAACGCCCCGGCCGTTCTCGTGCTGGGCGGGCTGGGCGAGCAACAACTCCGTGAGCGTTTTTACGGCTATGCGCGAGGCCCTGCCGGCAAGCTCGCCGCAGCCGCGATGGTCGCGTTGGCCGAGATCGGCGATGTGCGCGTTCTGGACATTGTTCGTCAGTGGCTAGATCAGCGCGAAACGGAGATGCATGTCGCCGCCGCGAGGTCGGCGTCTATCGCGTTGGTACGACATCGCATGCAGGCAGACGATGTTGCGGAGAAGCTGGCCAGGATCCTGAGCGTCGGAAGAGACAGGATCGTAAGCCGGCGGGCGTTTGAAACGCTCGCCGCACTTGATGACCGGCGGCTTAACGAGGCCGCCGCCTCGGCGCTGCGAAACAGCCGGCAGGACGACGACTTTCAGGAATTGATCATCGAGCGTTTGCGCAGTGAGCAAATCCGGGCCATCGGTGCGGCGGAGAGCTCAGGTTGATTGCGTGCGTCTTGTAACTCAGATTTTTCATCGCGACTCCGGCCATCGCCTGGCCCAGGGCGGCCCTCAGGCGCCGAGTTCGTCGAGGACCGCAGCGGCCGCCGCAATCCGCTCCGGCGCATCGATGGCGGCGATGCGCAACCGCAGCCGATTCGGCCCATCGAGCCGGTAGCGGCCGCAAAGT
>DAIRVV010000312.1:0-2732 GCA_036802645.1 Steroidobacteraceae bacterium
CGACGGCCGCGTCGCTGCCGTTGAGCGGGGGCATGCCCGTCATCTGGCAAGCCGCGATGAGCACGGCGGCGAGTGCCGCGGTGACGGCGTTCCCTGCGATTCCCCGTTTCGCTTGCATCGGCGGCGGCCCTTGGCGACGATCATCCCGCCGCACCAGCGCAGTCGTGGCGGGTGCAGTCGGGGAGGGCCATCTTATAGTGACTACTTCGGGCGTGCTCTACGTCGTCGCGACGCCAATCGGCAACATGGGCGACATTTCTGCGCGGGCGCGCGAGATTCTCGCGGGTGTCGGTGCGGTCGCGGCCGAGGACACGCGTCACAGCGGACGGCTGCTCAGGGAGCTCGGGCTCGTGCATCCGCTCGTCTCGCTGCACGAGCACAACGAGCGGGCGCGCGTCGCGGAGCTCCTCGGACGCCTGCGCGGCGGCGAAAGCATTGCGCTCATTTCCGACGCAGGCACGCCGCTCGTGAGCGACCCGGGTTACCTCTTGGTCGCAGCCGCCATCGAGGCGGGTGTCGTCGTGTCTCCGATTCCCGGCCCCAGCGCGGCGATCGCAGCGCTGTCGGCCGCGGGGCTCCCCTGCGACCGTTTCTGCTTCGAGGGTTTCCTGCCCGCGCGCGCCGCGGCGCGAAGGCACCGGCTCGCCGAGCTCGCCACGGAAACACGCACGCTCGTGGTCTATGAGGCGCCGCATCGCCTTGCGGATTGCCTGGCAGACCTCGTCGCGGCCTGCGGCGCGGCGCGGCGCGCCTGCATCGCCCGGGAGATCACCAAGCGCTTCGAGACCTTCTATCGCGGCAGCCTCGGCGAGCTTGCGGGGCGTGCGAAGAGCGACGCAGATCTTGCGCGCGGCGAGGCCGTCATCTTGATCGAAGGCGCGGAGCTGGCCGAGCCGGGAGCGGCGGAGCTCGACGAGACGCTTTCGGTCCTGCTCCGTCACCTGCCGCCTTCGGCGGCCGCCGCGGCAGCGGCAAGCCTCACGGGCGTGCGCAGGAATGACGCTTACGCGCGCGCCCTTGCGATCACGAAAGACAAGGATCCTGGCGCGACTTGAGGCGGGGCTCGCCAGGCACTAAGGTGTCCGTGGGAGTCGGCCAGGCAATCGCCGTATTCGCAAGAATACGGAGGAAAGTCCGGGCTCCGCATGGCACGGCGCCAGGTAACGCCTGGGGGGCGCGAGCCCACGGAAAGTGCAACAGAAAATACACCGCCCAAGCGCGCGCAAGCGCGACGGCAAGGTTGAAATGGTGCGGTAAGAGCGCACCGCGTCGACGGCAACGGCGACGGCAAGGCAAACCCCGCCGGGAGCAAGGCCAAATAGGGAAACATGCGGCGAAAGCCGCAGCGCGCGGCCCGCGCGCGTTTCCGGGTAGGCTGCTTGAGGTGCACGGCGACGTGCATCCCAGAGGAATGATTGCCCTCGACAGAACCCGGCTTACCGGCCGACTCCCACTTTTCCCGCCGGCTGATCAAAAAAACAGTGTCATCCTGACAAGTCGCGACAGATTCGACTCGTAACTTGCTGATTTATGGGTCGCTTGGCTCCGATAGGCTGGGCTTTCACCTTCTTCGCTAAGTGACTGACGCGTCACGAAATTTTTCGCGCTGACCCGTTGACCCTGTCTCTCGCGCTGCCTATAGTGGCAGCGAGTGGGAGAAAGTGGGGGGGAATGGGACAACGTCCCGTTTTAACTCGTGTTTCGAGGCGCTACCAAAGTCACCCTGGATGTGAAGGGCCGGATGGTCATTCCCACCCGGTATCGCGAGCGCCTCGCTGAACGCGGCGACCCCCGGCTCGTGGTCACGATCGATCGTGACCGGTGCCTGCTGATCTACCCACTGCCTGACTGGGAAGAAATCGAACGGAAGCTCCTGAAGTTGCCGAGCCTGAACGAGCACACGCGCCGGCTGATGGGACTGATGGTCGGTCACGCGACCGACATCGAGCTCGACAGCCACGGACGCCTGCTGTTGCCGCCGACGTTGCGCGAGTTTGCGCACCTCGACCGCAACGCGATGCTGATCGGGCAGGGCAATCGCTTCGAGCTGTGGGACGAGCAGCGCTGGAACGAGCGTCGCGAGCAGTGGCTGAACGGGGATGAACCGTCGACGTCGCTGCCGGCGGAGCTGGGTTCGCTTTCGCTGTGACGGGCGCGCCGAACGGCGTGCCATTGATGGAGCCGCGCGGCGGGGTACACGCGCCGGTGCTCAGGAATGCGGCGATCGATTCGCTCGCGATCCGGGCCGACGGCTGCTACGTGGACGCGACATTCGGTCGCGGTGGTCATGCCGGGGAAATCCTCGGCCGGCTCGGTGATGAGGGGAAGTTGATTGCCATCGATCGTGATCCCGAGGCCGCGGCGGCGGCGGCCGTCCTGTTCGACGCAGACACGCGCGCACGCTTCGTGCACGCGCGATTCTCGGAGCTCGGGCAACACGTCGCGCCGCGAAGCGCCGACGGAATTCTATTCGACCTCGGCGTTTCCTCCCCGCAGCTCGACGAGGCGCGGCGTGGATTCAGCTTCCTGCGCGACGGTCCGCTCGACATGCGCATGGATCCGGGCGCCGGAGCCACTGCCGCCGAATTCCTCGCGCGCTCGGACGAGCGCGAGATTTCAGTCGTGATCGCGCGCCTCGGCGAGGAGCGCCATGCGCGGCGTATCGCGCGCGCGATTGTTGCCGCGCGCGATTCCGGCGCGATCGAGACGACGGGACGGCTTGCCGGCATCGT
>DAIRVV010000313.1:0-2725 GCA_036802645.1 Steroidobacteraceae bacterium
GAACCGGAGGCCCTTCTCGGGACCGCCGTGAATACATCCCTGTAGGCTTCGGGCGCGCCGTCCCTGGCGCGCACGATCCCGAGAAGGGCCTCCGGTCCCGCCGCTCTCAGCTGTCGCGCCGGGATCGCAGGCGCAGCAAGGTGAAAGCGATCAGTAGCAGGAAGGCGAGAGAAAGAATCGGCCAGTTGCCGACGCGGGCGTAGGGCGTGAGGCCGGTGCGTGGCACGACCGTGGTCTTGAGGACACCGGCCTCGAATTGCGGGATGCGCGCGGCGACTTCGCCGTCGGGACCGATCACGGCAGTGATGCCGTTGCTCGTCGCGCGCATGAGCCAGCGGCCGGCCTCGAGCGCGCGGAAGCGCGCCATCTGCAACTGCTGATGGGGCGCCGAGGAATCGCCGAACCATGCGTTGTTCGTGACATTGACGAGCAGTGTCGAGCGCGGAAGCGCAGCGAGCTGATCGGCGCCATAGGCGTCCTCGTAGCAGATCGTCGCCGCCAGCCGTTCGCCGCCGGCGTTCAAGGGCGGCTGATCTTCAGCGCCAGGAGTCATGTCGTAGTAGGGCAGGCTGTGCAGCTTCATCCACTTGCGCACCGCTTCCGGCACCGGAAAGAACTCGCCGTATGGCACGAGCCGGCGCTTGAAGTACCAGCCGTCGCCGGCCGCGCTCATGGAATACAGGCCGTTCCTGATCTCGGCGGTCTCGAAGTCGAAACGCAGCAGGCCGATCATGACGTCCGAGCCGCGCGCCGCCGACTCCTGCTTTATCGCCGCCAGATAGACCTCCGCCTCGTGAGCGAGCACGGGCACCGCGGACTCCGGCCAGACGATGATGCGCGCACCGAGCGCCTCGCGATTCAGCGCGCGGTATTTGTCGAGCGTTGCAGCCCGGTTCTCGACGAGCCATTTCTGGTCCTGGGGAATCGCGCCCTGCAGCAGCGCGACCTCGATCGGTTTGGCCGACGGCTTCGTCCACTCACGCCCGCTCAGCAACCAGCCGCTGGCCCACAGGACGGCAGCCAGCACGATCGCAGCGACGCGTGCGCGACCTGCGTGATGAAACAACACGATGATGACGCCCGCGGTCACGACACTGGCGAACGTGACCAGGTGAATGCCGCCGACCGTCGCGAGCGCGGCCAGCGGCGAGTCGCTGTGTGCGTAGCCGAGCTGCAACCAGGGAAACCCGGTGAACAGCCAGCCGCGCAGCCACTCCATCAGGGTCCAGCCCGCGGGAATCAAAAGCAGCGACCGCGCCGGCGAGGGATCGGGCGCGATTCGCATGACGATGTAGCCAAGCAGCGCGTAGTACGCGCCCATGATCGCGAGCACGGCCGCGACCAGCAAAACCGCGAGCCAGACGGGCACCTGGCCAAAATCGTGAATCGCCGTGTACAGCCACCAGGTGCCGGCGCCGAACAGTGCCGCGCCGAACCAGAACCCCGTTCGTGCGGCGTCCCGGGGCGATGCGAATTCCCATAGAAGGAAGAGCGCCGCAGGCCCGAGCCAGGCGAGGTAATGAAATCCGTACGGCGCGAACGCAAAAGACGTCGCGGCGCCTGCGATTGCCGCGATCAGCTCGCGATAGCGCAATAGCCTCGAAATCGGCCCATCCGGCATCACGCGCGCGGCTCGCCCGGCTGCGGGGGCACGGGTTCCGGCGTCGTCACGCGCAACTGGTCGATGCGGCGGCGGTCGGCGCGCAGCACCTTGAACTCCAGCCCGTCCATGGTCACCGCCTCTCCGCGACGCGGCAGGCGGCCGAACTGGTGCATGACGAGGCCGCCGATCGTGTCGTACTCCTTGTCGCTGAAGCGCGTTGCGAAATACGCGTTGAATTCCTGCATGCGCGTGAGTGCCTGTACGGCGAACTGCCGGTCGCCTTCGCGACGGATTGTCTGATCCTCGTCCGTGTCGTATTCGTCGGCGATCTCCCCGACGATCTCTTCGATCACGTCCTCGATGGTGACCAGCCCGGATACGCCGCCATACTCGTCGACCACGATGGCCATGTGGTTGCGGCTGGCCCGGAATTCCTTGAGCAGCACGTTCAGGCGCTTGCTCTCCGGCACGAATGAGGCCGGTCGGAGTACTTCGCGGATGTCGAAGCTTCCTTTCGCGCCCTCGGCGTAATAGCGGAGCAGGTCCTTGGCGAGCAGGATGCCGACGATCTGGTCGCGGTCATCGCCGATGACGGGAAAGCGCGAATGCCCGGATTCGATGACCGCCGGGAGCAGCAGTTCCGGCCCCGACTCCCGCTCGAGCACCACCATTTGCGAGCGCGGGACCATGATGTCGCGCACATGCTGGTCCGCGACCCGAAGCACGCCCTGGATCATTGCGAGCGCGTCCGCGTCGATGATGCCGCCACGCACCGCTGCGCGCAGGGCCTCGACCAGCTCCGCGCGGTCGCGCGGACCCTCCTGCGTGAGGCGCCGAAGCCAGCTTCCTCCCTTGCGTTTCGCCATCGATTCAGTCCCCGTACGGATCCGCGAAACCGAGCCGCGCGAGCAGGGCGCGCTCCCGGTTCTCCATGATTCGCGCATCTTTCGCGCGTTCGTGGTCGAAGCCCAGCAGGTGCAGCGTCCCGTGGACGATCATGTGCGCCCAGTGCGACCGAAGCGCCTTGCCCTGCTCGCGCGCCTCGCGCGCGACGACTGGAGCGCAGACGACGAGGTCGCCAAGCTGCCCGCCGCCGACGGCTTGCGCGGCCGGAAACGAGAG
>DAIRVV010000314.1:0-2701 GCA_036802645.1 Steroidobacteraceae bacterium
CTGGTAGCGCTTCGCGGGATCCGCGGCGAGGCAGCGGCCGATGACGCGTTGCAGCCACTTCGGCACCGATACGCCGGCGTCCTTGAGACGCCGCGGCCGTCCGGCCGCGCGGGCCGCGAGGATCTCCCCCGCGGACTCGCCGCGAAAGGCGCGCTCTCCCGACAGCATTTCGAACATCATCAGGCCGAGCGCATAGATATCCGTGCGCGCGTCCGCCTCCTGGCCGCGCGCCTGTTCCGGTGCGAGGTAGTCGAGCGTGCCGATGATGTTGCCCGCCTGCGTCAGCCCCGCCCGGTGCATCGAGCGTGCGATGCCGAAGTCCGTGATGCAGGCGCGGCCTTCGTTGTCGATCAGGACATTGGCGGGCTTCAGGTCGCGATGGATGACCGACTGCGCGTGCGCGGCGCCGAGCGCCTCGGCGAGGTCGTGCGCGATCCTTATGGTCTCGTCGATTTCCAGGCGGCTGCGCTCATCGAGGATCTGCCGCAGCGAGCGGCCGTCGACGTGGTCCATCGTCAGGAAGTGCAGGTCGGCGTCCTGGCCGATGTCGTGGATGCGCACGACGTTCTTGTGCGTGACCTGCCGCGCGAGCACCAGCTCCTGCTCGAAGCGCTCGAGCATGCGCGCATCCGCCTTGTCGGGACGCAAGGCCTTCAGCGCGACGTCGACACGCAGCCGCTCGTCGTGCACGCGATAGACCATGCCCATTGCGCCGACGCCGGTGAGCCCGACCACGCGATAACGGCCGGCGATGACGGCGCCGGCGGCGAGCACCTGTTGCCCGCCGAGCGAAGTTCTCGTGGCGTCCGGGTCGGGCGTGGCCTTCGAATCGGTCATGGCGAACCGCCATTCGCCGGGGAAGCGGCGAGCGGCGGCAGGCCCGCCAGGTCTTCTCGCACCGTCGCGATCCCGATGACGAGCGCCGCGTGCGAGGCGAAGGCTTCGAGAATCTCGACGTCGAGCCGCGTGAAGATCTTGCCGGGCGACTTACTGTCGAGATAGAGAAGACCGGTCAGGCGCTCGCCCACCGTGAGCGGGAGACACACGAGCGCCCGGATCTGTCCGACCACGACGGATGGCTGCGCGCCGAGCAGCGTGTCCGCACCGGCGTCGCAGACCACGATCGGCTTGCGCGTCTCGCGGGCGCGCTCGAGCGCGCCGCGGCTGCCCTGAAACCCGTCGATCGCGCCGGCCGGATCGACACCGCCAGCCTGGGCGCGCGGCTGCAACTGTCCGTCAACCCCCGTGAGCATCACGAAGCCACGCTCGGCACCTGCGAGATCCATGGAGGAAGAGAGTACCTGTTGGAGCAGGCGGTCGACATCCGCTTTCGGGTCGAGGCGCCGGCTGCGCTCGAATGTCTCTTCCCAGCGCGTGCGCGCTCTTTCCTGCTCGGCCGCGAGCTTCTCCTCGCTCAGGTCGGAGAATTGCCCGAGCAGCCCGCCGAAACTGATCCAGTCGCCATCGCGAAGGGCCGAGTCCCCGGCCATGCGGCCGGCGAGGGTCGTCCCGTTCTTACTGCCGAGATCGCTGAAGTGCCAGCGGCCGCCGGCGAGCGCGAGCCGCGCGTGGCGGCGGGAGAGGCGGCTGTCTTCGACGTGGAGGTCGCAGTCCGGGCCGCGACCGATCAGGTGCTCACGACTGGGGTCGAGGGAAAATTGCCGGGCCGGCTGATCCGATGGATAGACGGTCAGGCGTGCCGGCACCGCCGCCTCCGGTCTTCATGCATTGCTCGCCAGTGTCAGGCTGTATCGCAGCGTCGCGCTTGCGGAACGCAGGAGGCCCGCGACATTGGTCAGGTCGCGCGACGAGCGCCACACGTCCGGTATTCCGGTGCCGCTCGCGGCCACGACCGCATCATTGAATGCTTCGAGGTACTCGATCGCCGCCTCCAGGTTGCCGCCTGTATACGCATTCTGCGAGGCGCTGTAGAGACCGGACAGTTCGCCGGAGAGCTGGCCGCCCAGGGTCCCCGCGTGCTGGCTGAGCAGCGAGGCGAGCTTCGAGTACTTCGACTGGATGACGCCGGCTAGCGGGCGGATGTCCGCCGCGATGATGAACTCCGAAAAGTCCGGCTTGCTGCTGCCGGTGCGGATGCTGCCGCTGCCGACGCTCGTCGTGAAGTCGGTGAACGTGCCGCCGTCGGGCGCGGAGAAGAGCCGCAGCGGCGAGCCGACCGTGTATTGCAGGTCATGCGTGTACAACTCGACCGAGACGACGCCGCTGAAACTGAGCGCGCCTGAAGCCGGCGGAGCAATCTTGACGACCAGCGGCAGTGCCGCCGGCAGTGAGACGCCGGAGGGCAGGCGACTCGCGATTGCCAGCGGTTCGACCAGCGTGGCGCTGAGGCCGAGATTCTCGGCCGTCAGTCCGACGACGTTTTCGAAGCGGATGGTCAGGGTTGCGCTCGCGGAGCCGATCGACACGTCGGCAGTCGCGACATTGCCGTCGATTCCGACGCTGTAGATACCGTTGGCGGCGGCCGCCGCCTGGGCCCAGGTCAGGGTCACCGCGATAACCGCGAGACGTAGCACGCCATTCATCAGCGCATCCTCCTCCCCTTCAATCGGCGCGGCCGAGTGTACGCCTGACGCCTACAAATGCATATCAGCGGGCGACTCTAGACAAGCCTTTGTATTCATTATGTTTAGCGCGAGCTGGAGGCCTGGCGTGAGGCCGCGCCGGTGCGCGCCCTGGGGTC
>DAIRVV010000315.1:0-2695 GCA_036802645.1 Steroidobacteraceae bacterium
AATCGTGCCGGAGATGGGCGTCAGGGTGGCGTTCCTCGAATCGAAGGCCGCGACGGGTGATGCACCACCGCCGCCGCGCGGTGTGCTGGTGCCCGCCGAAGCGATTCGGCAGGATGACGGCAAGGACGTCGTATTCCTGCTGCGCGACGGCCGGGCTGAGCGGCGCGCTGTCACGCTCGGTGGCTCGCTGGGCGAAAGCCGCCAGGTACAGGCGGGCGTTTCCGCCGGCGATGCGGTGATCGTGCAGGCCCCACAAGCCCTCAGGGACGGAGACGCGGTCAAGCCGCGGGAGACAGGCGATGAGTGATGCGATGGTCAGGGTCCGTGACGTTCACAAGTCCTATGTTCGCGGGAAGCAGACGGTCGAGGTCCTGCATGGCCTCTCGATCGACATCCCGAAAGGAGACTTCGTCGCGCTGATGGGGCCTTCGGGTTCAGGCAAGACGACGCTGCTCAACCTGATCGGGGGCCTGGACGGTCCGACATCCGGCGAGATCCATGTGGGCGGCGAACGAATCGACAAGCTCTCGGGCGGCCAGCTCGCGCAATGGCGCGCCAGGAATGTCGGTTTCGTATTCCAGTTCTACAACCTGATGCCGGTCCTGACGGCCGAGCGCAATGTCGAGCTGCCACTCCTGCTTACGAATCTCTCGGCCGCGCAGCGTCGCAAGTCCGTGGCGGTTGCCCTTGAGGTCGTCAGCCTGACCGATCGAGCGCGGCACAAGCCGAAGGAGCTGTCCGGCGGCCAGGAGCAGCGTGTCGCCATCGCGCGTGCCCTCGTATCCGACCCCGCCCTCCTCATCTGCGACGAGCCGACGGGTGACCTCGACCGAAAGACCGCGGATGAGATCCTGGGACTGCTCCAGGTTCTGAACCGCGAGCATGGCAAGACCGTGGTGATGGTGACCCACGACCCAAAGGCCGCCGAGTTCGCAAGCCGAACGCTGCACCTCGAGAAGGGACAACTGCTCGAACAGGCGGCGGCGGCCTGAGGCGACGATGACGCGCACTGGATTCGTACTGGCGAACCTCGGGCGCAGGAAGTCGCGTACGACCCTGACGCTGCTGTCGATCGTCATGGCCTTCCTGCTTTTCGGGTTGCTGCAGGCTGTCAACGTGCTGTTCTCCGCGGGGGCCGACTTCGTGGGCGCCACCCGGCTCGTGACGCAGGCGCGGGTATCCTTCACGCAGTCGTTGCCCATGCGCCTGCTGCCGCAGATCGAGTCCGTTCCGGGAGTGAGCCGCGTAATGTGGAGCCAGTGGTTCGGCGGCGTGTGGGGCGAAAACACGCAGCTCATCGTCTTCGCGGTCGATCCGGCTCGCCTGCACGCCGTTTACCCGGAATACGTGATGCCCGACGCCGAATGGAAGGCTTTCGCGGACACGCGTACCGGCATGATCGCGGGCCGCAACCTCGCCAACCAGTACGGCTGGAGGATCGGGCAGAAAGTACCCATCGCCTCGAATATCTTCCCGCAGAAGGACGGCAGCAAAGCCTGGGCCTTCGACCTCGTCGGGATCTTCGACGGCAAGGACGAGGAATGGCAGCGCAGCACCAACCTCGCCTACATCAACTTCGCCTATTTCGACGAAGCGAACCAGTTCGCGCGCGGCCTCGCCGGCACCTACGCCATCAAGCTCTCAGACCCCGACCGCGCAGCCGAGGTTGCGGCAACGATAGACCGCATGTTCGAAAACTCCACCGATGAGACCAAGACCCAGACCGAGAAGGACTTCAACATCGGCTTCTTCAAGCAGATCGGCGATATCGGCCTGATCGTGCGCTGGATCCTGTTTGCCGTGTTCTTTACGCTGCTGCTCGTCGTCGGCAACACGATCGCCCAGAGCGTGCGCGAGCGGATCCCGGAACTCGCGATCCTGAAGACGCTCGGCTTCACCGACCGCGCGGTGCTGGGTTTCGTACTCGCCGAGGCGGCTGCGCTCTGCATCATCGGCGGTGTCCTGGGCCTCGGGATCGCGACGCCCCTCGGCATCGGGATCACGAAGGCGACGGGCGGCAACCTGCCGGTGGCCGTGGACGGCGGCGTCTGGCTGACCGGCCTGATCGCCATCGCGGTGTTGAGCCTCGCCGTGGGCCTGCTGCCGGCGCTGCGGGCTGCAAGGCTCACGATCGTCGACGCGCTCGCGGGCCGGTAGACCGGGAGTGTCCGCATGCTGAAACAGATATTCGCGATTACGCAGCTCGGAATTCGCAGCATCCCGCAGCGGCTCGGGCCGTCGCTCGTCATCGTCGTCGGCCTCGCCGGTGTCGTCGCGGTCTTTACGGCGCTCCTCGCCATGGCCGCTGGATTCGAGTCGACGCTGGAAGCCGCCGGCCGGGCCGACGTCGCGATGGTGCTGCGCGGCGGGTCCCAGGCGGAGCTCAATTCCGGCCTGTCACGCGAGCAAGGCACGATCATCAAGCAGGCACCCGGCGTGTTGCAGGGCAGCAATGGCCAGCCGCTCGCCTCCGCGGAAGTGATTGTGATCGCCGAGTTGATGAAGACCGGAGAGACGGCGGGATCCAACATCACGATTCGCGGCGTGGAGCCTGCCGCATTCGAGTTGAGGCCGCATCTGAAAATCGTCGAAGGACGGCGCTTCCAGCCCGGGCTCAAGGAGCTGATCGTCGGGCGGGGCGTGACGCAGCAGTTCCAGGGCGCCGGCCTCGGCAAGACGCTGCGCATGCGTGGGT
>DAIRVV010000316.1:0-2690 GCA_036802645.1 Steroidobacteraceae bacterium
GTCCGGCACGCCACCGACGCGGTTCGCCACGACCGGTGTCGCGGTCGCGAGCGCAGCGACGCCGTCGATCGTCTGGCCGGGGTCGCCGGTGAGCTCGAGTCCGTAGCGGACCGCGATCTCGCCGAGCGTAATCGCCATCGCGGCGTCCCCCTCCCGACCGCCCGAGTTCAGGGCTTGGGCGGCGTGGCTGCGGGCGGCTTGGGCGGAGCTGCGGCTGCGGGAGCCTTGGCCTTGATCGCGGCCACGACCTGAGGCGTGATGTCGACGCCTTCCGCGGCGAACAGCACGCCTTCGCCGAAGACCAGCTGGTAGCCATTCGCGCGGGCGTAGGTCTGGACTTCCTGGATCAGCGCGCGCTGCACCTTGCTCAGCTCCTCGTTGCGGCGCATGTTCAGGTCTTCCTGCAGCTCGTTGTAGCGGCGCTGCACGTTGACCTCGAGGTCACGCACCTCGCGCTCGGTCTTCATGCGGTCGGCCTCCGACATCACGGCGGCCTCCTTGCCGAGCTTCTCGCGCTTCTCCTGCAGCGACTTCTGCTGCACCCCGACGTCGCGCTGGCGCGGAAGGAACTCGTTCTCGAGCGCCTGCCGGGCCGCCGTCGCCTGCGGCGACTCATCCACGAGCCGGGCGAAATTGACGAAACCGATCTTGAGAGCCTGCGCCTCGACGGCCGGTGCGGACATGAGCGCGGCGCCGACGATCAGCGCGCAGGAAATGAAGTGCCTGGTCATGTGTGTCATCTTGCCTCGACTGTCAGAATGCGGATCCGATCGTGAACTGGAAGCGCTCGACCTCGTCCTCATATCGGATGCCGTCGCCCTTGAATTCGTTCAGCGGTAGGCCGTAGCTGAACCGGAAAATGCCCAGCGGCGCGAACCATTGGATGGCCAGGCCTGCGGACTGCTTCAACTCATTGTAATCGAACTCGTAGTCGACCGGCGTGCGCCCGTCCTCGCCGACGAAGTTGATGCCGGCACCCTGCGAGAATACGTTGCCAATGTCGAAGAACGCGCTGATGCGCGTGCTCGCGCGCCACTTCGCGGGCACGGGGAACAGCAGCTCCGCCCTTCCGATCACCTTCAGATTGCCACCGTATGGATTGCCGAAGCCATCCTTCGGGCCCAGGCGGCTCTCGGAAAAGCCGCGCACGGAGTCCGGGCCGCCCGCGAAGAACTGCCGGAATGGCGGCAACGAAGTCGTGTCCTTGCCGAGCGCGTCGCCGTAGGCGAGCTGCGACGACAAGGCCACGGTCCACTGTCCCGCGATGGGAAGCAGCTGCAGATAATCGTATCGCAGCGTGTAGTAGTCGACTTCGCTGCCCGGCACGGCAACGGCGAGGCTCACCGAATGCTGCTTGCCTCGATCCGCGAAGATCGCGCGATTGCGGCTGTCGAAATTCCAGCCCGCCACCAGCTCGTAGGTGTTGAATTTCGTGCCGAAGAGGATCGTCTCGACGATCGTAGGCGGATCGTCAGGATCGGCGGCAGGGAACTCGCGCCTGATCACTTGGCGGTAGGGATTGCCGTTGTTCCGCACCCAGGTGACCGCCTCCGGCGCGCTGTTGGCCGGGTTGACGATCAGGTCCGAGTGCTGCGCGATCAGCCCGAAACGCAGGCCCTGGTACTCGCTGATCGGGTAACCGTATTCGAGCGTCGCCGACATCGTGGTCGTCGAGAAATCCGACGCCGCCGACACGTACTGGGTGACGTCGCGGTATTGCAGGCCGATGGTGCGCGACACGTTGTCGATGTTGGTGTACGGGTCGGAATGCGAGAGGCTGTACTGCTCCGAGTAGCGGCCCGTGACGAGTTCGAGTCCCACACGCTCGCCGGAGCCCATGAAGTTCGAGTGCACGAAGCTGCCGTTCAGCATGAACGACTGCGACTCGGAATAGCCGACGCCGCCGCTGAACTGGCCCGGCAGGCCTTCCTTCACGTCGAAGTCGACGTCGACGAGGTCCGGTGTTCCGGCCACGGGTGTCGTTTCGAACTCGACGCTCTCGATGTACGGCAGCCGCTGGAGGCGCTCCTTCGAGCGCTCCAGCAGCGAATTCGACAGGTACGAGCCCTCCATCTGCCGCATTTCCCGGCGCAGCACCTCGTCGTCGATTGCGCTCGTATTGATGAAGTTGATGCGCCGCACATAGGCGCGGTTGCCCGCGTCTACGAAGAAGGTCAGGTCGATGGTCTTGGTGTCGTCGTGCGCGGTCGGCACGGGGTCGATCTTCGCGAAGGCGTAACCTTCGACGCCGAGCCGGAATGACATCAGCTCCTGCGACTGCGTGATGAGCTTGCGCGAATACGTCTGGCCCGGCCGCACGACAAGCAGGCGCTGGAGCTCCGCCTCCGGGACCTTCATCGTGCCGGCGAGCTTCACCTCGCCCACCTTGTAGACCTCGCCCTCGTTCAGGTTCATGGTGATGAAGACGTCGTCCATCTCCGGCGCGATCGCGACCTGGGTGGATTCGACGGCGAAATTGGCGTAACCCCGATCCTGGTACCAGGACTGGAGTTTCTCGATGTCGCCCTGCAGGGACTCGCGCGAATAGCGGTCGTCCTGCTTGTACCAGGAGAGCCAGTTCGGCGTCCTGAGCTCGAATGCGTCCAGCAGCTCCTCGTCGTCGTAGACCGTGTTCCCGACCAGGTTGATCTGGCGGATCCGGGCGCGGTCGCCCTCGACGACGTCGATCT
>DAIRVV010000317.1:0-2672 GCA_036802645.1 Steroidobacteraceae bacterium
CATGCGTGCAATCCTCGACTTTCGGCGCATCGGAGCGATTCGGGGTTTCGCCGGGCCGCGAAGCCGAGGGCTACCTGCACATGCCGGGAGGGCAGAGCGGGCATCCCCTGTCCCCGTTTTATCGTGCCGGCCATGACGACTGGGCGCAGGGCCGTTCGGCGCCGTTCCTGCCGGGCGCCGCGTCGCATGTGCTGCGTCTCCTGCCGGCGGATGGATGAGTGCGTCGCGCCGCAGTCTATGATGCCGGTGTCTTACGCTCTGCGGAGGAAATCATGATTGCCGATAAATTGTTTGCGTTCGCAGCGGCGTCGATCATCGCAACGGCTGCTTCGGCTGCAGATCAGGCGCCGACCAAAATGCCGGATGAGGCGGCGCGCGGCAGATACCTCGTGCAGATCGCGGGCTGCAATGACTGCCACACGGCCGGTTACGTGGAATCCGGCGGCAAGGTTGAAGAGTCGAAGTGGCTGACCGGCGACCGGCTGGGCTGGAGCGGAGCCTGGGGCACGACGTATGCCTCAAACCTGCGGCTCGGAGTGAAGGATATGAGCGCCGACCAGTTCATGACTCTCGCGCGGAGCCCGCTCCGCCCGCCGATGCCCTGGTTCAACCTGCGCGACATGAAGGACAGCGACGTCAAGGCGATCTACGCATACCTGAAGTATCTCGGCCCTGCCGGCGAGCCGGCCCCGGCTTACGTGCCGCCCGGCAATCTGCCCGCAGGCCCGATCGTGAAATTTCCGGAGCCGCCGAAGAAACCAGGCGCTTGATGACCATTGACTAAAGGGAGACATCGGATGCTTTACACATTCTGGCGTGCGGCCGCACTGGGCTTATTCGCCGTTGCCACGGCCGGCGCGGAGCCGGTCGTCATCGAGGCCGACGGTTATCTCGATGTCGTCGCGGGACGCATCGTGTCGCCTGCGGTCATCGTCGTGGAAGGCGACAGAATTGCCGCGATCAATCCCGCAACGCAGCCCGCTGCCGCGAAGACGATCGCGCTGCCCGGCCACGTGTTGCTGCCGGGACTCATGGACGCGCACGTGCACCTCAATTACATCCTCGACAAGGGCTGGGAGACGGAGCCTGTCCGGTTCACGGCCGGCGACTTTGCGCTGCGCGCGATTCCACATGCTTCGAAGACGCTACTCGCCGGCTTTACGACGGTGCGCGACCTCGGCACCGGGCTCGGCTTCTCGGACGTCGCGCTGATGAACGCGATCGACAAGGGCTGGGTCATCGGGCCACGCGTGATCCCCGCAGGGCACGCGTTGTCGATCACCGGCGGCCATTGCGACCAGTCCATGGGGCTCGGGCCGGGCGTCGATCCACCGGAGTTCGTATCGGGAACCGCCGACGGAGTCGACGAAGTGCTGAAGGCCGTGCGCCACCAGATCAAGCACGGCGCTAAGGTAATCAAGATCTGCGCGACCGCGGGCGTCCTGTCATTCGAGGGGCCCGTGGGTGCGCAGCAATACTCGCTTGAGGAGCTGCGCGCTGCTGCGGATGAGGCGCACCGTCACGGCCTCAAGATCGCGGCGCACGCACATGGCACCGAAGGCATCATCGCCTCGAGCGAGGCCGGCATCGACAGCATCGACCACAATTCGATGATGACCGAGGAGGCGGCGAAGATCCTCGCGAAGAACGGCAGCTTCGTCGTTCCGAACCTATACCTCATCGATACGCTCAAGACTACGGAGCTGCCGCCGGCGCTCGCGGCGAAGCAGGCCAGGCTCGAACCACTCGCGATCGAGAGCTTCAAGCGCTCGCTGAAACACGGGCTCAAGGTCTCGTTCGGCACCGACGCCGGAGTCTTTCCGCACGGCGACAACGCGCGGGAATTCGCGGCACGGGTCAAGCTCGGCGACTCGCCGCTGCACGCCATCCGGGGCGCGACAGTCGTCAACGCGGAATTGTTCGGTACGCCCGACCGCGGAAAAATCGAGACGGGCCTCCTTGCCGACCTGATTGCGGTGAAGGGCAGCCCGCTCGAGAACGTCCGTCTGCTCGAGGACGTCCGCTTCGTCATGAAGGGCGGCGTCGTGTACAAGCAGCCGGACTGAGCTACTGCAGCGATCGCATCGCCTGGTCGAGGCCGGCGAGCGTCAACGGGAACATCCGGTCCTCGAACAGCTCGCGCGCTATCCGTATCGAGGGCGTAAATTCCCAGCGGTCCTTCGGCTCCGGATTGAGCCAGGCGTGGCGCGGGTAAGAAGAAAGAAGTCGCTTCATCCAGGCGGCGCCCGCTTCCTCGTTCCAGTGCTCGATGCTGCCACCCGGCTGGAGAATTTCGTAGGGACTCATCGTGGCGTCCCCGACGACGACGAGCCGGTAATCGCGACCGTAGGTCCGCATGAGCTGCGCGAGTGGCGTGCGTTCGCCGTGCCGCCTGCGATTGTCCTTCCAGACCGACTCATAGACGAAATTGTGGAAGTAGAAATGCTCGAGATGCTTGAACTCGCCGCGGGCGGCCGAGAAGAGCTCCTCGCAGGCGCGCACGTGGTCATCCATCGATCCGCCTATGTCGAGGAAGAGCAGGACCTTCACCGCATTGTGCCGCTCCGGCACCATGCGGATGTCGAGCAGGCCGGCGCGGCGCGCGGTCGCGTCGATCGTGCCGTCGAGATCCAGCGTCTCCGCGGCGCCCTGGCGCGCGAATCGGCGCAGGC
>DAIRVV010000318.1:0-2560 GCA_036802645.1 Steroidobacteraceae bacterium
GTCGATGCCTGCGATCGCGACGGTCTCGCCCTCGACCAGGAACTCGGCCAGCGAATGGCTGGCCCGCCAGCTCGAATGCAGCAGCGGCAGGTCGCGAATCACGAGACCCGCCGCGTGGACGGAATCCGATTCGAGGTCCTCGGGCGTGACCCCCGTGTTGCCGACATGTGGATACGTGAGCGTGACGATCTGGCGGGCGTAGGACGGGTCCGTGAGGATTTCCTGGTAGCCCGTCATCGCGGTGTTGAACACGACCTCGCCGGTCGTGACCCCGGAAGCGCCGATCGAAACTCCCCGAAACACCGTGCCGTCCTCTAGCGCGAGCACTGCAGGTGTCGGTGTCACCAGGGCGTTCTCCAGGTCCCGCGGCACCGCTTGCCGGCGCCAGGCGCAGGATCTCATTGGATGGAGCCGTCGGGGACTCCACCAGTCATCGTCGTATTAAATCAGGGGGCCGCGACCCGAGGCGCGATTCTACAGGAGAGGAATACCCCAGTCCTTATGCGAAGAGGGGACAGTCCCCGAGGCGGTGCCTCTCCGGGGCCGTGCCTCTCCGGGGCGATGCCTCTCAGAGACCGAGGACGTCGGACATGCCGTAGAGTCCTGGCGGCCGGCCGAGGATCCAGCGCGCGGCGGCGAGCGCGCCAATGGCAAAGGTCATTCGGTCGGTTGTCCGGTGCACGAGTTCGAGCGTTTCTCCCGTGCCCGCGAACAGGACCTGGTGCTGGCCGACGATGTCTCCTGCCCGAAGACTCGCGAAACCGATCGCGCCGGGCGAGCGCCCCGCCGACTTGCCGAAACGCCCGTAGACGGCATGCTCGGCCAATGTGCCGCCTCGCGCGCCTGCGATGATCTCGCCGAGGCGCAGCGCGGTCCCGGAAGGCGAATCCGCCTTGCCGCGATGGTGGGATTCCAGGATTTCAACGTCGTATTCGCCCGGCAGTGCGGCTGCAGCGCGTCCGGCAAGTCCAAACAGCAGATTGACTGCGAGCGACATGTTGGGCGCCACCAGGATCGCCTGGCGTTCGCTGAACCGGCGCAGCAATCGCTGCCGTTCGGCATCGAGACCCGTGATACCGACGACGAACGGGATGCCGGCCCTTTCGACCGCCGCCAGGTTGTCGCCGAGCGCGTCGGGCAAGGTGAAATCAATGGCGACGACAGCACTCGCGAGCGCCTGCTCGCGGTCGGCCGTGACCTGGACGGCAACCGGACCCATCTGGGCCACTTCGCCCGCATCGCGGCCGAGCGACGTGCTCGTCGGCGACGCCAGCGCGCCGGAGAGCACGAAATCGGGCGACTCGCGGATTGCGCGCACGAGACAGCGCCCGACCCGGCCACTGATCCCCAGTACGGCGACTTTATTCATTCAGCTCCCGATCCTGCTGAAGAACTGCCTCATGCCCTCGAGCCAGGAGCGCTGGCGCGGATTGTGGCTCCTGCCGTCGGAGCCGAGCGATCCTTCGAACTTGCGAAGCAATTCTTTCTGTTCGGAGTTGAGGTCGACCGGCGTTTCGACCACGACCCGGCAGAACAGGTCGCCGGTAGCGCCGCCACGGACCGGCTTGATGCCCTTCTCGCGCAGGCGGAAGACTCGGCCCGACTGGGTCCCGCCGGGAATCTTGATTGCAGCCTGGCCTTCGAGCGTCGGGACCTCGACACTGCCGCCGAGCGCGGCGGTCGTGAAGGCGACCGGCACCTCGCATGAGAGATGCGCGCCGTCGCGTTCGAAAATCGGATGTTCGCGCACGGCGATCTCGACGTAAAGGTCGCCGGGAGGGCCGCCGTTTCGTCCAGCCTCGCCCTCTCCCGCCAGGCGGATACGGTCGCCGTTGTCGACGCCTGCCGGCACCTTCACCGAGAGACGCTTGTTGGCTCGCATGCGCCCGTGCCCGGCGCACGTCGGGCAGGGCTCCTTGATGATCGCGCCCCGCCCCTTGCAGCGCGGGCAGGTCTGCTGCACGGCGAAAATTCCCTGGCTGATGCGGACCTGGCCGGCGCCGCCGCAGGCATCGCAGGTCACCGGCGTGTGGCCGCGCGCCGCGCCGGTGCCACCGCAATCCGTGCATTCCTTGACCGTCTGAAAATCGATCTCTGTGGCGGTCCCGAAGACCGCCTGCTCCAGGCCGAGCGCGAGCTCGTAGCGCAGGTCCGCCCCGCGATACACGGCGCTGCGCCCGCCGCGACGGCCGCCGCCGAAGATGTCGCCGAACATGTCACCGAAGATGTCGCCGAAGGCGTCGGACGGGCTGAAGCCCTGGCCGGCGCCGCGCGCGGCGTCGAGACCGGCGCGGCCGTACTGATCATAAGCCCCGCGCTTTTGCGCGTCGGTCAGGATCTCGTAGGCCTCTTTCGCCTCCTTGAATCGTTCCTCGGCCTCCTTGTCGTCGGGATTCCGGTCCGGGTGGTATTTCATGGCCAGGCGCCGGTACGCCTTGGTGATGGCGTCCTCGGTGGCGTTTCGTGGCACGCCAAGCACCTGGTAGAAATCACGCTTTGCCATGGCGCTCCGCACGCGCGGCCGCCGGGCGACCCGATGTCACCCGGCGGCCGGTGAAAC
>DAIRVV010000319.1:0-2528 GCA_036802645.1 Steroidobacteraceae bacterium
CCCCCCGCGCCTGCGCCGGCGGAAGCGGCAGAGGACGATTCCACGATTGCGGAGTCACCCGAGGCGGCCCGCGTCAAGGCCCCGGCGCGACGCCGCCCTGCACCGCGGAAGACGGACAAGAGCGGTAGCTAACGATGAACATCAGCGCTGAAACGGTCAAGACACTGCGCGAGCGCACGGGCGCCGGCATGATGGAGTGCAAGAAGGCGCTCATCGAGACCGGTGGCGACCTCGATGCCGCAGCGGAAATCATGCGCAAGGCTGGCCTCGCAAAGGCCGACAAGAAGGCCGGCCGCATAGCAGCCGAAGGCGCAATAGCCACCGCGGCGAGTGGCGACGGCCGCTTGGCCGCGCTCGTCGAGGTCAACTGCGAAACGGACTTCGTCGCGCGCCAGCCCGAGTTCCAGGCCTTTGCCGCAGATGTCGCCAAGGCGGTTCTCGGCGCGGGGTCGACGACGCCCGAGGCGCTCGCGTCACTCAAGCTCGCGGGCGGCGCGACGATCGACGAAACCCGCCGCAGCCTGATCGCAAAGATCGGCGAGAAGATCGACGTGCGCCGGGCTGCAGTGCTTCGCGCGCCCGAGCGTATCGGCGGCTATGTGCACGGCACGCGAATTGGGAGCCTCGTCGGGCTCAAGGGCGGGGACGAGTCCCTGGCGCGCGACCTCGCGATGCATGTCGCAGCGGCCAACCCGCAGTTCGTGGCGCCCGCCGACGTGCCCGCCGACGTCGTCGCAAAGGAGCGGGAGATCCTCGCTGCCCAGGCCATGGCCGAGGGCAAGCCACCGGCCATCGTCGACAAGATGGTGGATGGGCGGCTTCGCAAGTACCTGGCGGAGATCTGCCTGACCGGGCAGCCATTCGTGAAGGATCCCGACACGAACATCGGGCAGTTGCTAGACAAGAGCAAGGCGACAGTCACGGGATTTATGCGCTACGAAGTCGGCGAGGGCATCGAGAAGAAGCAGGAAAACTTTGCCGCCGAGGTCATGGCGCAGGTCGAGGCCGCCAAGGACAAGGGCCAGCCCGACAAGCCGAGCTGATTATGGTGCCGGGTCGCAACTTCGTAGTCTGGCGGCCAATAATGCCGAGTCGCCCATTCGTTGTCAGCCAGACTGCGAAGTTGCGACCCGGCACCATCGGGAGATGTCATGGCTGACACGCAGGCCCGGCAGCCGCTCACGAGGATCCTGCTCAAGATCAGTGGCGAGGCTCTGCTCGGCGCCGCCGACTACGGCATCGATCCCGCGATCCTGAAACGCATCGCCGGCGATATCAGGGATGTCATGGCCCGTGACATCCAGGTTGCCGTCGTCATCGGCGGCGGCAATATCTTCCGCGGGGCAGGCCTCGCGCGCGCCGGCATGGACCGCGTCACGGCGGATCACATGGGCATGCTGGCGACGGTCATGAACGGCCTCGCGCTCCAGGACGCGCTCGAATCCGTCGGCAGCTATGCGCGCGTGATGTCGGCGGTGCGCGTGCAGGAAGTCTGCGAGGATTACATACGGCGCCGTGCCGTCCGTCACCTCGAAAAAGGGCGTTGCGTCATCTTCGCGGCCGGCACCGGCAATCCGTTCTTCACGACTGATACGGCCGCTGCGCTGCGCGCCATCGAGATCGGCGCCGATCTCCTGCTGAAAGCGACCAAGGTCAACGGCATCTACAATGAAGACCCGATCCGCAACCCGAAGGCGGTGCGCTACCGGACGCTCTCATTCGACAAGGTGCTGGACGACCGGCTCGGTGTCATGGACGCCACAGCCATCGTCATGTGCCGCGACAACGCGGTGCCGCTCCGGGTATTCAACCTGATGAATGAAGGCGATCTGCTGCGCATCGTCGACGGCGAGGATGTCGGCACACTGGTCGCGAACGGACTCTAGGCGAGGCGAGGGGACTCGAACATGCAGGATGAAATGAGTCGCGATGCGACACAGCGCATGTCGAAATGCGTGGCGCTCCTCAGGGACCACTACCGCAAGATGCGGACGGGTCGCGCGAATACCGGGTTGCTCGAAGGGCTCAGGGTCGACTACTACGGCACCGAAGTTCCGATCAGCCAGGTCGCGAGCGTCAGCGTCGAGGATGCGCGCACGCTGGTGGTCTCACCCTGGGACAAGTCGGCGGTCGCCGCCGTCGAGAAGGCGATCCTGAAGTCCGATCTCGGCCTTACACCCAACACCGCGGGGCAGGTGATCCGACTGCCGCTGCCGCCCATGACCGAAGAGCGGCGCAAGGAGCTGACGAAAGTCGCCCGCCATGAGGCGGAGAATTCGAGGGTCGCGGTGCGCGGTGTCCGCCGCGACCTGATGAACGAATTGAAGGAGATGCTGAAGGAAAAACTGATTTCCGAGGACGACGACCGTCGCGCCCAGGAGGAAATCCAGAAGCTCACCGACCGGCACGTCCACGAGATTGACCAGGTGCTGGCCGAGAAAGAGAAAGAGTTGCTGCAGGTCTGAGATGCCCGCAGCAGCCTCGCAAGCCGCAGGCACGGGTCCCGTGCCTCGCCATGTCGCCGTGAT
>DAIRVV010000320.1:0-2519 GCA_036802645.1 Steroidobacteraceae bacterium
TGCCGCGCGCGTCGCGCGCGAGCTGGTGCTGCGGCTGTTAGCGAAGCCGCTGCACCGGTCGATGATCCTGAATGTCAACGTGCCGGATCTGCCTTATGAATCCCTGCAGGGCTTCCAGGTGACCCGTCTCGGCCATCGCCATCGCGCCAAGGCCGCAGTCCGCGGGCTGGATCCGCGCGGGCGTGAAATCTACTGGGTCGGGGCCGCGGGTGCCGGGCAGGATGCCGGTCCAGGGACGGACTTCCATGCGGTTGCCAACGGACACGTGTCGGTAACGCCGCTGCAAGTCGACCTCACGCGCCACACGGCGCTCGAGAGCCTCCGCGAATGGCTTGAAGGTCCCGTCGCGTGACCAGCGAGCGCAGCGGAATCGGCATGACGAGCGCCCGCACCCGCGAGCGGCTGATCCAGCGGCTCGTCGAGCAGGGCATCCGCGACCCGCGCGTGCTCGACCGCATCCGGAACGTCCCGCGCCATCTCTTCGTGGACGAGGCGATCGCAAGCCGCGCCTACGAGGACACGGCCCTGCCGATCGGGCATGGGCAGACGATTTCGCAGCCATACGTCGTCGCGCGCATGACGGAAGCGATCACGATCGGCGGCACGCCGGAAAAAGTGCTCGAGATCGGAACCGGCTGCGGTTACCAGACGGCGGTGCTATCGCCCCTCGTCGGCCGGATCTACAGCATCGAGCGGATCGAACCGCTGCTCGACCGCGCACGCGAGCGCCTGCGCGAGCTCGAGCTCAGGAATGTGCGATTCAAGCATGGCGATGGCTCGGAGGGATGGCCCTCGCAGGCGCCGTTCGACGGAATTCTGCTGGCCGCAGCCGCGCATGCCTTGCCGCAGAAGCTGCTCGACCAGCTCGCCGAGGGCGGCCGGCTCGTCGCCCCGGTCGGCCCGGAAGGGCGGCAGGAACTCCTGCGGCTCACCCGGCGCGGGGACCAGTTCCTGCGCGAGCGGCTCGGATTCGTGAGCTTCGTTCCCCTGCTCGGCGGTGTGACCTGAATCGATGGATCGCATGTGTCGCGGCGGTCGCGATCGCAGCTTGCTCCGGGAATGATCGCCGACCCACCGCTCCGGACTACCACGTGGTTCGCGCCGGCGAGACGCTCTATTCGATCGCCCGGCGCTACGAGCTCGACTATCGCGACATCGCCCGCTGGAATGGAATCGGCGGCGATTACCTGATCCATCCCGGCGAACGGCTGCGGCTGAACCCGCCGCCGGGCGGCGCTGCTGTCGCCAGGAAGGCGCCTGAACCTGAAAGCGCTCCCACCCGACGCGCGTCGCCGGATGATCCGGCGTACCGTCCGCCGGACTGGCGCTGGCCGGTGAATGTCGGCACCGTCGTCGGCGGAGTTCGCCAGCCATCGGGAGGCGTCGGTCTTCGAATCGACGGTGGCCTCAACCAGCCGATCCTGGCTGCGGCCGACGGCAAAGTCGTCTACACGGGCGGTGGGCTGCGCGGTTATGGCGAGCTCGTCATCATCAATCATGTGCGTGGCTGGCTCACGGCTTACGGACACAACGCGTTCGTGCAGGTGAAGGAGGGCGATGAAGTCCGCGCCGGCCAGCAGATCGCGGCCATGGGACTCGGTCCGAGCCAGCAGCCGATGCTCTACTTCGAGATCCGCCTCGAAGGCGAGCCGCAGGATCCGCTTACGCAGCTACCACCGCGTTGATGGTGCTTGGTCGGGTAAAGGGGACAGACACTTTTAGAAAGGACAGTCCCTTTTAAAAGTGTCTATCCCCTTTACCCGACCCGGCACCGTCACAGCATCAAAGCGACGGCAACATCCCTGTATTCCGAAAGAAGCAGGTTGAACGTCCGGCACGCGGCCCGGTTGTCCATGACCTCGAGACCAATGCCGCGTTCCGCGAAGGCTGCATAGAGGGCGGGCGACGGCAGGCGCTGGCGGTTCCCGGTTCCGAGCAGCACGACTTCCGGCCTGAGCGCGAGCAGTTTCTCGAAGTCGTCGATCGAAAGCGCCTCTGGCGCCGGCGGATGCCAATCATCCTGGACCGTCTCCCGGGTGACGATCACGCTACCGGCAATCGCACGGTTGCGAAGCCGCACCTCGCCCTCGGTGCAGGCGACGATCGCATGCGCCTCGCCGGCGGCTTCGCGCGTGAACTCCATCGCAATGGAAATATAGCCAATCCGCGGCGTCTTGCGTCGCTATCATGGCCGTCGATGAAGTCCCGTGACCTGCCGCGCGCACAGCCCGTCAAGCTCCGGCGGAGGCAAGCCGGTGCGATCGACACTATCGGCGACGGCCTGCACCCCGTGCTGCGTCGCGTCTACGCCGCGCGCGGCGTCCGTCATGCCGACGAACTCTCACTCGAGCTTCGCGCGTTGTTGCCCGTCTCGACCCTGGATGGAATCGGCCCGGCCACCGAGTTGCTCGCCTCCCACCTCGAGCGCGGTTCCAGGATCCTGGTGGTGGGCGATTTCGATGCCGACGGTGCGACGAGCACGGCGCTCGTCATGCGCCAGCTCGGCCGGCTTGGGCACA
>DAIRVV010000321.1:0-2517 GCA_036802645.1 Steroidobacteraceae bacterium
GGCGCGCCTGGACGCTCGCGCGTGCGGAGGACGTGCGTGCCGAGCCCCTCAAGTACCTCAATCGCCTGTCGGATCTCCTGTTCGTGCTCGCGCGCGTGCTCGCGCGGCACGAGAGTGGGAGCGAGGTCCTCTGGAAGCACGCGCGCCGCGGCAAGACTCGAAACAAAGGGGACGCGCCTCTTTAACATCAACGATTGCTTTCAGTGGCACTCCGTCCACGTTAAAGGGGCGCGTCCCCTTTGTTTCGAGCCTCCTCGAGGCGCGCGCAGACATCGGCGGCGCCCTCCGCGATGCGCGGGCTCGGGCGAGCGAGCGCATCCGCCGGCACTCGATAGACATTCCCGCGCGCGACCGCTTCGAGCCCGGTGAAACGCGACCAGAACGGAAGCGGGTCGTCATAGCCAGCCGAGAGAATTGCCTGCGGTGCGCGCGCGAGCACCGACTCGAGGTCGACGGGCAAGGCCAGCGCATCGGAATCCGCGAAGACATTCGTTCCGCCGCAGAGCTCGAGGATCTCGGTGATCAGGTGAGGGCCGCCGACCGTGAAGAGCGGCGGGCCTTCGATCTGCAGGAACACGCGGATCTCCGGCCGGTCGCGATATTGCTCGCGCAGCGCCGCGATGCGCCCGCGGAAGTCCCGGGCGGCCGAATCCGCGACCGCTTCGGTTCCCGCCAGGGAACCAAGCGTGATGAGACCCGTCGCGATGTCGTCGAGCCGGCGCGTCGGGATCGATACGACGCGGATGCCGAGATCCTGGAGCCTTTCTGTGACGCCGGCCGGAGTCCCGGTCTCCCAGATGACGGCGACCGTCGGCGCAAGCGCCACGATCCGCTCGTAGTCGAGGCGAAAGGCGTCGCCGATCTGTGGCAGCGTCTTTGCCGCCGCGGGATAGTCGCTGTAGGCGCTGACGCCGACGACATGTTCGGCGGCCCCGGCCACAAAGAGCATCTCGGTCAGATTGGGGGCGACGCTCACGATGCGCTCGCGCGCGGGCGGCGGCTGCGGCCCGGCGCAGCCCGCGATTGCGATCGCGAGAATCGCGGCGAGCCGCCTCAGGCGAGAACCTCGCGCCGGAATGCTGCGCCCTGGTCGCCAAGCTCACGTTCAAGCCGCTGCCAGTCGAAGTACGGTCCGGGATCGGTCTTGCGGCCGGGCGCGATGTCGCTATGACCCGCGATCCAGCCCTCCGCCAGCGACGGATAAGCGCGCTGCAGGTCAGCGAGCAGCCGCGCGAGCGCGGCGTACTGGCGGTCCTCGTAGGGTTCGAAATCCGAGCCCTCGAGCTCGATTCCAATCGAGAAATCGTTGCATCCGTCGCGTCCGCGCCAGTACGAGCGGCCCGCGTGCCAGGCCCGCATTCCGAACGGCACATACTGCGTCAGGCCGCCGTCGCGCGCGATCAGCACGTGCGACGAGGCGCGCAGATCCTGGATGGTTGCGAAGAACGGATCCTGGTCCGCCGGCAGCCCGTTCGTGAACAGCCGGTCGATCCACGGCCCGCCGTATCTTCCCGGTGGCAGGCTGATGCCGTGGATCACGATGAGTTCCGGCACGATGCCGTCCGGCCGCTCATCGCAATTCGGGGAACAGACTTCGCGCGCGCCGGATAGCATGCCTGTTGCGATCGCGATGGCCGTCATCGCGACAGCTTAGCCCGCGCCAATCGCCGCTTCCAATCGCATACACTCGTTTTGATGACAGGCCACACCCGAAATGACGCGATCGCGGCTCGCGATCTTGCGGTCGTCTGGCATCCCTGTACGCAGATGCAGGATCATGAACAACTGCCTCTCGTACCGATCGCGCGCGGCCAGGGTGTGTGGCTCGAGGACTTCGAGGGAAAGCGCTATCTCGACGGCATCAGCTCCTGGTGGGTGAACCTGTTCGGCCACGCGAATCCGCGCATCAACGCGGCCGTCCACGAGCAGGTCGATCGCCTCGAACACGTCCTGATCGCGGGTTTCACCCACGCGCCGGTGCTCGAATTGTCGGAGGCGCTCGTCGGAATCGTACCCGCCGGCCTCACCCGCTGCTTCTACGCCGACAACGGGTCGGCCGCCGTCGAAGTTGCCGTCAAGATGAGCTTCCACTACTGGCAGAACCGCGGGCAGCCGGCGAAGCGCCGCTTCGTCACGCTGGCGAACAGTTATCACGGCGAAACGCTCGGCGCGCTCGCAGTCGGCGATGTCGAACTCTACAAGAAGGTGTACCAGCCGCTCCTGATGGATGTCATCACGGTGCCATCGCCCGACTGCCACTTGCGCGAGCCGGGCGCGAGCTGGGAGGAGCACAGCCGGCGGATGTTCGCCGGGATGGAGCGGACGCTCGCGGAGCGCGCGCACGAGATCGCGGCCGTCATCGTCGAGCCGCTGGTGCAGTGTGCCGGCTCGATGCGCATGTATCACCCGGTCTACCTCGCGATGCTGCGCGAGGCCTGCGATCGTCACGACGTGCTCTTGATCGCGGACGAGATCGCGGTCGGCTTCGGGCGGACGGGTACGCTCTTCGCCTGCAAG
>DAIRVV010000322.1:0-2510 GCA_036802645.1 Steroidobacteraceae bacterium
CTTCGGCTTGTCGCGCGGGTCGCCCGACGCGAACCGCACCCAGCCGCGGCTCTTCGAGCGCATCGGGCCCGCGTGCGCCTGAAATCCGTGCTCACGGGCGAGCGAAGAGCCGTCGTAGGTGACCGCGAGCGGCAGGAAATGAAACTGGATGTCGGGGTAGGGCACGCCCGCGCGGCTCCTGATGAAGCCTCCAGTCTCGAAATGATTGGTCGCGCCAAGCCCGTCCTTGAACAGCAGCCAGCGTGCGCCGATCACCGCTCGTGACCACAGGTTCATTGACGAATAGAGGGTGACCGGCTGGGTACAGGCCACCTGGAAATAGAATTCGATGTGATCCTGGAGGTTCTCGCCGACGCCCGGAAGGTCGTGGACGACTTCGATGCCGTGCTCGCGCAGCTCGGCGGCGGGACCGATGCCGGAAAGCTTGAGCAGTTGAGGCGAATTTATCGAGCCAGTGCTCACGATCACTTCGTGTCGCGCACGCACGCTGCGTGTCATTTCGCCCTGGCGGTACTCCACGCTGCTCGCGCGCCGGCCTTCGAACAGGATACGCGTCGCAAGGCATTCCGTGCGAACCGTGAGATTCCGTCGCCGCATCGCCGGGCGCAGATACGCGTTGGCCGCGCTGCAGCGCCTCCCGCCGCTGACCGTCATGTCCAGCCGCCCGAAGCCTTCCTGCTGGTAGCCATTGACGTCTGCTGTTTGTGGGTAGCCCGCCTGCCTGCCGGCCTCCAGCCAGGCGGCGTGCAAGGGATTCGACAGCGTGCCGTAGCAAGTCTGAAGTTTTCCAGAATCACCGCGATAGGCGTCGCCGCCTTCGGCGCGCGTTTCCGCACGCCGGAAATAGGGCAGTACGGCAGCGTAGTTCCAGCCCGTCGCGCCTTCGGATTCCCAGCGCTCATAGTCCTGGGCGTTGCCGCGCACGTACACGAGTCCGTTGATCGACGAGGAACCGCCCAAGACCTTGCCGCGCGGCGTGTGGAGGCGGCGGCCACCCAGGCCCGGTTCCGGCTCGGTGTAATAGCGCCAGTCATACTTCTCCATGCCCATCGGGATGGAGAGCGCCGAGGGCATCTGCACGAAGATCGAACGGTCGGAACCGCCGTACTCGAGAACGAGCACCGTGTTCCTGCCATCCTCGGAAAGCCGGTCCGCCAGCACGCATCCGGCGGAGCCCGCGCCGACGATGACGTAGTCGAATTCCTCAGTAGGGCGCATCGATGTCGCCCTTGGCGACATACACGCTCTTCAACTGCGTGTAGTGCTCTATCGCGGCGCGTCCGTTCTCGCGCCCGAGCCCGGAGAGCTTGACGCCGCCGAAAGGCAACTCGATCGGGGTGACGTTGTAGTGATTGATCCAGCAGGTTCCGGCCTGGAGCCGCGCGATCACGCGATGCGCGCGGTTGAGGTCGTTGGTGAAGACCCCGGCGGAGAGCCCGAACTCGGTCGCGTTTGCGCGCTCGATGACCTCGTCCTCGCCGTCGAACTCGAGCACGGACATGACGGGCCCGAAAATCTCTTCGCGCACGATGCTCATGTCGTCACGGCAGCCGTCGAACACCGTCGGTTCGACGAAGAATCCCCTGGCGAGCGCACCGTCGGTGCGGCGGTTTCCGCCGACCAGCACGCGGGCGCCTTCGGCGCGGCCGCGGGCGATGTAGCCGAGGACCATTTGCATGTGCTCCTCGGAGATGAGCGAACCGACTTGCGTCGCCGGGTCCATCGGGTCGCCGATGCGCATCGCGGAGACACGTGCGACGAGTCTGCGGAGGAAATCCTGTTTGACCGTGCGGTGAACGAAGACTCGCGTGCCATTCGAGCAGACTTCGCCCGCGGAATAGAAATTGGCGAGGAGAGCGCCCGATACCGCCTGGTCGAGCTTCGCATCGTCGAAGACGATCAGGGGCGACTTGCCGCCGAGCTCGAGCGTCACCGCCTTGACCGTGCTCGAAGCGTCGTTCATCACTGCCTTGCCGGTGCCGACTGAGCCTGTGAGCGACACCTTGCGGATTTCCGGATGACGCGTGAGGAGCCGGCCGGTCTCGGAGCGGCCGTGAACCACCTGGAAAACACCGGGCGGGACGCCTGCCTCGCAGTAGACCTTTTCCAGCTCGACGGCAGAAAGCGGCGTGAGACTCGGCGGCTTGAAGATCATGGCATTGCCGAACGCGAGCGCAGGTGCGGACTTCCAGCAGGCGATCTGCAACGGATAATTCCAGGCGCCGATGCCGGCGACGATGCCGATCGGCTCGCGGCGCGTATAGCCGAAGGCCTGTGGCCCAAGGTCGATGTGCTCGCCCGCCGTGCTCTGCGCGAGCGCCGCGAAGTACTCGATGCATTCGGCGCCCGAAATCACGTCGACGACGCGCGTCTCCTGGATCGGCTTGCCAGTGTCGCGGGTTTCAAGCGCCGCCAGCTCGTCATTGCGTGCGCGCAGGATTTCGGCCGCGCGGCGCAGAATGCGGGCGCGCTCTGCCCCGGCGAGCGCAGCCCAGGCAGGCTGCGCCTCG
>DAIRVV010000323.1:0-2505 GCA_036802645.1 Steroidobacteraceae bacterium
AGCACGACCGCGACCTCGGCGCGGCCGCGGTGGCGGCAGGCGACCGAGACGGCGAACTGCGGGAAGCCGTGTAGGAAATTTGTCGTCCCGTCGAGCGGGTCGATGACCCAGGTGTATTCGTCGCCGCGCTGCTCGCCGCTTTCCTCCGCAAGAAAACCGTGGCTCGGGTAAGACTTCCGGATGACCGCGATCAGCGCCTGCTCGGCCGTCCTGTCGACCTCGCTGACGAAGTCATTGCGGCCCTTCTCGCTGACGATGAGCGCGCCGACGCGATCGAGGCTGCGCACGATGACTTCGCCGGCGCGCCGCGCGGCGCCGACCGCGATGTTGAGCAGGGGATGCATGACTTAGAATAGCAGCAACCCTCCCGGAACCGCGATGTCCTCCCTCATCCGAATCGTCCTCGTCGATACCAGCCATCCCGGAAACATCGGCGCGAGCGCGCGCGCGATGAAGAACATGGCGCTCGAGTCGCTCGTCCTCGTGCGGCCCCAGTCGTATCCGCATCCCGAGGCGACCGCGCGCGCTTCCTCTGCGGCTGACGTCCTGGCGCGGGCGCGTGTCGTCGCGACGGTCGACGAGGCGATCGGCGATTGCGGCCTCGTATTCGGCACGACGGCCCGGCCGCGCAGCGCGAACTGGCGCGTGGTCAGCGCGCGGGACGGCGCGATGGAGCTCGCCGCCGCAACCGCATCGCGTCCCGCCGCGATCCTGTTCGGGGGCGAAAGGAACGGGCTTGCCAACGAGGAGCTCGCGCGCTGCCAGGCACTCATGCGCATTCCTTCGGCCGCCGGATATGAATCGCTCAATCTCGCGCAGGCGGTGCAGCTCGTCTGCTATGAAGTCTTCCTCGCGTCGCGGCAACGGACGGAAGGCCCGGCCGGCGCTTCGCCCGCGCTCGCGACGGCAGACGAAATGCTCGCGCTGAATGCGCATCTCGAGCGCGCCATGCGCGCGACCGGATTCATGCACGACGGCAATGCGGACCAGCTCGGCGAGCGCGTGCGGCGACTGGTGGCGCGCGCCATGCCGGACGCCGGCGAGGTGCGAATCCTTCGCGGCTGGCTCGCAGCGATCGAACGCGGGCTGCGGCCGGGCGGTCGGGCGGCATGACGGCGCAGTTGCCGATCTATCTCGACCATGCCGCATCCGCGCCACTGGATGGCCGCGTCGCGGCGATCATGAGCGAATGCCTTGCGGATCCGGCGATGCAGGCGAATGCGGCCTCCGCGCACGGCGCGGGGCGCGCGGTCGCTGCGCGCATCGAACTTGCGCGCGTGCAGATCGCCCGCCTGGTCAATGCGCCGCCGGAGTCGATCGTATTCACCTCGGGCGCAACCGAGAGCGTCAATCTCGCGATCCTTGGAGCCGCGCGCGGCGCGCAGGCCGGACAGCGTCACATTGTGAGTTCGCGGATCGAGCACCGAGCAGGGGTCGACGCCTGCCGCCAGCTCGAGCGGGAGGGCTTCACGGTGACCTGGCTCATACCGTCGCCCGAAGGCCTGATCGAGGCCGAACAGGTCGCCAGGGCGATCCGCGCGGATACCGCGCTCGTCTCGTTGATGCATGCCAACAATGAGACGGGTGTGCTGACGGACATCGAGGCGGTGGCGGCGCATTGTCGCGAGCGCGGGATCCTGTTCCACTCCGACGCGGCCCAGAGCGCGGGCAGGCTTGCGATCGACGTTGAATCCTCCGGCATCGCCTTGTTGAGCTTCTGTGCGCACAAGCTTGGCGGGCCGAAAGGCATCGGCGCCCTCTATGTTCGAAGGCGACCGCGCCCGGCACTTCATCCGCTGCTGTTCGGCGGCGGACACGAGCGCGGGCTGCGCTCAGGCACGCTCGCTCAGCACCAGATCATTGGTTTCGGTGCGGCGTGTGCGCTCTCGCGCGACGCACTTGCCGGCGAATCGACTCGCGTTCGCCTGCTTCGCGAACGACTGTGGGCGGCGCTTAAGGCCGCGGCGCCCATCTGGCGAAACGGTGCCGTCGATCCCTCGCTTCCGGGAATCCTGAACGTCGGCTTTGCAGGAGTCGAAGGCGAGAGCCTGTTGCTCGAACTGGACGGCAAGCTCGCCGTGTCGAGCGGTTCGGCATGCAGCTCGGCTGCGAACGGGCCTTCCTACGTGCTGCGGGCGCTCGGCCGTTCCGACGAGGCCATTCAGGCGTCGTTGCGCCTGAGTCTCGGGCGATCGACAACGGAGAACGACATCGACCGGGCCGCTGAGATCCTGGTCAGGGCGGTCGCGCGCCTTCGCGCGGCGCTACCGGCAGGCGCGCTGGACCGAATCGCATGAACGCGGCCGCGTCGCGCTATTCACCGAGAGTCCTTGCGCTGTTCGCTGAACTCCCCGGCGCAGGCTCGCTGCCGGCAGGCAGTGGCGCAATCATCGCGGGAGAAGCCGTCGCGCTCGATCGCGGCGCCTGGGTGCGTTTCGAGGCGCGCCTCAAAGACGGACACATCGCGGATTGCCGTTTTCGCGCCTGGGGATGTCCGCATACCCT
>DAIRVV010000324.1:0-2505 GCA_036802645.1 Steroidobacteraceae bacterium
AGGCGCGCGCGAGCAGCTCGCGATCACCCGGGGTGGGTCCGCGCGCCCTGAGCTTCGCGCGCCGGAGCGCGGCGAATAGCGGCCGGCCGAGAAGCCAGCCCAGTACCGCGAGGCAGCCGGCGAGCGCGAGCGCGAACGGTTCGATCAAGGCCGGAAGCGCGCGACCAGCCCGCGCATCAGCTTGAGATCGGCCGGCACAGGCTCCGGCAGATAGCGCAATCGCAGGTAGGCCTCGGTGATCGCCAGGGCGGAAAGACCGAGATCCGGCCGCAGCCTTCGCACGCGCTGGGCGAAATGGCGCGGCGCCTCGCCGGCCATCCGCTCGATCCCGCGGCGCGCAAGCCGGGCGAGGAAGCGCCGGTAGGTCGTCGTCGCAGGATCCGTGCGGCCCGGCCGGAACTCCCAGGCGAGCCACAGGGCGAGCACGCCGGCCGCGAGGGCGAGCCCGATTCCGAGCGCCACCGCAAAGGCGCTCCAGCCCGGATCGTCGAAACCGAGGCCGACCAGGAGCTCTTCCTGAGCCGCGCGGTCGAACTGGACGACCAGGTCGTTCCACCGCGCGTTCAGGTTGTCCCAGAGCATGTGCGCTTGCCACAGCAGGGCGGAATCGCGCATCAGGCCGCCCGGAAGCAGGCCGGATTCTGCGAACGAGGCTTCGATGCCGCGTTCGATGCGCTCCGGCGCGACCGCGCCCGTGGGGTCGACGCGCCGCCACCCCTCGCCCGCAATCCAGATTTCGGACCAGGCGTGTGCATGCGACTGGCGGACGATCAGGTAGCCGCCGACCGGGTTCCAGTCGCCGCCCTGGTAGCCGCCGACGACGCGCGCCGGAATTCCCGCTGCGCGCATCATCGTCGTGAAGGCCGATGCGTAGTGCCCGCAGAAACCCTGGCGCGTGTTGAACATGAAATCGTCGACCGAATCGCGCGCGAGGCCCGGCGGAGTCAGCGTGTAATAGAACTCCTGCTCGCGAAAGAGCTCGAGCACTGCCCGCACGTATGCGGCGTCGTTCGCGGCGGCGCTTCGCATGCTGCGCGCGAGCTCGACCGTGCGCGGGTTGCGCTTGGGGGGCAACTGGAGGCTCAGGTTCCTGAGCGCTGCCGACAGGCTTACTCCGGCCCTATAGCTTGGATAAGAGCGCGCGTCGTAGCGGATGACGGCGTTGACGGGCTTGCGGGTTCGCAGCCCGAAGTCCCAGGTCTGCGCCGCGAAGCCGCTGGTCCAGTTCTCGACCATGTCGAGCGCGAACAGCATCTGCTGTCCGGTCGGTTCGAGTGTCACCGTGTAATCGACCGGCGCCCCGGCGGGGACGATTTTGGAGCGGAAAATCGGCTGGGCCTGGCCGCGATACCAGGTATAGCCGTCGAACTCGTTGAGCACGGGACCGCGCCAGTAGCGCAGCGGGGGCGGCGGCGGATTTCCTGAAAAGCGGACCCGGAATGCGACGACGTCATTGAGCGTCAGGTCCGAAATGTCGCCGGGCGACATCTCCTCGGTGAGCCGTGACAGCGCGCGCTCGGCCGATGGCGCCCCCCAGAAGCTTCCCGCGATCCGCGGAAAGAACATGAACAGGACGAGCGCGACCGGCGCGGCTTTCAGCAGCAGCGCGCCCGTCGTGCGAAATGGCCGCAACGCGGGACCGTCGTCGCTGCGCCGCGAAATTACGAGCAGCGCGGCGGCGAGCAGCCAGACGGTCGGCAGCACCCACGCTGCAGTCGCCGCGTCCTGCGCATACAGAAACGAGGCGAGGCACAGGAACCAGCCGATGAAAATCAGGACCGTCAGGTCCCGCGGCCCGCGGGTTTCCAGCAGCTTGAGCGCGGACATGAGCGCCAGCAGGGCGGTGCCGCCGTCGAGGCCCGTGATCGTCGAATATCCCAGCACGACGCCCGCCGTGACGCCGGCCGCGATCAGCCCGCGAACGAGCGCGTTCGGCATGGGCCAGCCGCGTCGCTCGGCGACCAGTCGCCAGATGCACGCGGCGAGCACGAATGCCGAGATCCAGAGCTGCAGCCGCAAAAGGTGCGGGCCGAGGGCGGCGACGAGCCCCGCGGTCGTCCAGGCGAGGCGCCGGAAGCCCGCTTCGCGCTCAGGCGACATCGGGAGCCGGCGCATCGAAGCGCGCGATCGCAGCGAGGCAGCGGCGGCGCTGCGCATCGCCGGGCTCCGGCGGAATCTCCGTGCCTGCAAGGCGGAGCCCGAATGTCATGCCGCGCGCGTGCGCGTCCACGACCCAGCGCGTGAGTACGGACAGTCGCGCTTCGAGGTCGGCACCCGGTGCGTCGGCGAGATCGAAAACCGGCAGCGCCTCGGCATCGCCGCTGAACTCCTTGATCAGGAGCTCGTCGGTCCGCGCGAAGGCCTTCCAGGCAATGTGACGCGGTGGATCGCCGGCGTGATAGTCCTTGAGGCCGGCGAAATCGTCTTCGCCGCGCCGCTTCGTGCCGCCGCCCGCGAGGCCCGGCGCCTGCGGCGGCAGCGGCGTATCGGCGGCCGGCCGCGGAT
>DAIRVV010000325.1:0-2494 GCA_036802645.1 Steroidobacteraceae bacterium
AGCGCCAGGGCGAGTGGCTGCGCGAGCAGTTGCTCGCGAGCCGCGCGCCGTTCAAGGTGCTCGCCTGCGGCAGCGGCTGGTCGTCCGAGGACGGGCCGGCGGGCGACACCTGGGGCGCCTTCCTCACCGAGCGCAACGCACTCTTCGACTTCATCCGCGATAACGGCATCGAAGGCGTGTTCTGCATTTCGGGCGACACGCATTTCGGCGAAGTGAACTGTATTCCGAGATCCGAGCAGGGCGGCTACGACCTCTATGACTTCGTGAGCTCGCCGCTCGCGCAGGGAACGGGCGCGTCGTTCCTGGACGGCGAACCGGAGATGCGGATCCGCCTGCCCTGGTTTCGCACGGTCAATTTCGGCCTGCTCGATTTCGAATGGGAGCCCGAGCCGAAGGTGACGTTCACGCTCCGCGACCTGCGCGGCGATCGTGTCTATGAGGCCCTCACGCTGACGCCTGCCGAGCTGAAGAACGGCGTCTCGACCTGGCGCTCGAAGATGGATCCGAAAGAGCTCGAGCGCCGCGAAAGTGCGGTGCCGCCCGCTACCTGATCCCGAGCGAGTCCGCGATCGCGCGCCAGGACACGTACTTGTAGTTCTGCCGTTCCCTTGGCGAGAGATTGCGCCCGTCCTGGACGACCAGGAGCCCGTCGGGGAACTTCGCGCCAAGCGGCGCACTCACGACGTCGAGGCCATCCGTTTCCGACACGCCGTCAATCCCGCGCTCCGGGTCCGCGACGATGTGAAAGATGCCGACGAAGGAATTATCGCCCTCGAGGCGATAGACCGCGTAACTGTCCGCACCCTGGTTCGACAGGACGATGAAGCCCTTGCCATCCTTTCCGTGCCAGATCGAGACGCCCTCGATGTCCGCCTCAAGGCCGTTCGGCCCATCCACACGGTCGATCTCGCGCCGCTCGGCACCGCCGTCGGGCCGCGCGGAGTAGCGGAAGAAACCGCCGCCCTCTTCCGCGACATAGAAGTTTCCGGTTGCGTCGTCGGCCACGCAGCCTTCGGCTTGCGAGCCGACCTTGAATTCGCGGACCTGCTCCGCGGTCGCGCGGCCGGCTTTCGCCGTGATTCGCCACTGCCGATAGAGGCCGTCTCCACCGTTGTTGACGAAGACGTAATGACCGCTGCCGTCGGCCGCCGCATACATGCACAGGCCATACGGATCGGCGAAGTTCGTCGGCACCGGCTCGCCTGCTTTCGCGAGCTTCCGTGTCGCGGGATCGAGCCAGTAGAGCGCGATCGACTTGTCCGTGCGATTGCTCGCGGCCACGAGTGTGCGCGGCTTGCCGTCGACCATCAGGCCGTCGCGAATGTCCACGTTGTTCATACGGCCGTCGGCAAGCGTCTGGAGCAGCCGCCCCTCGAGGTCGTAGACATAGAGGCCGAGATTCTTGTCGGTCGCGATGATCGCGCTCTTCGACGGGTTCTTCGCATTCGCCCAGATCGCCGGGTCGTCGGCCGCATCGCCCCAGGTCGCGACCGCGGGCGTCTCGAGCGCAGGCGTGACCGTGCGGGCCGTGGCCAGAGTCGAGGCTCGGGGATCCGCGAATTCCTTCGCGCCGATACCGAGCGCGATCCGCGCTTCGCGCCAGCCGACCAACTTGAAGTTGCTGTGCTCGCCGTCGTTGTCCTGGTCCGCGAGCGCGAGCATGCCCTCGGGATAGTCGCTGCCCATCGCAGCAGACGCGAGCGCGAGCCCTTCGCTTTCGCCGACACCATCCACCCTGGCGCCTACACCAATCCGGAATCGCCCCTGCACCCTTCCATCGAGGCCATACACCGAAATTCGTTCTGCAGACACGTCGGAGACCAGAAGGAGCGTGTTGCCGTCCGCGCCGCGCGCGAGCGCAAGGCCCTTGACCTCCTCCGCGATGCCGCCGCGCGGAGCGACGAGATCGACGACCTGTCGCATCGCGTCGGTTTCCGGCTCGACCGGCAGCGACATCACGCCGAGGGCTTCGTCGCCGTAATACATCCGCGCGTTCACATCATCGACGACGCAGTATTCGACGCCCTTGCCGAGCGGAACACTACGCACGAGCCGCGCAGCAAGCGAGCCGCTTGCCCCGAAGAGTTCCCATTGCAGCATCTGGCCGCCATCCGTCATGCCGAGGGCGTAGACGCGCCCGGTGATGGGGCTCTTGAAACTGCAGAGCCCGGTGAGTTCGTCGTCGGCCACGATCGGCTCCCCCGGCAATCGGATGAGCCGAGTCGTCTCGTCGATGGTGTAGCCAATCAACGCCGAGCGCGTCGGCTCGTAGGCGATTACGAGCGGGAGCTTGCGTCCGCCGATATCAAAGTCGTAGCGCAAGGTGACATGGGATGCCTCGACGTCCGCAATCCGCTGCCGCACGGCGCCGTCCAGCCCGTACACTTCCAGTCCGCCGGTGCCACCCGCGCCGAGGACCAGGCTCTTGGCGCCATCCCGCGGGTGCACCCAGATCGCAACCCCATTGGCGCCGTCCTGGGCGGTCGGTGCAGTC
>DAIRVV010000326.1:0-2479 GCA_036802645.1 Steroidobacteraceae bacterium
ATCATCAACCAGTCGGGCGCGAGGTCCAATATGATCGCGTCGGAACCAAATGGGCCGCCGCGTCCACTTCCCATCAGGTCGACAAGCGAGTGGCTGCCGGCCCACGCGACCCAGATGCCGGCCGCCGCACCCGCGAGCGCGATCAGCGCACTTTCGGTCAGTAACTGCCGCAGGACCCTGGCACGACTCGCGCCGATCGACAGGCGAACCGCGATTTCGCGCCCGCGCGTCGTGCCACGTGCGAGCAGCAGGTTCGCGACGTTGACGCATGCGATCAGCAGCACCAGCATCACGAATCCGAATGCAATCTGCAGCGGCAGGCGGAATTGCGCGCGCACAAGGCTGGTGCCCGTTCGACCCGGCCACACCGTCAGCGTTTCCGCGAGCCGGCGGCGCCGCTCGTCGGATGTCAGGGTCGGGGCCAGTGACGCTTCGAGGATCGGCGTCCACAAAACGCTGACGTTCGCCTGCACGTCTTCGCGCGAGAGCGCAGGTTGCGGCCGCGCCAGAATGCGAAGCCAGCGAGCGCCCGGTCCGAGATAGAACGGCTGGTCGGGCCGCACAAGGACTCGCGACTGGATCGGCAGCGTGATGTCGGCGGCTTCGCCGACCGTCGCGCCGCGAAACCCCGGCGAACTGACGCCGACGATCGGCACGGAGGCGCCTTCGATCAGGATCGACTGTCCGATGACCTGCCTGTCACGAGCGAACCGGCGTGACCAGTACTCGTCGCTGATCACCGCGACAGGAGGCGCGCCGGGCTCGTCGTCGGCGGGGATCAAAAGCCGGCCGGCTTGTGGCGATAGGCCAAGCGTTTCGTGGTAGCGTCCGCTGACCCAGGCGGCGCCGATCGACTCGCGCGCATCGGCGGGACCAACGTCCACCCGACTGCTGCCGAAGCCGCAAAGGAATTGGAAAGTGTCGTTGCGTTCGGCGAGATCCCGGACCTGCGGATAAGAAAAATGTCCGCCGGTCTGACTGCCCATGTGGCGTTGCAGCCAAATCAACCCGCCCGGATCGCGAACTGGCAGCGGACGCAGCAGCAGCGCGTTCACGACGCTCAACACCGCGGTGTTTGCGCCGATGCCTAGGGCCAGCGTCAGCACAGCGACGGCTGTAAATCCGGGATTTCGCCGCAGCCCGCGGGCGCCGTAGCGAATATCCTGCGCGAGATCCTCGAGCCAGCGCGTGCCGCGCGCGTCGCGACACAGCTCCTTCATTTGGTCGAGTCCGCCAAACTCCAGGCGTGCGCGGCGGCGCGCGGCGCTTTCGCTGAGGCCGTCGGCTCTGTATTCCGATACCAGGCGCTCGAAGTGATCGCGGAGCTCGGCGTCGAGTTGCTGTTCCACGCGATCCCGCCGCATCGCCCGTGCGAGCCAGTTCATGACGCCTCACTTTCAGCCGCCTTGAGGATCGCGCCGACCGCTTGCGCGAGCCGCCGCCAGCTCTCCTTTTCCGTAGCCATGTACGCACGGCCCTTGGCCGTCAGCTTGTAGAACTTCGCGTCGCGACCCGTGTCGGAGAGCTTCCAATCCGCAGAGAGGAACCCGCGATTCTCGAGCCGGTGGAGCGCTGGATAGAGGGTGCCTTGCGTGACGTTGACGACTTCGCGGGAGACGAGGCGCAACCGCTGTGCGATGGCGTAGCCATGCAAGGGTCCCGACGCGACAATGTTCAGGATGAGCAGGTCAAGTGTTCCCTGGGGAAGGTCGGTCTTTTCCACTGGCTCACACCTCGAACTTCGACATATACCCCACAACGTGTCGAAGGTCAAGGCATGCTCGGCGTGCCTTCAGCGATCCGCGAGCCAATACCGAGCCGAGTGAAGCGGAAGCGGCGCGGCAAGAGCGCATGAAGCGCGAAGGCTAGAGTTGCGGACAGCGAGTTAGGATCATCGTCCTGGGTTCGTCCTTCGGTCAGACGCCATCGGTTTCCACAAGTCAGGGTACGGGTATGAGCAAGCAAGGCTGGCAGGCTTTCCTCGCCGCGGAAGGTATCGATGACTGGGTCGTACTGCACGGGGGCGCGACAGCCGTGTTCCGGGTCCGCTCGCTGGGCGACGCCGCGCGCCTGGCCGAGGCGGTCGCGAAGGTTCCAGGTCTCGGGGGCTCGGGCGTGCTGCTCACGATGGGCGACGCCGGCCTCACCATTCGGCTGAGTCGCGACCTCTGGCAACTCGAGCCGCGACACGTGGAGCTCGCGCGGGCGGTGTCGGCTGTTGCCCGGGCGCACGGGGCGGTCGCGGATCGCGCAGCCGTCCAGGAGGTGCAGCTCGCGATCGCGGCGAAGCGTGATGCAATTGACCTCGGCTTCTGGCGCGCGGTGCTCGGGTACATCCCGATGGCTGACGATAATGCCGTGGACCCTCTTGGACACGGATCGACTGTCTGGATGCAGGAGCTCGCCGAGGCCAAGCCGTTGCGGCACGCGATGCATCTCGACGTGTCGGTCGCGCGCGAGCACGTCACGGCGCGCCTCC
>DAIRVV010000327.1:0-2471 GCA_036802645.1 Steroidobacteraceae bacterium
GTCGGAGACGCTCGGGCGGTTGCCCGTGCGATGGAGGCCTGCAAGGCGCGGGGCGCCAAGCGAGCTGTCCTGCTGCCGGTCTCGGTGCCTTCCCACAGCGCACTCATGAAGCCGGCCGCGGACGAGATGCGCGAGCGACTGCGCGCGCTTGCGATCGAGACGCCCGCCATCCGTGTGCGCTCCTTCGACGCGGGAACCTACACTGACGCCGAATCCATTCGCGACGGTCTATACCGCCAGCTGTTCAATCCGGTGCGATGGTCCGCTATCGTGGCCGCGATGATCGGGGAGGGCGCGACCCATCTTTTCGAATGTGGGCCAGGCAAGGTGCTGACGGGTCTCGCGCGGCGGGCGCCCGGCGGACGCGATCTCGTACTGCATGCGATCGAATCGCCAGAGACAGTCGAAGCCGCGCTCGCGGCAGCCAGAGGGAGTGAACCATCGTGACGGCAGGCCTACTGATCGGCGAGATTGCACTCGTGACCGGAGCGTCGCGCGGAATCGGACACGCGATCGCGCTCGCGCTCGCGGCCCAGGGTGCGACGGTCGTCGGCACGGCGACGGGCAGCACCGGCGTCGCGGCGATCGAGGCTTCGCTGAAATCCGCGGGCGCGAAGGGGCGCGGCATCGTGCTCGACGTCGGCGATGGCGCCGCCTGCGAGGCCGCGGTCGCGGATGTCGAGGGCCGCGAAGGAGCCGTGACCATTCTCGTCAACAACGCCGGCATCACCCGGGACACGCTGCTCCTCAGAATGAAGCCCGAGGACTGGGATGCGGTCATTTCGACGAACCTCGGCTCGGTATTCCGGCTCAGCAAGTCCGTGCTGCGCGGCATGATGAAGGCGCGCAAGGGGCGGATCATAAGCATCGCCTCGGTCGTCGGCCTGATCGGCAATCCCGGTCAGGCTAATTACTGCGCGGCGAAGGCGGGCATCGGCGGATTCACGCGGTCGCTCGCGCGCGAAGTCGCCTCGCGCGGCATCACGGTCAACGTGGTCGCGCCCGGATTCATCGATACCGACATGACAAAGTCGCTGCCCGAGGCTCAGCGCGAATCTCTGGCGGGCCAGATTCCTCTCGGCCGGCTGGGTACGCCCGCCGATATTGCGAATGCCGTCTGTTTCCTCGCGGGCCCGGGCGCGGCCTGGATTACCGGCGAGACGCTGAACGTCAATGGCGGCATGCACATGGCTTGAAAATGCCATCAGAAACAGCGTCTAAGAATCGTTTCTGGTAGCCAGTGGGGGGTCCGTGGCATAGAATGGCGACCCCCGGGGCCGGCGAGTGCCCATGGGCATCACAAGGTGAGGGACATCAAACCGATGAGCACAGTCGAAGAACGGGTAAAAAAGATCGTCGCCGAGCAGCTCGGGGTGAAGGACGAAGAAGTCACCAGCGACGCGTCATTCGTGGACGATCTGGGTGCCGACTCACTGGACACCGTCGAGCTCGTGATGGCGCTCGAAGAGGAATTCGAGACCGAGATTCCTGACGAGGATGCAGAAAAGATCACCACGGTGCAACAGGCGATCGATTACATCGTCCAGCACCAGTCCAAGGCCTGAGTTCATACACGCGCGAGCCCCGGCCCCGCGGCCGGGGCTCGTCGTGTCATGGTGGCCACACTCCAGCCTGAGGTTGATGCCTTGAGCAAGCGACGCATCGTCGTCACCGGTCTCGGCATGGTCTCGCCGCTCGGCAACACGGTCGACGGCAGCTGGTCCGCTGCGCTTGCTGGCAGGAGCGGAATCGGCCCGATCACGCGATTCGACACGACGGGCTTTCCCTGCACGATCGCCGGGAGCATTCCTGATTTCGACGTCACGAAGTACATGCCCGCCAAGGAAGCGCGACGCATGGATCTCTTCATGCAATACGGCGTCGCGGCAGGCAGCCAGGCGATAGCAGACGCCGGCCTCGAGATCACCGACGCCAATCGCGCGCGCATCGGGCTCGTCTTCGGAGCCGGTATCGGGGGTCTGGCGACGATTGAGGACAACTACGCCAGGTACCTCGAAACCAGGACGCCGAAAAAGATCTCTCCGTTCTACATCCCCGCAAGCATCGTCAACATGATCTCCGGTCACCTGTCGATCATGTATGGCATTACCGGACCGAATCTTGCGGTGATCACGGCCTGCACGACCTCGACCCATGCGGTCGGGATCGGCATGCGCACGATCCAGTACGGCGATGCGGACGTCGTCGTCGCCGGTGGTTCGGAAATGGCGCAGACTCCGACTGCGGTCGGCGGTTTCTGCCAGGCACGCGCACTGTCGACGCGGAATGACGAGCCCGCCAAAGCGAGCCGCCCCTGGGACCGCGACCGCGACGGCTTCGTGATGGGCGACGGCGCCGGCGGCATGGTGCTCGAGGAATACGGCCACGCGAAAGCCCGCAGGGCGCGGGTGTACGCCGAGCTCATCGGCTTCGGCATGAGCGGCGACGCCTATCACATCACCGCACCGCCC
>DAIRVV010000328.1:0-2448 GCA_036802645.1 Steroidobacteraceae bacterium
CTATTCGATCGCCGGCAAGACCGGCACGGCCCAGGTCTTCTCGGTCGGCCAGACCGAGAAGTACAACGAGAAGGAAGTCGCCGAGCGGCTGCGCGACCATGCGCTCTTCGTCGCCTTCGCGCCCGCGGAGTCCCCGAAACTGGCGATCGCCGTGCTGGTCGAGAACGGCGGATTCGGCTCCGCCGCAGCGGCGCCGATCGCGCGCGCGATCTTCGACGCCTACATCGTGAAGGAGCCGCAGTGATCTACGGCGAGCTCGGCGATTCCCGCACGCGGCGCACCGTCACGGGCATGGCCCGGTTCCTGCGCGCGCTTCGTCTCGACGGCATGCTGCTGTCGGCCCTGATCGCCGTGACCCTGTTCGGCCTGTTCGTGCTCTACAGCGCCGCCGGCGACAACACGGCGCTGTGGTTCAGCCAGCTTGCCCGCGTCGGTGTCGGCTTCATCCTTCTCATCGCCCTCTCGCAGGTGCCGGATCATTTCCTGCGCATGCTTTCGCCGGCAGCGTACCTCGTCGGGCTCATCCTGCTCGTGATCGTCGCCTTCGCCGGCGACATCGGCAAGGGCGCGCAGCGATGGCTCGACCTCGGCGTCATCCGCTTCCAGCCTTCCGAGATCATGAAGCTCGCGGTTCCGATGATGTGCGCCTGGTACATGCACCAGCGGCCGCTGCCGCCGTCGTTGCGGGACATCGCGGCGCTTTTCCTCATCGTGATCCTGCCGGTCGCGCTGATCGCCGAGCAACCGGATCTCGGCACGGCGCTGCTCGTCGCCGCGGCGGGGATGATCGTGCTCGTCATGGGCGGGCTGTCGCTTCCCTACCTGCTGGGTGGCGTCGCCATCATGGGGGCGGCGGTGCCGGTCGCCTGGCATTTCATGCACGACTACCAGCGCCAGCGCGTGCTGACACTGCTCGATCCGCAGAGTGACGCGCTCGGCGCCGGCTACCACATCATCCAGTCGCAGATCGCGATCGGATCGGGCGGCGTCTTCGGCAAGGGCTGGATGAACGGCAGCCAGGCCCAGCTCGAATTCCTCCCGGAGCGCTCGACCGACTTCATCTTTGCGGTGATCGGCGAGGAACTTGGGCTGCTCGGCCTGATCGCACTCCTCGCCGGCTACCTCTTCATCGTCGGCCGCGGAACCACCATGGCATTGCAATGCCGCGACGCGTTCGCGCGCCTGCTGGCCGGAAGCATTGCGCTCACGTTCTTCGTCTACGCCTGCGTGAATGCCGGCATGGTCATGGGGCTGCTGCCCGTCGTCGGCGTGCCACTGCCGCTCGTCAGTTACGGGGGCACGTCGTTCGTGACCCTGATGGCGGGCTTCGGTATCCTGATGTCGCTGCATTCCAGCAGAAAGCTTGTGGGTTAGGATGAAGGAAGCGACAAGGACGCTGCGGGCGCCATTGATGGCACTTGCCCTCTCGGCGGCAGCGATGACCGCCGCACCGCTCGACCTCGCGCGCGAGGACGTACGCGAGTTCAGCGAGGAGATGCAGAAAAAGCACGGCTTCGATGCAGCCTGGCTCGACGGCATCCTGGCGGACGCCGCGATCCAGCCGAAGATCATCGAACGGATGACCCGCCCCGCCGAGTCCGTCATGCCCTGGCACAAGTATCGTGACCACTTCCTGACCGCTGAACGCATCGCGGCCGGGGTCGCATTCTGGACCGAGCACCGGGACGAAATCGCCGCGATCGAGAAGTCGACGGGCGTCGACGCGCACGTGATCGTCGGGATCATCGGCGCGGAAACCTTCTTCGGCCGCATCACCGGCCGCGATCGCGTCGTGGACGCGCTCGCGACACTCGGCTTCGACTATCCGCCGCGCAGCAAGTTTTTCCGTTCCGAGCTCGAGCAGTTCCTGCTGCTCGCGCGCGAAGAGGATCTCGACGTCAATGCCGTGCTGGGCTCGTACGCCGGCGCCATGGGCCGCGCGCAGTTCATGCCGAGCAGCTATCGTGCCTACGCGGTGGATGGGGACGGCGATGACAAGCGGGACCTCTGGGGCAGCTGGGGCGACGTGCTCGCGAGCATCGCGAACTATCTCGACAGGCACGGCTGGCGCGATGGTGAACCGGTCGTCGCGCCCGCGAATCTCTGGTTTCCGAAAGCCGACGGGCTCGTCCCGGGCAAGCTCTCGCCCGACACCACCGTGAAGGCGCTGCGCGACCGCGGACTCGCATTCGATACGGCACAGCCTGACAAGTCACCGGCCCTGTTCATCCGCGTCGACGGTAACGGCGGGCCGGAATTTCGCGCCGGTTTCCACAACTTCGGCGTCGTCACGCGCTACAACCGGAGCGTCCTCTACGCGCTCGCCGTGAACGACCTCGGGCTCCGGATCGAGAGCCTGCTTCCGCCATGAGGAAGATCGCGGCATCGGCCCTGCTGCTGCTCGCCCTTGCGGGTTGCGCACGCGAGCCACTGCGGCCAGCACCGCCA
>DAIRVV010000329.1:0-2428 GCA_036802645.1 Steroidobacteraceae bacterium
ATGGCGTCGACGATGGCGCGGCCGACGGCCAGGGCCTCGGGCGGGAGGTGGGCGAGTTCGAGCTGCCAGGCGAGGTGATCGCGCAGCGTGCGCCCCGATTCGTCTGCGAACTCCTGCTCGGTGTCGGCAGTCCCTGACCAGGGCGTCTCGGATTCGGCGGCGCTCGGCTCGACCCAGTCGTCGCCGATCTCGACGACGGGTTCGGCATCGTCGACTTCCGCGGGATCGCCAGCGGGCTCGCCAGGCACCGCGTCGAGTGCCCAGGTCGCCTCGAAATCCTCGTCGGATTCGAGCATCACATTGGTTTCGAGCGCCTGCAGCACCTGGGCCTGCAACTCGATGGTCGGAAGCTGGAGCAGGCGGATGGCCTGCTGCAGCTGCGGAGTCATCGTCAGCTGCTGGCCGATCCTGAGCTGGAGGCTCGGTTTCATCATGCGGTCGGAATAAAAGGGGCGCGTCCCCCTTATTCCTATTCCTCAGAGCCTGAAATCCTGCCCCAAGTAGACCTTGCGCACCTCCGGATTTGCAAGGATCTCGTCCGCGGATCCAGAGGCGAGCACAGTGCCCTGGTTGACGATGTAGGCGCGGCCGCAAATGCCGAGCGTTTCCCGCACGTTATGGTCGGTGATGAGCACGCCGATGCCGCGATCGGCGAGGTGGCGCGCGATGCGCTGGATGTCGTGCACCGACAGCGGGTCGACACCGGCGAATGGCTCGTCCAGCAGGATGAAAGCGGGATTGGCGGCGAGGGCGCGGGCAATCTCAACGCGGCGGCGCTCGCCACCCGAGAGGCTCATGCCGACGTGGTCGCGCAGGTGCGCAATGTGCAGTTCCTCGAGCAGGCTTTCGAGCTCCTCGTCACGTGCCGTGTCGTCGAGATCCCGGCGCGTCTCCAGGATCGCCTTTACGTTGTCGGCCACGGTCAGGCGCCGGAAAATCGATGGCTCCTGCGGCAGATAGCCGACGCCGCGTCGCGCACGCGCATGCATCGGGAGCGAGGTGATGTCCTCGCCATTGAGCTCGATGCGCCCGCCGTCGCAAGGCACCAGCCCGACGATCATGTAGAACGCAGTCGTCTTGCCGGCTCCATTGGGACCGAGCAGCCCGACCACCTCTCCGCTCGATATCGAGAGCGAGAGCGATGAGACGACCTTGCGCTTGCGGTAGCTTTTCTCGAGCCCGGACGCCAGCAGTTCACTCATGACGGAGGCTTCGGCTTTTCCGCCGCCGGTTCGCCGGGCTGGATCGTGATCACGACCGGCTCGCGCGACACGACGCGCTGATTCGTCGTGCTGTAGACGAGCGTCGCTCCCGTGACCTCCGTCTTCCCGTCGGACAGCCAGGCGTCGCCGGCGAACTCGACTGCGCCGCGCTTCAGGTCGTAGTCGATGCGGTTCGCGCGTCCCTGCGCATGCTGTTCCTCGCGGCGCTGCTCGAATGTGGCCGGTGCGCCGGTGACCGTGGCAGTCTGGATCTCGCCGTCGGCGAAGCGGACGCGTGCCGTGTCGCTCGCGATTGCCGATTCGGGTGTGGAGATGCGGACATCACCGCTGAACTCCCAGCTGCTGTCCTGGAATTCCGGCCCGCTCGCCACGGCACGCTGGGCCGTGATGCGGTTCCCGCCCTGGGTGATGGAGATGGAGTTGTACTCCACCACCCCGTTCTGGTAGTCCAGCGAGCTGGCCTTGAGCTCGATCGGCAGCTGCTCGCTCACCTGCGCCGCGGCGGCAGCGAGGCCCGCGGCGGCCACGGCGAGCGCGGTCGCGAATTGCCTAAGGTACGAAGTTGCCATTGACGTCGGATTCCAGCCGGAGGCTGCCGGCTTTCAGATCCGCGTGCATCCCGAGCGCATGTACCCGGTGCGCGCCGAATGCGAGCTCGACGGGTGACTGCGTTTCGGCGGATTCGGCGACGGTGTCGAGCATCATGCGCGCGGTCAGGAGCACCGCGGCGCGGGAGTCCTCGCCCGGCTGTCCGGTGAGGCGCACGTCGCCTTCGAATTCGACCACGCGCCCGCCCGGCGGCACCTGCGCTTCGTTCGCGGTCAGATGCCAGAGCCGCCCGGTCGGCGTGTGATAGTCGACCGCGACATCGGAGAGCCGCACGATGCCGCTGGCCGGATCCTCATTGGCGGAAATCGATTGCAGCCCGATCCGGAGCTTGCCGTCGGCCCCGAACTCCTCGAGGTCCACGCCCGTGAGGTAATAACCTGGCCGCAGGACGTCCTCCTGATCTGCCGCCGGCTCTCTATCGACGACCCGCCATTGCACGATTGCCGCGATCGCCGCCACGAGTCCCACGAGCAGGAGAATACGCGCGGTCACCGTGCCGCACCTTTCTCGGCCATCAGCCAGTCGCAAAATTCCCGCACGGCGCCGCGGCCACCGGGGGCACGGGTCACGTGCCTGGCGGCGGCGAGCACATCGGG
>DAIRVV010000330.1:0-2402 GCA_036802645.1 Steroidobacteraceae bacterium
ATTCCTCGAGCGCGCGGTGCGCCTCGATCCTTCAGGCGAGCGCGCGTGGTTCACGCTCGGCAAGGCGCTCGCCCTCCTCGGCCGAGGCAAGGAAGCGGACGTCGCCTTCGAGAAATGCTTCGAGCGCTCGCCGGAACGCCGGCTCATGGCACTCGCAGCCGAACACCAGAAGGAAGGCCGTCTCGACGAAGCCGAACGTCTCTATCGCCGCGTCCTGCGGGACAACCCCCGCAATGTCGACGCGCTACGCCTCCTCGCGCTGATCGCGGTCAAGGCGGACCGGCCCGACGATGCCGAGTTGCTGCTCGAGCAGGCGATCGGCATCGCACCAGATTTCATGCTCGCGATACTGGATCTCGGCCGCATTCGCAAGGACCAGGATCGCTATGGCGAGGCTCTCGAATGTTTCGAGCGAGCCATCGAGCTCGAGCCCGCGCAGCCCCAGGCCCATTTCCTGCGCGCCTCGACGCTCGCGCGCGCCTCGTTCACCCACGAGGCGATCGAATCCTACCGGCAGTGCCTGAAACTCCGGCCCAATCACCTTGGCGCGCTGCTCGGGCTGGGGCACGTGTTGAAAGCCGTAGGCGACTACGATGGCGCCGTGGTTTCCTACGTATCCTGCATCCAGGAGGCTCCGGATTCCGGCGAAACCTACTGGAGTCTCGCCAACCTCAAGACTTATCGCTTCGACGACGCGACCGTCGCCGAAATGGAAAGGCGGGCCGCGAACCAGGCCGACAATCTGCAGTCGCAGGTGAACTTCCTGTTTGCACTCGGCAAGGCCCACGAGGATCGCGGAGACTTCGAGAGCGCCTGGCGGTATTACAGAAGCGGCAACGAGATACAGCGGGCGGAGGTCGCCTACGACCCGGTCCAGACCGAAGTCATGAACGACCGGCTGATCGAGGTGTACACGGCGGAGTTCCTTGAAACGCTGCACGGGGGCGGAGATCCCGACGCCTCGCCGATTTTCATCCTCGGCCTGCCGCGCTCGGGCTCGACGCTGCTCGAGCAGATCCTTGCGAGCCACGGCGATGTCGAGGGAACGAGCGAGCTGCCCTATATCGGCCGCATGGCGACCTCGCTCAATCGCAATCGCGCTGCCGGCATCAATTACCCGGAAGCGATGCGCGAGCTTCTACCTGCGAACCTCGCCGCACTGGGCCGCGACTACCTGGCACTCGCCCGAATGCACCGTCGCAGCGGCGCTCCGCGCTTCATCGACAAGATGCCGAACAATTTCCCGAACGTCGGGTTCATCGCGCTGATCCTACCGAACGCGAAGATCATCGACGCCCGTCGGCACCCGCTCGACGCCTGTCTCTCCTGCTACCGCCAGTTATTCGCGAAGGGACAGAACTTCACCTATGACCTCACCGAGATCGGCGAATACTACGCGCAATACCAGCGAATGATGGATCACTGGACCCGCGTCTTGCCGGGCCGCGTGCTCACGGTGCAGTACGAGGAGGTGGTGGCCGACTTCGAGGCGCAGGCAAGACGCCTGCTCGATTTCTGCGGCCTGCCCTGGCAGGACGCGTGCCTGCGGTTCTACGAAAGCGATCGGCCAGTGCGTACACCGAGTTCCGAGCAGGTGCGTCAGCCGATCTATGACCGCTCGGTTGGCCACTGGCGCCATTACGAACGACACCTCGGCGAACTGATGGCGGTGATCGAGCCAATCCGGAAACGTTACCGGCGCTACGAGCTCGTGGGTCGCGCCTCCAGTCGGGCAGGCGAGGAAACACGCCCCGGAATCGCGCCGGGCGGCAGGTAGTCGAAAATGAAGTTGATGCGGTCGGCGTCGCCCTTGTTCATGACGCTGTGAACCTTCTGGTTATTTATCTCGTAGGCATCGCCGACCTGGAGCTGGTACGGACGGCCGTCGATCATGAAGCGCACGCGCGGGTTGGTGACGATCGGCACGTGGATGCGGTGACCCGCCCCGAAGGACGGGTGTGAATCGCGATGCGGAACGATGCGCCCGCCGGCGAGGAGCTTCGCCGCCATTGCGCGGATGATCGTGCCGCCAGGCGGGTAGAACTTGCCGATGATCTCGTGCATCACCGGCACCGCGACTGCGGCCAGCCGGTCCCAGCCGGGCTGCTTGCTCACCTCGACGGCAGGCCAGTCCTCGACGTTCGCGAAGAGCAGGACGATCGATCGCGTCTGCTCGTGGACCTCGTAGTCCTTCTGCCGCTGGACATTCTCGTTCCAGGCCGCGTCGTCCTGCGCGAGGATCGCGGCGCCGAGCGCCTCCATGGAGACCTTGCCGAAGTTGCGGACTGGGGCGCCGATGTCCATGGTCGTCAGAAGTCGTAGCGGAACTGTAGCCCGTAGGTGCGCGGCCGGACGATCGACAGGCGCGGCGCCGCCCAGCGGTTGCTCCGGAACGTCACAGC
>DAIRVV010000331.1:0-2399 GCA_036802645.1 Steroidobacteraceae bacterium
TCACGCGTGCGACGTTGGAGCGTCTGCTCGACGGTTGACCCGGTCAGATCCCACGCCAGGTGGACAGGTAGCGCTCACCAAAGCTCGGAATGATGGTCACGATCAGCTTGTCCTTGTTCTCGGGCCGCGCGGCGACCTGCAGCGCCGCATAGAGCGCCGCGCCGGAGCTGATGCCGACGAGCACGCCTTCCTCCCGGCCGAGCAGGCGCGCGTACTCGGCGGCCTGCTCGTTCGTGACCTGGATGATCTCGTCGATCACCTTCAGGTTCAGGATCTCGGGTATGAAACCCGCGCCGATGCCGGCGATCTTGTGCGGAGCCGGCTGGCCGCCGGACAGCACCGGACTCGCGGACGGCTCGACGGCGACACAGCGGAACGCCGGCTTGCGCTTCTTGATGACTTCGCCGACACCCGTGATCGTGCCGCCGGTGCCGATGCCGGAAATGAGGATATCCACGGCACCGTCCGTGTCGTCCCAGATCTCCTCGGCCGTCGTGCGGCGATGGATTTCGGGATTCGCCGGATTGCTGAACTGGCCGACCAGCAGGAAGCGATCCGGATCGCTCGCGACGATTTCGTTCGCGCGTGCGATCGCGCCTTTCATGCCCTTTGCGCCTTCGGTCAGCACGAGCTCAGCGCCGAAGGCGGTCAGCATGCGCCGCCGTTCCAGGCTCATGGTGTCCGGCATGGTGAGCACGAGACGATAACCCTTGGCCGCGGCGACGAACGCGAGGCCGATGCCCGTGTTGCCGCTCGTCGGTTCGACGAGCACTGTGTTCGGCTTGATGCGTCCCTGCTTCTCGAGCGCCTCGATCATGCTGACGCCGATCCGGTCCTTGACGCTGGCGCAGGGATTGAAGAACTCGAGCTTAAGGAGAATGCGGCCCGGCAGGTCGCGCCCGATCTTGTTGAGCCGCACGAGCGGCGTGCGCCCGATGGTCTGGAGGATGTTGTCGAAGATCTTTGCCATTCTGCCTGCCTCGTGCCGCGAAAAAGGGAAGGGTCCCCGCTCCCATGCGGGACCTGGAACCCTGCCCGACATGGAAACCGGGTCGCACGGGCGCTTCAGCGCGCCGCGTAGCACTCCATTTTAAGGCCAGTGCCGCCCTGCGAAACATGCGCGACGACCGCCTTGCGGCGGTGGATCTTGGTGATGGCGCCGAGATTGATGGCGAATGCGAGCTCGACGATCGAGCCCTTGGCGAGACCGAGGTTGCGCGTTTCGACGAAAACGCCGTTGGCGCTGAGGTTGTGGGCTTTGCAAAGCGCGCCACGACGTCCGGGCGCCACGATGTATACCGTGGCCCGGGCGCGATGCCTACTGTGCAGGCGGCGCTCCATCCCCCTGATCCCCGCTTTTTTCTCGTCACACCAACTGGTTGAGGGCAGTATGCCGACCGGCGGGATGGCTGAAAAGCGCCGCCCGACGAAGGGTCTTTTGCAGTGCGGTAACACGCTGATTCCGGGCGATCCGATACGATGCGCGACCATGAATGCCGAGCCGGAGCCAAGGCCGCAACTCACGCTCGCGCAAATCCGCGCGGCGCGCTCCTTGCTCGGGGACCGCATCCAGAAGACGCCGGTCCAGATTCTCCGCGGCCCCGCGATCGAGGAAGCGCTGCCTGCCGGCACGCAGGTGATCCTCAAACTCGAACTCTTTCAGCGCACCGGCAGCTTCAAGGCGCGCGGCGCCCTTGTAAACGCCCTTTCACTGAGCGAAGAACAGCGCGCGCGCGGGATCTGTGCGATCAGCGCCGGCAATCATGCGATCGCAGCCGCATTTGCCGCCCGCGCGGTCGGCGCAAGTGCCAAGGTCGTGATGAAAGTCGGGGCCAATCCGTTTCGCGTGGACGAATGCCGCCGCTACGGCGCGGAGATCGTGCTCGAGCCGGACTTTCATACCGCATTCCGCCGCGTCGAGGAAATCCGGGAAAAAGAGCGCCGGACGCTGATCCATCCCTTCGAAGGAATGCGCACGGCCACCGGTACCGCGACGCTCGGACTCGAATTCATCGAGCAGGCGCCGGATCTCGAGGCCGTGATCGTGCCGATCGGCGGCGGCGGCCTCGCGGCCGGCCTCTCGACCGCGATCAAGCTCGCGAAGCCGGGCTGCCAGGTATTCGGCGTCGAGCCATTCGGCGCCGACACGATGTACCGGAGCTTCGCCGCGGGCTCGCCCCAGTCGATCGAGAAGATCGACACGATCGCCGACAGCCTCGGCGCGCCGTACGCGCTGCCGATTTCCTATGCGCTCTGCCGCGCGAGCGTCGATGAGATTGTCCGGATCCGCGACGAGGAGATGATCGCGGGGATGCGCTTCCTGCTCGAGCAGGCACGGCTCGCGGTCGAACCCGCGGGCGCCGCGGCGACCGCCGCGCTCCTGAGTCCCTTGCGGCAGC
>DAIRVV010000332.1:0-2388 GCA_036802645.1 Steroidobacteraceae bacterium
AAAGGAAAAAGTGTCTGTCCCCTTTAGAAGCGACCCTGCACCAGCTTCCGGCGGCGGCCGCTTCGGGGGATCACGGCCGCCGCCCCTCGTTTACCGGAATTCGTAGATAGTCGTCGTGCCGCTGACCTCGTTGCCGACGATCAGGAGCGGCTTGCCGACCGGCGACTCGTCGGCCGGCACGAATTCGAGGCCTTCGGGACCGAGATCCTTCGCCGCCGAATTCGGCTTGACGCAATCTTCGATGTCGTCGGACTCCGGCGGGTCGAATTCCGCGCAGGTCGGAATCGGCTCGCCCGCCGCGTCCCGGAAACCGCGGTTGTTGATGTAGTCGACGAACTCGGGACTCGCGGGGTCGGATAGATCGAGCACGAGGATCCCGCCAATCCGCTCGAGGCCGACGAAAGCGTAGAGCTTGCCCTTCACCTTGCCGAGCGTCACGCCTTCGGGCTCCGGTCCCTTGTTGTCGCTGCGGTTGTCGAAGGAGTCGTTCTCTTCGTGATTGGCGTTGAAGTCCCCGGGCAGCAGGTTCCTGAGGAGTTGCTCGAGTTCTGCGCCGCTGTCGAAGACGAGCGCGCCGGTCGTCGCGTTCCAGATCGAGAACGAACGCCCGCCCGGCACATAGAGCTTCTCGAAGTCGCCATCCAGGTCGCTGTCGCCGAGCGCGGTGGTGACGGTGAGCCGCCCGAGCCTGGTGTCGTCCTGCAGGGCCCCGGCATTCGGAAACGCCACGGGATCGAGCGTCAGATCGGCCACGCGCTCCTCCTCGGCGAAACCGTCGTAGTCGCGCGCGTCGCCCTCGTTGACGGTGATCAGGTAGCGCTTGCCGCCTCCCTGGAAAACCGCGATGGCGTCCGGCTGGTACATGCCGAAGACCGGCCACCGCCTGATGCGGATCGCTTCGTCGTCATCGCTCACATCGATCCTGTTCCCGGTCTGCCGGTGATCCTTGAAGCCGAGCGCGAATATCTTCCTCACGCGGCCATTCCTGATATTGATCATCGCGATCGCGTTGTTCTCCTGGAGCGTCACCCAGGCGATGTCGCCATCGGTCGTGATGTACTCCGGCTCGAGGTCCTGGGCGACCGTTGCATTCGGGCCGTAGATGCGAACCCTGGCGGGCAGTTCGTCCTGCCGCTGACCGCCGTCGTTGAAATCCGCGAAGCCGACGTTTCGCGCGAATCCGGGCTCGCCGAATTTCAGAAGGTCGATGATGGTCACGGTGCCCTCCGGATCGATCGTATAGCTCGCATCGGGCTCGCCTTCGTTGGCGGCGAGGACATAGCGGCCGTCATTCGAGAATGTGACCATGTCGGGCAACGCCCCGGCAGGTGCGACGAAAAGCAGCGACAGCGTGACCGTGGAATAGAAGGCGACGTAACCGTCACCCTGCTTCGGGTCCGCCTCCACCGCGACGGCGAGCAACCCGAAGCGTGTGTCTACGCTATTGGCGGCGCCGACCGAACGCGGTGCCAGGTCGGCGACGATGTCCAGGCTGCCGATCTTGGCCGGCGCTGCAGGATTGCGGAGATCCAGGACGTCGACGGTCGCCGACCCGGCATTGACCACAAAGGCGCGGCGAGTCAGCGGGTCGTAGGTCGGGATCTCGGCGCCGCCGACATTGAACTGGCCCGACTCATGGGTGCCGAGCACGCGCAACCGCGGCGCAGCGTCGGCCGATACTGACATGGAGATGCTCGCCACGACGGCTAGCGGTGCCGCGAATATCTGCGTTTTCATCAGGCGGTTCCGGGATCCCGACATCGCGCCGTGCTGGCAGGCGCGGACAAAGATAGGCCGCCCAGATTGCAGCATGATGAACGTTCGATAACGAGGCGGTGTCGTAACGGAGGCCACCTATGCTGGAGCTGCTCATGGCGCTATCCCTGACTTCCCCTGTGTTCACGCACCAGGGCGCGATCCCGAAGAACTACACCTGCCAGGGCAAGGACATTTCACCCGCACTCAAGTGGAGCGGGCTGCCGGAAGGCACGAAGAGCATTGCGCTCATCGTCGACGACCCGGACGCGCCGGATCCCGCTGCGCCGAAGCGCGTCTGGGTTCACTGGGTGCTGTACAACATCCCCGCGACCGCGAACGGCATGCCGGAGGCGGTGACTGCGACCACGCTGCCGCGGGGAACGCGTGATGGAACGAATGACTGGGGTCGAGTCGGTTATGGCGGACCCTGTCCGCCGATCGGCCGCCACCGGTACTTCCACAAGCTCTACGCGCTGGACGCCGTGTTGCCGGATCTCAAGCAGCCGGCGAAGGTGGAGCTCGAAAAAGCGATGGAAGGCCACGTGCTCGAAAAAGTCGAGCTGATCGGCACCTACCAGAAGATCTAAAGGGGACAGACACATTTGCCGGTCGCGGCAACGCCGCAAATGT
>DAIRVV010000333.1:0-2360 GCA_036802645.1 Steroidobacteraceae bacterium
AGTTGTTGTAGGGCGTGTCGTCCAGCAGATCCTGGCGGCGAAGGTTGCCGTCGAATTTCACGCCCATGCCGTAGATCACCGACGGGTCGGTTTGCAGCCGCATGCCCTTGCGCAGCCGGTTGACGAAGACTCCTGCGATCAATGGCCGCTCGTCGGCCGCGGCGGTTTCCTTTTCGACGAGCGACGCGAGGATCAGCGCTTCGTAAGACGAATCGAATGGCAGGTCCTTCGCGCGGTCGGCCCAGGCAGCCTGGAGTTCGCGCTTCATCCGCCCGCGTGCCTGCAGCAACAACTCGCGATCCGTCGTGCCGCGCGGGAAGCGATAGGTGTCCGGAAATAAAAGCCCCTCGGGACTCTTCTCCCTGAGGCCGAGGCGCGCGAGCAGCTTCGAATCGGAAAGGCCCCGGAGCTCGGACTTGATCGCAGTCTGCGACTGGATCGCGGCAAGCACCTGGCGGAAGCTCCAGCCCTCCGGCAGGGTCAATGAATGCAGCACCACGTCGCCCGCGACGAATTGGGCAATCAGCATCGCAGGCGTCGTGCCGGGCGAGAGCCGGTACTCGCCGGCCTGCACTCGCGTGGCGAGGCCCGCGCTCTTCGCATAGCGCAGCCAGGCACCCGGCCATTCCATCAGGCCTGCTTTCTCGAGCTCCCGCGCGACGGCGCGGAGCGGAGCTCCCTGTCTCACTTCAAATGTCACCGGATTGCGGAGCGCGGCGATCGGCTCGTTCAACCAATGCCGTTCATATAGCCGCCAGCCCAGCCAGACTGCGATCGCCGCAAAAGCGAGCAGCGACAACCACTGGAGCGGCCGGTTTATCGACGAGCGAGCCACGAATTGAATTCTCCGGCATCGGGGTCAATTGCGAGTTGACGCGAGTCGAGTTCCCGCACCGGCCAGGCCCCGATGAGCGCATTCGTCAGGATGAGCGCCGAGGCGGCGTCCAGGTCTTCCCGATGGACGGCACGCTCCAGGGCCGGCTCACTCCGGTCCTCGAGCCAGTGACGGAAAGCGCGGCGCATGACGCCGGCAACGCCGCATTCGTCGAGCGCGGGTGTCACCCAACGCCCCTCGATCCGTGCAAAGAGGTTGGCCTGTGTCGCCGAAATCACGTGACCACCGTCATCGAGCATGAGTCCCTCGTCCAGGGCTCCATCATCCCACTCCGCCCTCGCGAGCACCTGCTCGAGCCGGTTGAGGTGCTTGATGCCTGCAAGCGCCCTGTTGCGCCCGTAGCGTGTGCGGCACCAGCCGAGCTTGACGCCCGCCGCCCAGCAGGATTCGGGCCAGTCTGGCCAGGCGGATGTCGCGACGATTCGCGTCAGCCGGGGCTCCCGCGGCGGCCGATACCCGCGCCCGCCGGTCCCGCGGGTCAGGATGAGCTTGACCACCTCACGCGGAGACTCAGAGGCCCCGGGGATTTCCGAACGCAATCTCGCGACATCCGGCGACGGGAAGCCGAGCCGGCGTGCGCCATCTGCAAGACGCTCGAAGTGCCAGTCGATGAAGCGCGGCCGCCCATCGACCACCGCGATCGTCTCGAACATACCATCGCCGTAAAGCAGCCCGCGATCCGCCGGGTCGAGCGGCTCGGCTGCGATCCCGTTGACAAGCACGCGCATCAGGCCGTGACTCCCAATGCACGCAGCAGGCCGCGGGCCTTCGCGCGGGTCTCGTCGAGCTCATGTGCGGGATCCGAATCCGCGACAATGCCCGCGCCAGCGCAGAACTCCAGCTCGCCAGCCTGCAATGTCATCGTCCGGATGAGGATGTTGAGGTCGAGGCTGCCATCGCCCGCAAGGTAACCCATCGCGCCGGTATAGGCGCCGCGCCCGACGCCCTCGAGTTCGCCGATCAGTTCCATGCAGCGCACCTTCGGACAGCCGGTGATCGTCCCGCCCGGGAACAGCGCGCGGACGACATCGCCCGGTTCGACATCGTCCCGCAGCGTCCCGCTGACGTTCGACACGATATGGTGCACGTGGGCATAACTTTCGACGACCATGAACTCGTCGACACGGACCGTGCCCGCGACACACAGCCGGCCGAGGTCATTGCGCTCGAGGTCGATGAGCATCACATGCTCAGCCTGTTCCTTCGGGCTGCGGGTCAATTCGGCGATCGCCGCGGCATCACCGCCTGCGTGCCTCGGACGAGTGCCCGCAATGGGCCGCGTATCGATGCGCCGGCCCTGCACGCGCACCAGCCTCTCCGGGGAGCTCGAAAGGACCGTGACACCTGGCAGAGCCGCAATCCCGGCAAATGCACCGGGATTGGCAGCGCGGAGCCGGCTGTAGAGCCCGGCCGCGCTGAGACCGTCCGGCATGGGCGCCCGCCAACGGCGCGCGAGATTCGCCTG
>DAIRVV010000334.1:0-2324 GCA_036802645.1 Steroidobacteraceae bacterium
CTTCGGGATTCGGGCCGAAACGCCGGTAGATCCGGGCCTCCGCCGCCATGCGGCGGGCCTGATGCGGGTCAATCACGCGGGAGAAATTGCGGCCCAGGGTCTCTATCAGGGTCAGGCACTGTCGGCCCGCCTCCCGGAAACCCGAGCGGCCCTGCGCAGGGCGGCCGCCGAGGAAGGCGACCACCTCGCCTGGTGCCGGGACCGGCTCGACGAACTTGACTCGCGGCCTTCCCTCCTCGATCCGCTCTGGTATGCGGGATCCGTCGCGATCGGCGTGCTTGCGGGTCTGTTTGGCGACCGGGCCAGCCTCGGTTTCATGGCGGAAACCGAAAGACAGGTCGAGGGCCATCTCGCGGATCACCTCGATCGTCTGCCCGCAGAGGACTCGCGCAGTCGCGCCATCGTGCAACAGATGCAGGCGGACGAAATCGGCCACGGCCGCGCGGCCCTCGCCGCGGGCGCTGCGCCGCTGCCGGAGCCGGTACCGAGGCTGATGCGGCTGACCGCCCGAGTCATGACCGGAACCGCGTACTGGATCTGATCGATGACCCGTTTTGTCTTGCGGTGGGAACGGGCCTGTAATACAACGATGGGCGGGGTGCCGCGGCCAACGAGCCGACAGGCGATCGCCCCAGGGGAGCACGATGAACGAAGTGGTCAAGCAACTCACTGATATCCCGGCGATCAATCGCTTTCTCAGCTACTGCCGCGTGCGCACGGTGCCCTCCAAGACCGCGCTGATCCACGCCGGTGACCTGCCGGATGTCCTCTATTACATCATCCGCGGTTCGGTCGAAGTCATGATCGAGGACGAGGACGGCAACGAAATGGTCCTCGCCTACCTGAACAAGGGACAGTTCTTCGGCGAGATGGGACTCTTCTCGGACAGCCAGCAGCGCAGTGCCTGGGTCCGGACTCGCACCCAGTGCGAGCTCGCTGAAATGACCTACCCTCGCTTCCGCCAGGTCGCGTCCGAGAGCCCGGGACTGGTGTTCGAACTCGCGACCCAGCTCGCCACTCGCCTCGACCGCACGAACCGCAAGCTCGGCGATCTCGCCTTTGTCGACGTCACCGGCCGCATCGCCCACGCCATCATGGATCTATGCGGCGAGCCGGATGCGATGACCCACCCGCAGGGCATGCAGATCAAGGTGAGCCGGCAGGAACTGTCTCGCCTGGTCGGGTGCTCGCGCGAGATGGCAGGCCGCGTGCTGAAAGTACTCGAGGAGCAGGGCCTGTTGACTGCGCGCGGCAAGACGATCGTCGTATTCGGCGCGCGTCCCAAGGTCAAGGCCCGCCCCGCCCCCGAGTTCGCCAAGGCCGGGGTCGCGGCAGCGAAACAATAGTCAAAGGGGGATGCGCCCCCTCATTCATTTTCCCGCGATCGCCGCGCGCATTGCGCGGATCGTCGCCGCGTAGTCCTTCGTCCCGAAGATCGCGCTGCCCGCGACGAACGTGTCCGCGCCGCTGCGAGCGATCGCGCCGATGTTGTCCTGCCTGACACCGCCGTCGATCTCGAGCCGGATGTCGCGCCCGCTCGCATCGATGCGCTTGCGAGCCTCCACGAGTTTTGCGATCACAGACTCGATGAACTGCTGCCCGCCGAAGCCCGGGTTCACGGACATCAGCAGCACCAGATCCACGGAGCCGAGCGTGTGATCGAGCCAGGAAAGCGGCGTCGCCGGATTCAGCGCGATGCCCGGCTTGCAGCCGGAGTCGCGTATCAGCCGGATCGTGCGGTCGACGTGGCGGCTCGCCTCGGGGTGAAAGCTGATCCAGGTCGCGCCGGCCTCGGCGAACTCCGGCACCAGCCGATCCACCGGATCCACCATGAGGTGGACATCGATCGGCGCCTTGACACCGTGCTTGCGCAGCGCCCTGCAGACGAGCGGCCCGATCGTGAGATTCGGGACGTAGTGGTTGTCCATGACGTCGAAATGAACCCAGTCGGCGCCGGCCTCGAGCACCGCGTCCACCTCTTCGCCGAGACGGGCGAAATTCGCGGACAGGATGGAAGGCGCGATGACCGCTTGCGGCATGCGCGTACTCTAGCGCAAGCCGCGCGCTTCGCGGACGCGCTCCCAGGCGGCCTGAATCGCCTGCGTCTTCTGCTTCGCGACCTCCAACATGGATTCCGGAAGTCCGCGGGCGACAAGCTTGTCCGGATGGTTCTCGCTCATGAGTTTTCGATAGGCACGCTTGACCTCGGCGTCGGTCGCCGTCTGCGGGACACCGAGCAGCTCATAGGCCTCCGTGAGCGCTGTCGTGCACGCGCGCGCCGGGCCCTGGCCGCCGCCCGGGCCATATGATTGCGCATGGGCCTG
>DAIRVV010000335.1:0-2316 GCA_036802645.1 Steroidobacteraceae bacterium
GATTATGACGATGGACGAGCACGCGCTCTTCGTGCGCAAGGGTGCGGGCCTCGTGCGCGACGTCTTCAGCGACGAAGACATGCGCCAGTTGGTCGGCAACGCTGGCATTGGCCACGTGCGGTATCCGACGGCGGGCTGCGATGGCGCGGACGAGGCCCAGCCGTTCTATGTCAATGCCCCTTTCGGGATCGGCCTCGGCCACAACGGCAACCTGACGAACGCGGAGGAGCTCTCGCGCACCATGGTCGACGAAGACCGTCGCCACCTGAACACGCGCTCCGACTCCGAGGTCCTGCTGAACGTCTTTGCGAGCGAGTTGCAGCGCTCGACCGCATCGAAGCCGGCGGCGTCCGACGTATTCCGCGCGATCGAGGGAGTATTCCGCCGCTGCCGCGGCGGCTACGCTGTCGTGATGCTGATCGTCGGACACGGCGTTGCCGGCTTCCGCGATCCGCACGGTATCCGTCCGCTCGTGCTCGGCAAGCGCAAGACCGCGCGCGGAATCGAGTGGATGCTCGCTTCCGAGAGCGTCGCACTCGACATGCTCGGCTTCACGCTCGAGCGCGACGTGGGTCCGGGCGAGGCGATTTACATCGACATGCACGGCCGCATGCATTCCCAGCAATGCGCGCCGATGGGGCGCCACACGCCCTGTATCTTCGAGTATGTTTATCTCGCGCGGCCTGACTCGATCATCGACAACATCTCGGTACACAAGGCCCGCATGCGCATGGGCGAGAAGCTGGCTGACAAGATCGCGCGGCTGCGCCCGGATCACGACATCGACGTCGTAATCCCGATCCCGGATACGAGCCGCACGAGCGCGCTTCAGCTTGCCCTCGCACTCGGGGTGAAGTATCGCGAAGGATTCGTCAAGAACCGCTACATCGGGCGCACATTCATCATGCCGGGGCAGGAGATGCGCCAGCGTTCGGTGCGCGGCAAGTTGAACGCGATCGACTTCGAGTTCCGCGGCCGTACGGTGATGCTCGTCGACGATTCCATCGTCCGCGGAACGACTTCGGCGCAGATCATCGAACTTGCCCGCGAGGCCGGTGCGAAAAAGGTCTATTTCGCATCGGCCGCACCGCCAGTGCGCTTCCCGAACGTCTACGGCATCGACATGGCGGTCGCCTCCGAGCTCGTGGCGAACGGCCGAAGCGAGGAGGACGTCGCGACCTCGATCGGCGCCGACTGGCTGATCTACCAGGACCTCGAAGACCTTGTGGCGGCCTGCCGGCATGACGACGCGCGCATCACGGCTTTCGACACCTCGTGCTTCTCGGGAGAATACGTGACCGGAGACGTGACCCGGGAATTCCTTGCGCGCATCGAGCACGATCGCTCGGACGGCGTGCGATCGCAGCGCCTCCTGGACCTGCCGGGCGGACGCACGGCTCGCGCCGTCTAGGGCCCGCACGCCATGACCGGATCGTTCACCGATCCGCGTCGCGAAATCCTGCTGGATCTCTTCCGGACCGCGATTGCGGCGGTCGACGGGCGCCGGCGCGTGCGCGCAGCCCTCGCAGGCAGCAGCATCGACGCGCCGGTCAGCGCCTTCGCGGTGGGCAAGGCCGGAGCCAGCATGATGCAGGGCGCGGTAGATGCCCTCGGCAGCCGCATTCGGCGCGGGCTCGTTGTCGCGCCGGAAGGCGCGGTAGCGGCCGAGTTGAGGCGAGTTCCGGGCATGCAGTGCCTCGAGTCCGCGCATCCACGGCCGGATGAGCGAAGCATCGCCGCGGGCAGCGCGTTGCTCGAGTTCGCGGCGGCGACACCCGCCGGCACACGCGTATTGCTGCTCGTCTCCGGCGGCGCCTCGGCACTGCTCGAGGTTCCGGTACCCGGCGTCGGCCTGGTCGAGCTCCGCGAGCTCTATGATCAATCGCTCACGAAGCGCCTCGATATCGAGCAACTCAATCGGACACGGATGACCAGCTCGCTGGTGAAAGGCGGGCGGCTTCCGGGGCTGTTCCGCGGCGCCCAGTTCGAGGCGCTCATGATCTCCGACGTGCCGCGCGACGATCCGGCGGTTCTCGCATCGGGCCTGCTCAATGCGCCGGGGCTCGCGCCTCGGCTCGTGGGTTCGATCGACGAGGCGCTTGAAGCGGTGGCCCGCGCGGCGGTGGCAAGAGACCTTCGGATCGCTCGCGGCGGCGAGCGACTTGCCGGTGATGCCGAATCTGCAGCGCGGCGCATCTGCCACGAGCTCGCCGTCGGGGATGCAGATCTCGTGATTCACGGTGGTGAAACCGTCGTCGCGCTGCCGGACCGGCCTGGACGCGGCGGGCGCTGCCAGCATTTCGCGGTCGCAGCGGC
>DAIRVV010000336.1:0-2315 GCA_036802645.1 Steroidobacteraceae bacterium
GATGTGGCCGCTGTCGAGACCGACGCAACGGATTCCGGCGCGGTTGTGTCTGCGATCATCCCGCCGGACGAGACGTCCGATCCTGCCCTGCCGCCGAGCTACGAAGTCGCGATCGCGTCCGCAGCAGCCGATCGAAACCAGGCGCTCGAGAACTGCGAGGCGCAGCCTGAAAGCATGCGCGCTCAATGCGTGCAGGAAGCGAACGTCGCATTCACCGAAGCGGAAGCGGGGATTCAGGACTTACGCGGCAATCAGCAGTAGTCCTACAGAGGGCAAAATCCCGATCGCCCATCCTGAATGGGAAGCCGCGGATGGTCCGCGGACTCGCAGCCTCAAGGAGTGAGCGGATGAATTGGGATCGTATCGAAGGCAATTGGAAACAGTTCAAGGGCAAGGTCCATCAGCATTGGGGCAAGCTCACGAATGACGACCTTGAAGTAATCGATGGCCAGCGCGAGGAACTCGCGGGCCGGATCCAGAAAGTCTACGGAATCTCGAAGGACGAGGCGGAGCGCCAGATCGAGCGCTTCTCGGGCGGTCTGGACTCAGGCACGAGCGCGCCGGACTACATGAGCGGCACCTCGGGCGATCGCAAGACGAACTGATAACGACCTGCAAGGGGACGGTCACTTTTGAGCCGGAGTGCCTGTCCCCTTCAAGCGAAATGAAACTCGTGCATCCCCATCAGCCGAAGTTCAAGTTGCCGCCGCTCGGATATGCCTACGACGCCCTCGCGCCGGCGTATTCCGCCGAGCTCCTCGAACTGCACTACGCCAGCCACCACCAGGCTTACGTGGACGGATTGAACCGCGCACTCGAGGGGCTCACCGAAATGCGCGGGAAGGGTGATTACTCCCGCATCAACCAGCTCGAGCGGGACATGGCGTTTCACTACTCGGGCCATCTGCTGCACACAATCTTCTGGCGCAACCTCGAGCCGAACGAGGGGGCGCCGCCGTCAGGCCAGCTCGAATCCCGTATCAAGGCCGCCTTTGGCAGCACGGATGCGTTTCGGCGGCAGTTCGGCGCCGCGGGCGCCGCGCTGCAAGGTTCGGGCTGGGTCGCGCTCACCTGGGAAACGACGCTCGGGATGCTGCTCGTCGAGCAAATTCATGACCACCAGGACCGGGTCGCCACCGGCAGCGTGCCACTCCTTGTTATGGACATGTGGGAGCACGCGTACTACCTCCAGTTCAGGAACAAGAAAGAGAAGTGGATCGTCAATTTCTGGGAGATGATCAACTGGGCCGATGTCGCGAAGCGGCTGGACAACGCCGTGTGCGTCGATCTCGCGCTCGATACAGAACTGCCGCGATCCGACGCCGCCTGAGCGGCCGGCGACACCGTTCCACATTTGGCGTTTTGTGCCCGGGCTAGGTACGCTCCGGCTCTATGCGCTTGCTTGTCGCCCTGCTGTCGGCCTGCGTCGTCCTGACCGCTTGCGGTGGTGGCGATGCCGGCAAGGAATCCGCGCGCGCGAAGAAAGGCAAGACCGCAGCGGTAGCAGATGGTCCGCCGGGCGCACCCGCGGTCCTCACCAAGCGCCTCGATTTTGCCTCCTGCCTCGCGGACGACATCGCCGACGATGCGGCACAGTCGACGCGCTGTCCTTCCTTCGCCCTGCTCTCGCTCGACTACATGAGCGGCCAGTGCAGCGCGAGCGGCGGCATGCTCAAGGCGCGCCAGCCGTCCCAGGCCTGGTCGCTGGACGTGGATGGCGACGCGAGCGCCGAGGTGCTCGTCGACCTGGTCGCGAACTTCGACTGCGAGGGCGCACCCGGCGCCTTCGCCTGCGGCAGCATCGGCTGCCCGTTCCTGCTCTATAAGAAGCGCGGCGATACCTGGGTCGAACTCGGCGACTTCCACGCCGACGACGGACCCGGCATCGAAGTGCTTCCGGCCGAGGACGGCAAGTATGCGACGCTTCGCGGCGGCTGCGCGGGCCAGCAGCCCTGCAGCGAGCTGACTCATTATGAATGGAATGGCAGCACGTACGAACGCACCTGGATCGCGTTCAAGGGCCACCCGGTCGATGTCGCGCCGCGTGGTCTCATGACGCTGACGAAGGATTCCCCGGTGATCGATGCGCCCGGAAAGAGGGGCCAGGTGCTCGATGAATACCCGGCTGGCACCGCCGTCATCGTGATCGGCACGGCGCGCGATGCGCCCTACTCCCTGGTCTCGCCCTGCAACGCCTGCCGGCGCGGCTTCGTCGAGACAGCGCTGCTGACGAAGTAGTTAAAGGGGACGCGCCTCCAAAGGGGACAGACACATTTGCGGCGTTGCCGCGACCGGCAAATGTGTCTGTCCCCTTT
>DAIRVV010000337.1:0-2307 GCA_036802645.1 Steroidobacteraceae bacterium
GCTTCGCGAGCGTCTGTTTCCGGTCGAGCTGGTCGGGTGCGCCGGGATAGTCGTGCGCGAGCGGCAGGTACGCGGCCTTGCCGGGCTCGATGCAGAAGGAGAGGCCGACGATCTCCGCTTCCATGTAATTGAGGCTGGTCGTTTCGGAGTCGAAGGCGAAGAGCGGTGCCTTATCAAGCGCCGCGATCCAGGTGTCGAGTTGCTTGGCCGTCATGATCGTTTCGTACGAGCGCGCGGGAGCGGGCGGCCGGGACGCCGGCTCGCTCGCTCCGCCGGAAATTAGTCGCTCGCTCGCCGGGTCCCGGCCGCCTGGTGCCGGCGCGCTGGTGCCGGTCAATTGGCGGAGCAGCGAGTTCATCTCGAGGCGCTTGTAGAGCGCGCTCAGCACATCGATATCGGGCGGCCTTCGCTTGAGTGCCAGCGAATGCAGAGGAAGCTTCACGTCGCGCCGGATCGTCGCGAGTTTTCGCGATAGCTCGAGCGTCTCGAGATTCTCGCGCAGGCTCTCGCCGACCTTGCCTGCGATGTCCTTCGCGTTGGAGACGATGTCATCGGCGCTGCCGTATTCGTTCAGCCACTTGGCCGCGGTCTTCGGGCCGACCTTGGGCACGCCCGGAATATTGTCCGAGCTGTCGCCGACGAGCGCGAGATAGTCGACGATCTGCTCCGGCATCACGTCGAACTTCGCCTTCACGCCCGCGCGATCGAGCCTGGTGTCGAACATCGTGTTGACGCAGGTGATCCGGTCGTTGACGAGCTGCGCCATGTCCTTGTCGCCCGTCGAGATGACGACTTCCAGGCCTTCTTTCTCAGCCTGTACGGCAAGCGTACCGATCACGTCGTCGGCCTCGACACCTTCGATCCGCAGCATCGGCAGGCCGAGCGCGGGGATGGCCTCGATGAGGGGCGCAATCTGAGAGCGAAGGTCGTCCGGCATGGGCGGCCGATGCGCCTTGTATTCCTCGAACAGATCGTCGCGGAATGTGCGGCCCGGCGCGTCGAACACGACAGCGATCAGCTCCGGGTTCTCCTCCTTGAGGAGCTTGTTCAGCATGTTGAGGACGCCGAGCACGGCGCCGGTCGGCACGCCGCTCGATGACGTGAGCGGCGGCAGTGCGAAAAATGCGCGGTACAGGTAGGACGAGCCGTCCACCAGCCAGAGCTTGCCCGACTTGCCCATGGAGATCAGCGACCCGGCGGCGGGGTTGCCTTTTCTGCCTTCTTCTTCTCCTGCTCGGTCCGGATCTCGACAGGCGTCTCGACGCTGTCGTCGGGCAGGTAGAGCGAGCCCGTCTGCCCGCAGGCAGCTACCGCGACCGTGAATACCATCAGGAGAGCCGTTCTCATCGTTCGAGTATAGCGATCGTCAGGCGCGACACGCAGGTGAGCCGCTTGCGATCGTCGGTGATCTCGATATTCCACACCTGGCTGCGGCGACCGAGGTGGATCGGTCTCGCGCGCCCGGTCACGTGGCCTTCGGTCGCGGATCGAAGGTGATTCGCATTGATCTCCTGGCCGACGATCTGGAATCGCTCGCGGTCGACGCACATCGTTCCGGCCACACTGCCGAGCGTTTCCGCCAGCGCGACCGAGGCGCCGCCGTGCAGGATGCCGTCCGGCTGCATCGTGCGGTGATCCACCGGCATCTTCGCCTCGATGTAGTCCGGCCCGATGTCGACAAACTCGATTCCGAGATGCTCGCCCATCGTGTCGTGCTGGAATTTTCGGACTTCGTCGAGCGTGAATTGCCGGGTCCAGATACTCATGGCCGCCTTTCCTGCTTTCGGTTAGTGTACCCGCCGCGTGGCCGATCATCATGCCGTTCCCGCAGCTCCCCGGCCGACCGTCGCGGTCGCGGGCACCACGTCCCTGTTTCCGGTCCGCCGCATTTTTTGCGTCGGCCGAAATTACCCGGAGCATGCGCGCGAAATGGGCGCTTCCGATTTGCGCGCACCGCCATTCTTCTTCTCGAAGCCTGCCGATGCCGTCGTGCCGAATGGAAGCGCAGTGCCGTTTCCATCGCGTACCTCGGACCTGCACCACGAGATCGAGCTCGTCGTCGCGCTCGGCGCCGGCCGCGAGATTTTCGGCTACGCCGTCGGCAATGACCTCACGCGCCGGGATGTGCAGTCGGAAATGAAGAAAACAGGCAAGCCGTGGGATACCGCCAAGGGCTTCGACCATTCCGCACCGATCACGCCGATCGCGCCCGCAGCGAGCATCGGCCACCCCGCGCGCGGCCGGATCTGGCTAGAAGTGAATGGAGTGTCGCGACAGGACGGAGACATCGCGGACATGATCTGGGGC
>DAIRVV010000338.1:0-2290 GCA_036802645.1 Steroidobacteraceae bacterium
AGCGAACGCCGGCGCGTCGAGCCGCTCCGCTCCCTTGAGCCGCCGCCAGGCCTCGGCAGGCTCCACGCGGTAGAGTGCGATCTCGCGGAGCTGGACGGATTCCTCTTCGAGCCACTCGCGCCGGCCCGTGGCAACGAGCCGCTTTTCGAGAGTCTCAGCCAGCGCGGGCAGATAGCGGACATCGTCCGCTGCATAGGCAAGCTGTTCTTTCGACAGCGGGCGGCGCGCCCAGTCCGTTCGCGCGTGGCCTTTCGCGAGCTCGACCTGCAGCAGCTGCTGCACCAGGTCCGCATAGCCGATCTGGGCCGGAAAGCCGAGCAGCGCCGCGGCCTGCTGGGTATCGAAGACGGGCGCGAGCGGTGCTGCCGTCAGCGGCAGGAGCGCCTCGATGTCCTGGCGCGCAGCGTGCAGCAGCTTCTGTCGTCCGGGGTTCGCAAGTTCGGCCGTGAGCGCGCCGCCATCGGCGATTGCGAGCACGTCGACCAGGATGACATCGTCGTTGATGGCGACCTGTATCAGGCAGAGTTTCGGGTAATAAGTCCGCTCGCGGACGAACTCCGTGTCGATGGCAAGCGCTGTGCCAGCCGGCCACGAAGCGATACGCTTCTCGAGAGCCTCGCGGTTATGGATTGGAGTATCGCCGGCGGTCATCGCCACCTTATTATGCGGATGCCGGCGCCGTCACCCAAGGCAGCATGAATCGATTGCTGAGCTCACTGACCCAGATCGCCCTGCTGCGCAGGGACCCGAGCATCCTGCCGGCCTCGTGGGCCTGGGTCGCAGTCTTCGCCCTCGGCTACGCCGCGACCGACGCCGTCGTGGCCTGGCTGACCGATGCGGGCGATGTGGTCGCACGCACTGCCGCGAACCTCGCGCTCTCATTCGGGTTTATGTGGATTCTGCTCGTGCTCACCAGGCGCACGCATCGCTTTCCCCAGACGGCGATTGCAATATTCGGTGTCAACATATTGTTCGCGCCGGCGGTTGCCGCGCTCCTGCTGATGCGTGGGCCTTCCCGTTCGAATCCTGCGGTCCTGCTCATGGCGACGGCCGGCGCGATCCTGATCACCGTGTGGTACCTCCTGATCGTCGGGCACATCCTCAAGGGTGCGCTCGACACCGGCCTCGCGACGGGATTCGCGGTCGCAACGGCCTGGCTGCTCGCGAGCATCGCCGTTGCCAGATTCCTTTTTGGCGCTGCGGCCTGATGCACGTCCACATCCTCGGGATCTGCGGGACATTCATGGGCGGCATCGCGGTCCTCGCGCGCGCGGCGGGTCACCGCGTCACGGGATCCGACGCCAACGTCTATCCGCCGATGAGCACGCAGCTCGAATCCCAGGGCATCGCGCTGATCGATGGCTACGATCCCGCGCAGCTCGACCTGAAGCCCGACATCGTGCTCGTCGGCAACGTGATGAGTCGCGGCAATCCGCTCATCGAACGGCTTCTCGACAGCGGACTGCCATTCAGCTCGGGCCCGCAATGGTTTGCGGAGAACATGCTGCGTGGACGTGAGGTCGTGGCGGTCGCGGGCACGCACGGCAAGACGACGACCTCGTCCATGCTTGCGTGGATTCTCCACGACGCCGGGCGCGAGCCGGGCTTCCTGATCGGCGGGATTCCCGCCAACTTCGGCGCATCGGCGTGCGCCGGGGGGACCGCCACATTCGTGATCGAGGCCGATGAGTACGACACGGCCTTTTTCGACAAGCGGGCGAAGTTCGTGCACTACCGGCCGCGGTACCTGCTTCTGACGAACCTCGAGTACGACCACGCCGACATCTATCCGGATCTCGCGTCGATCCAGCGGCAGTTCCATCATCTCGTGCGCACCGTTCCCGGGTCGGGACGGATCACCTGGAATGCCGGCGACACGGCGCTGAAGTCGACGCTGGCGATGGGCTCGTGGACGCCGCTGGTCGAGTTCGCGCGCGAAACCGCGGCCGAGTGGCGCGCGCGGCTCGCCGCGCCCGATGGAGGCGCCTTCGAGGTGCTGCATCGCGACGCGCCGGTCGGAATCGTCCGCTGGCCGCTGATGGGCATGCACAATGTCGAGAACGGACTCGCCGCGATTGCCTGCGCGGCGGGCATGGGCGTGCTGCCGGCACAGGCCGCGGCCGCCCTCGGCCGGTTTGCAGGCGTGCGGCGCCGGATGGAATTGCGGGGTGAGGTGAGCGGCATTCGCATTTACGACGATTTCGCGCATCACCCGACGGCGGTCGCGCTGACCATCGACGGCGTGCGGCGACAGCCTGACGGCGGCCGCATCGTCGCCGTCCTCGAGCCG
>DAIRVV010000339.1:0-2268 GCA_036802645.1 Steroidobacteraceae bacterium
TCGACGGCCCGCGGCGGCGCAGCGCCAGCGCCTGGGCCGAGGCTTTTGGTCTCTGTCTCGCGGCCTGGGGATGGCCCGGAGAGTCGGTACTCGGCAGCCATGAATTTCAGGCGGCGCGCCGCTTCCAGGAACTTCTCCGGGCGCTGGCATCGCTTTCTGCCATTGTGCCGGACCTCGACGCGTTCACCGCGCTTGCGGAACTCCGGCGGCTCTGTGCGTCGCCCTTTCAACCGGAGAGCGGCGAGCCCGCGGTCTTCGTGCTCGACACCTACGAGGATCCGGGCGTGCATCTCGACAGCCTCTGGGTCGCCGGAATGACGGCGACGGTCTGGCCTCGTCCGGTCGCCGTGGATCCGCTGCTGCCGATCGAGATACAGCGGCAACTTGGCATGCCGGGCGTCACGCCCGAAAGCTGCGTCACCGAGGCACAGTCGATCATGGGACGCTGGCGCGCATCGGCCGACGCGCTCGTCCTCTCATGGCCGCAATTCGAAAACGACACGGAAGTGGATGGCACGCCGCTCTTGCCTGTCGACACGAAGGTGCTCGCGGTGCCGTCTCCGCCGCCGCCCCGCGATCGCCTGGCATTCGATACCGCGCTGCTCGAGCCGGTGCCGGAAATTCCACTGCCGCCCATTGCCACGCGAAAGGCAAGAGGCGGCGCCCGGCTCCTCGAGCTGCAGGCGCAATGCGCCTTCCGGGCCTTCGCCGAGTTGCGGCTCGGCGCTTCGCCGCTCGAGGAACCGCGGGCCGGGTTCGACAGGCGCTTGCGCGGCGTCGTGCTGCATCGCGCACTGCAGGACCTGTGGGGCCGGCTTGGCGGCCAGGCGGCGCTCGCGGCCCTGGACGACAGGGCGCGAGCCGGTCTCGTCGCGGATGCCGTTGATGCGGCGATCGCCGGTTCTTCGCCTGCGGGCGTGGCGCCTCCGACAATTTCTCTCGAGCGCGAGTGGCAGCAGCGCGCCATCGGCCGGCTGCTGGAACTCGATCTCGCGCGCCCGTCCTTCGCCGTCGCCGAAACCGAGCGCTCGTTCACGCTGACGATCGCCGGACTTGAACTGCGCCTTCGCGTGGATCGCGTGGACCGGATTGGCGACGAGCTCATCGTCATCGATTACAAGACGGGCAGGGTGCAGAGCTCGGCCTGGCGTGGCGAAAGGATGGATGCGCCTCAACTTCCACTGTATGCGGTCCTGCACCCGGATCGTCCAACCGGAATCGCCTTTGCCGGTGTCGGCGCCTCGCGCGCGAAGTACGCCGGAGTCGGGCGGGACGGCGAGGTCATCGCCGGTGTCGAGCCCGCCGCGAAGTTCAGGCTGACCGAGGACAGGCAGCACGGCTTTGCGTGGGACGAGATCACCGCGCACTGGCGCGCGTGGCTCGAGCGGCTGGCAGGGGATTTCGCCATGGGCCGCGCCGAAGTCGACCCGAAACTCGCCGCTGCGACCTGCCGGTATTGCCACCTGGCCGCACTCTGTCGCGTCGAGCCTGCCACACACGAGGACGTCGATGAGGACGAGCCGAATGACGAGTGACCCGCTCGCACTCGACCGCGAAGCGCGCAGGCGCGCCGTCCTGCCTACGGGCTCCTTCATCGTTCAGGCGCCTGCGGGCTCGGGTAAGACGACGCTCCTGACACTGCGGTACCTGCGCCTGCTCTCCGACGTCGAGCGGCCGGAGCAGATCGTCGCGATCACGTTCACGCGCAAGGCGGCCTCCGAGATGCGCCATCGCATCGTCGATGCGCTGCGGAAAGCGGGCGAGCCGTTGCCTGCGGACGCTGACGAGCGGACGGCTGACCTGCACCGGAATGCTACGGCTGCGCTCGCGCGGAGCCGCGCGCTCGGCTGGGGCCTCGAGCACAACCCCGCAAGGCTGCACGTGCAGACGATCGACGGCCTGAATCACTGGCTCGCGCGGCGCCTGCCGCTCGCCGCGCGAATCGGAACGTCGGCGGCGCTGGTTGACGACGCCCGCGCGCTGTATGCGGAAGCGGCACGGCGCACGGTCGCAATGCTCGACGAAGATGCGCCGGTTGCCACGGGCCTCCTGCGCCTTGCCCGCTCGCTCAATCACGAGCCGCGGCAGCTCGCAGAACTGATCGAGGCCATGCTGGGCGCTCGCGAACTCTGGCTGCCGAAGCTGATGCACGGTGCATCCGGCCCCGCGCTTCGCGTCGATACCGACCGGCTGCTCCGGCAGGCGTTGGAATCGGAGCTGGCCGCGGTGTCGGCTGCGTTGTCTGGCATGGACTGGCGGCCGTTGTTC
>DAIRVV010000340.1:0-2261 GCA_036802645.1 Steroidobacteraceae bacterium
TCGCGCCGGAACTTTATGCGCTCACTCGGGGGTCCCGGCCGCACGCCGCACGCGAACCGAGAGGCCGCGCGAATGCCGGAGAGGCCTGCGTCGCGCGCGAGGTGGCGGGGTCCTCGCGAGCGAGGAACCCCGCCGGATCCCGCGCGCGACGCTCCCCTCTTCTTCGTTCCTTCCGGACTGCTAGTCTCCCGTGATGCGGGAGTTCGAGACGTTCACGAGTCACTTCGAATGCAGCTCGACCGGCAAGCGCTACGCGGCGGACCAACTGCACGGATTGTCGGACGCCGGAAAGCCGCTGCTCGTGCGGTATGACCTCGAGGGTATCCGTCGCGCAGTCACGAAGGAGACGCTCGCGGCGCGAAGCGGCGGCTTCTGGAAGTATCGCGAGTTCCTGCCGGTGCGCCGGAACGCCGATGTCGTCGCGCTCGGCGAAGTGGAAACACCGCTCATCGCCCTCGAAAGCCTCGCAAGGCGCGCGGGCGCCAGACAGCTTCTGGTGAAGGACGAAGGCCGGTTGCCGACCGGATCGTTCAAGGCACGCGGACTCGCGCTCGCAGTCGCCATGGCGAGGTCTTTCGGCGTCAGGAAACTCGCGATGCCGACGAATGGCAATGCGGGCGCGGCGCTCGCTGCCTATGCCGCGCGGGCCGGGATCGAGACATTCATTTTCTGTCCTGCCGACACGCCTGAAATCAACGTGCGCGAGATCGCGCTCGCGGGGGCCGAAGTGACGCTCGTCGACGGCCTCATCGGCGATTGCGGCAAGCGGGTGGCGGAAGGCCGCGAGCACATGGGCTGGTTCGATGTCTCGACGCTGAAGGAGCCGTACCGCATCGAGGGCAAAAAGACGATGGGGTACGAGCTCGCCGAACAGCTCGGCTGGCGCCTGCCCGATGTCATCTTCTATCCGACGGGCGGCGGCACGGGCCTCATTGGCATGTGGAAAGCCTTCGCCGAACTGGAGGCCGTCGGCTTCATCGGGCCAGCGCGGCCCCGGATGGTCGCCGTCCAGGCCGCCGGCTGCGCGCCGATCGTCCGTGCCTTCCTGGCCGGTGAGGACCATGCGACGACCTGGCCGGACGCACATACCTATGCCGCCGGGATACGGGTGCCGGCGGCCATCGGCGATTTCCTGATCCTCCGGGCGGTACGCGAGAGCGGCGGCTTCGCAATCGCCGTCGACGATGCGGAGATAAAGGCAGCGCTCGTGGAGGTGGCCCGCGACGACGGGCTGTTGCTCTGCCCGGAGGGCGCGGCTACCGTCGCGGCCTGGCGGGTCGCGCTGGCGGACGGCCGCGTCGGAGCCCATGAAAATGTCTTGTTATTCAATTGCGCGAGCGGCCTGAAGTACCTGCCTTTCAAAGGGGACGGTCACTTTTAGCAGGGGGACACTAACTTTTATTGTGCATGTCACTTCTAATAGTGACCGCCCCCTTTGAAAAGGCAGTATTCGCGAAGCTAACCGGGGCTATCGCCGGCTGGGCCTGCAATGAAAATCGGCCGGTGACCCCTGCCGATCGCCCGGATGAGCCTGCCGCCTGGCTCCAGCGTCTGCGCGCCCCGGGCGAAATCGACCCGGCAGGGATCCGGCGCGACCTGCAATGGCTGGAAGGGCCCGGGCGCACGCTGCTAACCGCCGATGATTCGCGTTACCCGGCTCAGCTCGCCGCGGTCCCGGGCATGCCTCCCGCGCTCTTCCTGGAGGGAGATCCCGCCCACCTCTCGCGGCCGCAGATTGCGATCGTGGGAAGCCGCGCAGCGACGGCCGCCGGACGGGAGACAGCCTTCCATTTCGCGGCACGACTCGCCGCGCAGGGCTTCGCGATCACGAGCGGCCTCGCCGCCGGCATCGACGCGGCTGCGCACCGCGGCGCGCTCGCAGCGGGCGGGATCACGATCGCGGTTTGCGGCACCGGCCTCGATCGAGTCTACCCGGCGGAGCATCGACAGCTCGCCGCCGCGATCGCGGCGCAGGGCGCGCTCATCAGCGAGTTCCCGACCGGCACGCCGCCCGCCGCGTACAACTTCCCGCGACGGAACCGCCTGATGTCCGGTCTCGCCCGCGGCGTCCTCGTCATCGAGGCCGCGTCAAGATCCGGATCGCTCATCACCGCGCGCCTCGCTGGCGATCAGGGACGCGAGGTCATGGCGGTTCCCGGTTCCATACATAATCCCCTTGCACGCGGCTGCCACCGGCTGATCAAGGACGGCGCCGCGCTCGTTGAAACTGTCGATGACGTACTCGCGGCGCTCGGCGTGCC
>DAIRVV010000341.1:0-2249 GCA_036802645.1 Steroidobacteraceae bacterium
GAGGGCCGGCGCGAGGCCGCGGCCGTCGACGCGGACGCGATTGCCGCACGCCTTGCGACCTCCGGCCGGCCGGAGCCTGACCTCTTCATTCGCACGGGTGGCGAGCGTCGAATAAGCAATTTTCTGCTCTGGGATCTCGCGTACACCGAACTCTGGTTCACCGACACGCTGTGGCCCGACTTCGACGCGGCCTGCTTCGCCTCGGCGATTGATTACTTTCGCGGCCGGGAGCGACGTTTCGGCCGCATCGCGAGCCAGGCGGGAGCTGGCTGATGCTCGGTCAACGGATTGTGACGGCCTTCGGGCTCGTCGCGGTGCTCGCACTCGTGCTCATCGTGCTCCCGCGGGATTTTGCGGTGATCGCACTGGGCGCGCTCATCCTGATTGGCGCCTGGGAATGGTCGCAGCTTGCCGGCCTCACGGGACAAGCCTCACGGGCCGCCTACGTCGCGGTCTGTGCAGCCGCCATGGCCGGTCTCTGGTATTCAACGGCGCTGCCCTCGGATTTTTCACGTGTCATGGTCCTCACCATGATCGGATGGATTCCGCTCTTTGCCTGGGTGGCGCTTGCGCCGGCGTTTCGCGCGAGCGGGCTTGCCGCGGTCGCCGGCCTGTGGGCACTCGCACCGACCTGGCTTGCGCTGTCGCGGCTCTACCTGCAGGCAGAAAACGGCCGCGAGCTCGTCGTCTTCGTACTTCTTCTTGCCTGGGCGGCCGACATCGGCGCCTTCTTCGCAGGCAAGCGTTTCGGCCGGCTCCGGCTGGCACCGGTCGTAAGCCCCAACAAGACCTGGGAAGGGGTGCTCGGCGGGCTCGTCGCGGGATTCCTGGTCGCTCTCGCGGGCCGTGCCTGGTTCGGGCTGCCTACGCTTGGGTTCCTGTCGCTCTGCGTTGCCGCGGTTCTCGTCTCCGTGGTCGGCGACCTGCTCGAAAGCATGTTCAAGCGCCAGCAGGGCCTGAAGGACAGCGGAAGCCTGCTGCCGGGTCATGGGGGAATGCTCGATCGCATCGACAGCCTGACTTCGTCGGTGCCACTCCTCGCGCTAGGACTTGGCTGGCTGGGGCTGGTCGCATGAAGGGCATTGCCGTACTCGGCTCGACCGGGACAATCGGCGAGGCGACGCTCGACGTTGCAAGCCGCCATCCCGATCGATTCCGCGTGGTCGCGCTCGCGGCGCAATCGAATCACGATGCGCTCTTCGCGCAGTGCGAGCGCTACCGGCCTGACTGTGCGGCGCTCGCCGACCGCGCCGCTGCATCGAAACTCGCCGAGCGCATTGCCTCGGCGGAAATTCCGACGCGGGTGCTCGCGGGCGCTGATGCTCTCGCCACCGTTGCGACGCTGCCCGAGGCCGATCTGGTCATGGCGGCTATCGTGGGCGCGGCGGGCCTTGCGCCCACGCTCGCGGCCGCTGCGGCCGGCAAGCAGCTCCTGCTCGCCAACAAGGAAGCGCTGGTCCTCGCGGGCCCGCTCCTGCTCGATGCCGCCCGGCGCTCGGGTGCCGTCGTGCTGCCGATCGACAGCGAACACAATGCCATCTTCCAGTGCCTGCCGGCGGGAGGAACGCCAGGCCTGCCGCCTGCAGGCGTCACGCGCATCGTGCTGACCGCCTCGGGCGGACCCTTCCTGCGCACCCGCCGTGAGGACCTCTCATCCGTGACACCGGAGCAGGCGGTCGCGCATCCCAACTGGCGAATGGGCCCGAAGATCTCCGTCGATTCCGCCACCCTCATGAACAAGGGCCTCGAGCTCATCGAAGCCTGCCATCTTTTCGGCGTGCCGCCCGCCACCGTCAGCGTCGTGATTCACCCGCAGAGCATCGTGCACTCGCTGGTCGAGTTCGACGACGGGTCGGTGCTCGCTCAGATGAGCCAGCCGGACATGCGCGTGCCGATCGCCCATGCGCTCGGCTGGCCCGGGCGGATTGCATCGGGTGCCGCCCGGCTCGACCTCGTGCAGATTGCGAGATTGTCGTTCGAAGCACCTGATTTAGAAAGGTTTCCGTGCCTGAAGATTGCCCAAGCGGCGGCGATCGCTGGCGGCACCACGCCTGCCGTGCTGAACGCGGCGAACGAAGTCGCGGTCGCCGCGTTTCTTGGCCGGCGGCTGAACTTTGCGAGCATCGCGGCAGTCATTGAATGCGTGTTGCAACAGCACGAGGCGGGGCCGGTGCGAAGCCTTTCCGATGCGCTCGCGGCCGACGCCTGGGCGCGCGAGCGCGCGCATGACGCCCTGACGTCGCGGCAGG
>DAIRVV010000342.1:0-2244 GCA_036802645.1 Steroidobacteraceae bacterium
CTACCAGCTATCTCACCGAGCTCATCGTGCGCCGCATCGTGGAGACGGGACTGCTGCCGGAAGGCGCGCTTCAGCTCATCTGCGGCGGTGTCGGCGACCTGTTCGACCATCTCGGCTGCCAGGACGTCGTGTCATTCACCGGCTCGGCCGCGACCGCCGCGAAACTTCGCACGCATACGGCCGTCGTGCGCCATTCCGTGCGCTTCGTCGCGGAGACCGATTCGCTCAATTCGTCGATCCTGGGACCCGACTCAGGGCCGGGCACGCCCGAGTTCTCGCTGTTCGTGCAGGAAGTCGCGCGCGAGATGACGGTGAAAGCCGGTCAGAAGTGCACGGCCATCCGCAAGGCGCTCGTCCCGCGGCAGATGCTCGGGGAGGTCGTTTCGGCGCTCCAGGCAAAGCTTGCTGAAACCGTCGTCGGCGATCCGCGCATCGAGGGCGTCAAGATGGGGCCATTGGCGAGCATTGCCCAGCGCGATGAAGTCCTTGGTCGTGTCGCGGAGCTCGAGCGCGAAACTGAGCGGGTCGCGGGGGATCCGGAACGATTCGAGGTCAGCGGCGGCGATCGAAGGCGGGGCGCCTTCCTGCCGCCGATCCTGCTTCTCTGCCGGGACGCCGGAAAATCCCGCGCCGTCCATTCGGTAGAGGCTTTCGGGCCGGTCTCGACAGTGATCGGATACGACGGTGTGCCCGACGCGATCGCGCTTGCGCGCCGCGGCGAAGGAAGCCTCGCCGGCTCGGTGTTCACCGCGGATGATCGCGCCGCTGCCGAACTGGTACTCGGACTCGCGCCCTACCACGGCCGTGTGCTGGTCGTGAACCGGCATTGCGCAAAGGAATCGACGGGTCACGGCTCGCCGCTCGCGCCGCTGGTGCACGGCGGGCCGGGCCGTGCGGGCGGGGGCGAGGAGCTCGGAGGCATGCGCGGCGTCCTTCATTACATGCAGCGCACCGCAATCCAGGGTACGCCCGACGTCATCACGGCGGTCGGCGGCCGCTGGGCGAGAGGCAGCGCCGAGCGCGACCCCGGCATGCATCCCTTCCGCAAGCCATTCAACGCACTCGCGATCGGGGACACGTTTCATTCCGTGGAGCGCGAGGTCACGCTTGCGGACATCGAGCGCTTTGCGGAACTGTCGGGCGACAACTTCTATGCGCACATGAGCGAGTCCGACGCCGCACGCAATCCGCTATTCGGTGGGCGTGTCGCCCACGGCTATTTTCTCATTTCGGCCGCCGCGGGCCTCTTCGTCGACCCGGACTATGGACCGGTCCTCGGCAACTATGGCCTCGAGAGCCTGCGCTTCGTAAAACCCGTGAAACCGGGCGACCGGATCCGCGTGCGGCTGACCTGCCGCGAGAAATCGCTGCGCGCCGACAAGGGCTGGGGCGAAGTGACCTGGGACACCGAAATCCGGAACCAGGACGGTGAAATCGTCGCTGCCTACCACGTGCTGACGATGGTGAGTGTCCATGCAATCCCCGATCGCGCTTGACGCGCTGCGCGCCGGATTCCCGAGCCTCGGCTTCGAGGCGCCGGCGGACGGCGTGCTCGAGCTCGTGATCGCGAACGAAGGCAGCCAGAACTCGACGACGGAACCAATGCACCGTGAGCTCGCGAGCGTGTGGCGCGCGATCGATGCGGATGCGGGGGTCCGCGCCGTGCTCGTTCGCGGCGCCGGCGAGCATTTCTCTTCGGGCGGCGACTTCGGGATGATCGAGCGCATGATCGCGGACGAGGCGGCGCTGCTGCGCGTCTGGCGCGAGGCGAGCGACCTCGTCTACAACCTCATCGACTGCGGCAAGCCGGTCGTCTCTGCGATCCGCGGCACTGCGGTCGGCGCGGGGCTCGCGGTCGCGCTCCTCGCGGATGTCTCGGTCGCGGGACGCACGGCGAAGATCATCGATGGCCACACGCGGCTCGGCGTCGCCGCCGGCGACCATTCCGTGATCATCTGGCCTCTGCTGTGTGGACTGGCGAAGGCGCGTTACTACCTGCTGACCAACGAACCACTCACGGGTGCGGAGGCGGAGCGCATCGGGCTCGTCTCGCTTTGCGTGGATGACGCCGATGTCAGGGAGCGCGCCCTCGAAGTCGCGGTCAGGCTCGCGGCCGGCAGCCAGAGCGCGCTCGCTTTCACCAAGCACGCGCTCAACAACTGGCTGCGGCTGGCGGGTCCCTCGTTCGATGCGTCCCTCGCGCTGGAATTCCTGGGATTCCGCCTCGGCGATGCGCGCGAGAGG
>DAIRVV010000343.1:0-2206 GCA_036802645.1 Steroidobacteraceae bacterium
CCAGGTGCCGGCCTCGCCCGTGCCGAAAAAGCTCGCGAGCGTCGCCGGGAACAGCAGCAGCGACGAGGCGAAAATCGGCGGAATGACGCCGGACATGTTGAGCTTGAATGGCAAGTGGCTCGTCTGGCCCGCGTACATCCGCCGGCCGACCTGGCGCTTCGCATAGTTGACCGGGATGCGGCGCTGGCCGCTCTCGACGAAGACGCAGAAGGCCGTGACTGCGCCGATCAAGAGCAGCAGGATGATCGCGAACGCGGGATTCATCTCGCCGCTGTTCACCTGCTGGAACGTGCCGCCGATCGCGGACGGCAGGCCGGAGATGATGCCGGCGAGAATGATCATCGAGATGCCGTTGCCGATACCTCGCTCGGTGATCTGCTCGCCGAGCCACATCAGGAACATCGTCCCGCAGGTGAGTGTCAGCACGGCGGGCAGCACGAAGCTGAATGTGCCGGGATTGATGACGACGCCCTGGTTCTGGAACGCGACGGATGCCGCGAAGCCCTGAAATGCCGCGAGTATCACGGTGAAGTAGCGCGTCCACTGCGTGATCTTGCGCCGCCCCGACTCGCCTTCCTTCTTGATTGCGGCCATCGAGGGCACGACCACCGCCATCATCTGCAGGATGATGGATGCCGAAATGTAGGGCATGACGCCCATCGCGAATATCGAGAGGCGCTCGAGTGCGCCGCCCGAGAACATGTTGAAGAGGCCGAGGATCGTGCCTTCCTGCGTGTCGAACAGGCGCGCGAGCGCGACCGGGTCGATGCCCGGGACCGGCACGAACGTGCCGATGCGGTACACCACGAGTGCGCCCAGCAGGAACAGCAGGCGATGGCGCATCTCGGTGAAGCGCGTGACTTCACCGATCGCAAGTGCCGCATTGCCTGCCGTGGTTGCCATGTATCCGGGCCGGCCCTCAGGCCGCCTTGCCCTCTTCGATCCTGCCGCCCGCCTTCTCGATCGCCGCTCGCGCGCCCTTCGAGGCGACGACCGCGGGACCCTGTAGCGTCACCTTCCGATTGATCTCGCCGGAGAGGATCACTTTCGCGCGCTCCGTCCGCAGGGGAACGATGCTCGCCGCCAGCAGCGCCGCGAGGTCGATCAGCTCGGCCTTCACCTTGTCGAGGTCGGTCAGCGTCACTTCGGCGCGGGTCCTCTTCATCGCCGAACGGAAGCCGACTTTCGGCAGGCGGCGCTGCAACGGCACCTGGCCGCCTTCGAAGCCGACCTTGTGATAGCCGCCCTTGCGCGCCTTCTGTCCCTTGCCGCCCTTGCCGCAGGTCTTGCCCTGCCCGGCTGACGCGCCTCGCCCGACACGCAGGCGCTTGCGCTTGCTGCCCGGGCCCGGCTTCATGGTGTTCAATCGCATGTCTTCGCTCCTCAGGCCTTCTCGACGGCGAGCAGGTGCTTCGCGGCATTGATCATGCCGCGCACTTCGCGCGTGTCTTCCACGACCTTCGTGTCGCGAATGCGCCGGAGACCCAGGCCGTAGACCGAGCACCGGATGCTTTGCAGCTGCCCATGCACGCTGCGGTTCAACGTGACCTTGACCTTGCTCTTGCTCATGACGATCAGCTCGTGATCTCTGCCAGTGTCTTGCCGCGCTTCGCCGCGATGCGGTCCGGCGAAACCATCCGCTCGAAGGCGTCGAAGGTCGCGCGAATCACGTTGATCGGATTGCGCGAGCCGTAGCTCTTCGCGAGGACGTTCCGGACGCCCGCGCACTCGAACACCGCGCGCATGCCGCCGCCCGCGATGACGCCGGTACCGTCCGATGCCGGCTGCATGTAGACGCGCGTCGTGCCATGCCGGCCCTGGATCGCGTAATGCAGCGTCGCGTGCGTGATCGGCACGTTGGTCATGTTCTTGCGCGCCTGCTGCATCGCCTTCGAGATGGCGACCGGCACCTCGCGCGCCTTGCCATAGCCGAAGCCGACCCGCCCGGCGCCGTCGCCGACTACCGTCAGCGCCGTAAAGCCGAACTGGCGTCCGCCCTTGACGACCTTCGCCGTGCGGTTGACCGCCACCAGCTTTTCGATCAGATCATCGCCGGACTGTGAACGTTCCACTCGTGCCATCGCGTGTCCCCCGGGACTTCAGAATTTGAGGCCGGCTTCGCGCGCGGCCTCGGCGAGCGCCTTGACGCGCCCGTGGTAACGGAACCCCGAGCGATCGAAGGCGACCGACTCGATGCCGGCGGCTT
>DAIRVV010000344.1:0-2200 GCA_036802645.1 Steroidobacteraceae bacterium
GGCCCTGACCGCGGCGCGTTGCCGAGCGCAACCGCGAGATTGCGTAGCCAACGCCGGAACCCGAGCCGGCGGAGCGCGCTCCCTTCGGTCTTTTGCAGGTAGTCCCCTTCGGACCAGCGAAAGAGCTCGACGAGGTCCGGGGCGTCGAGACGATGACGGACCTGGAAATCCGGCTCTGCGGCAACGCGGGCAAACTTGTTCCAGGGACAGACGAGCTGGCAGTCGTCGCAGCCGAAGATGCGGTTGCCGATCGCGGCGCGGAGCGACTCGGGTATCGATCCATGGTGCTCGATCGTCAAGTATGAAATACAGCGGCGCGCGTCGAGCTGATAGGGCGCCGTGATTGCCCCGGTCGGGCAGGCGGGCAGGCAGGCGCTGCAGCTTCCGCAGCGATCTGGCGCGCGCGAATCGACGGTGAGCGGAAGGTCCGTGAAGAGCTCGCCCAGCATGAACAGCGAGCCGGCACGCTCATTGATCAGATTCGTGTGCTTGCCGATCCAGCCGAGGCCGGCATTGCGCGCGAGCGGCTTCTCCATCACAGGCGCCGAATCCACGAACGCGCGATAACCGAAGGGGCCGATCTCGGCCTCGAGCTTCGACGCGAGCTCCGCAAGCCGGCCGCGCAACACCTTGTGATAGTCGCGGCCGAGCGCGTAGCGCGCGACATAGCCCTTGCGGCCGTCGGCCAGCACATCGGCCGCGGACACCGCGTCGGGCGCGGAGGTGGCCATGCGCACGCTGACGACTCGAATCGTGCCGGGTACGAGTTCGTCCGGCCTGCTGCGGCGCAGCCCGTGGCGCGCCATGTATTCCATGCCGCCGTGGCGCTGGTCCGCGAGCCAGCGCTGGAGATTGGATTCGTCTTCGGACAGATCGATGCCCGCGACGCCGACCTGGTCGAAACCGAGTTCGCGGGCGAATCCGTCGAGCCTCTCTCGCAGTCGCGTGAGATCTTCGGCGGTGAGCTTGCTTGCCATGTGAGGCCGGGTGAAGGGCTGCGGCCAGTATAATCGCGCCGATGGAACCACTGCCCGCCGAGGTCTATTCGGCCGCTTCAGTACGAGCCATGGACCGGCACGCAATCGAAAGGGCCGGGATCGCCGGCTATACGCTGATGCAGCGCGCCGGCAGCGCGGCTTTCAGCATCATGCGCCGGCACTGGCCGGAAACATCAGGCCTTGTAGTGCTCTGCGGCGCCGGCAACAACGCGGGAGATGGATACATGCTGGCGCGGCTCGCGCGCGCGGCGGGAATCGACGTCCGCGTGTTTGCACTCGCGGATCCGAAGCGTCTGCGCGGCGACGCGTCCCGGGCCCACGCGGAATTCGCGGCCGATGGGGGACTCGCGGATGAGTTCGAGGCGGACTCGCTCGAGGGCGCAGGCCTCGTCGTCGATGCATTGCTCGGCACCGGGATCGATCGGCCGGTCGAAGACGAATATCTCGAATGCATCGAGAGCGTCAATCGCGCAGGGATTCCGGTCTTCGCGCTCGACATTCCTTCGGGCCTCGATGCGGACACGGGCCTGCCGCGGGACGCGGCGATCCGCGCGACCCGGACACTCGCGTTCATCGCGCTGAAGAGCGGCCACTTCCTCGGGGCCGCACCCGAATATGTCGGTGCGCTCGAGATCGCGGGTCTCGAGATTCCGGCCAGCGTCCGGGACGCAGAGACACCGGTGTTGCGGCGCATGGACGGTCGCCTCGCTGCGGCCGCGCTTCCTTCCAGGCGACGCACGGCGCACAAAGGCGAGCACGGCCGCGTCCTGGTCGTCGGCGGCTTCGCCATGGCGGGCGCCGCGCGGCTTGCGGGCGAGGCGGCGCTTCGAACCGGTGCGGGCCTCGTGACCGTCGCGACGAACGAGGAGGGCGCCGGCCCGATCGTCGCGGCCCGGCCGGAAATCATCGCGAGAGTCATCGATTTCGGCGAGGATTTTGCGCGACTTCTTGCGAATGCCGACGCGATTGCCATCGGACCGGGACTCGGCAGCGACCGCAGCGCGCGCCGCGCCTTCGATGCCGCAGTGGGCGCTGGCCGCCCGATCGTCGTCGATGCCGATGCGCTTCGCCTCCTGGCCGCGCAGCCGCGAAAGCGCGATGACTGGATCCTGACCCCGCATCCCGGCGAGGCCGCGCGCCTGCTCGGCGCTCATGCGTCGGCCGTGCAGCGCGACCGGCCCGGCGCTGCGCGCGAGATCGCG
>DAIRVV010000345.1:0-2191 GCA_036802645.1 Steroidobacteraceae bacterium
GACGGCGAGCTCGGCGACGCGCACGCTTCGCTCGCGCACGTGCGCCTGCACGACTGGGACTGGGTCGGGCTCGATGCGGGGTTCCGGCTCGCGATCGAGCTCAGCCCATCGCTCGCCATCGTCAACTACTGGTACGCCGAATTCCTGATGAGCCAGGGGCGTCGCGACGCGGCCATCGCCGCGGCCGAAAACGCCCGCCGCCTCGATCCGCTGTCACCGGTCATCGGCGCATCGCTCGCGATGATCCTTTACCTCGCCCGCGAGTACGATCGCGCAAGCCGCATACTCGTCGACGTCATCGAGGCGTCCCCGGGGCATTTCCTGCCGCATCTGCGTCTCGGGCTCGTGCGCGTGCAGCAGCGGCGGTTCACCGATGCGATCCGGGAGCTGCGCCTCGCGACGCGTCTCGCCGACGGCAGCACCGAAACCAGGGCGATGCTCGCGATGGCCTTTGCCGCGAGCGGCGATTCTCCGGGCGCGGCCCGCATCGCGAAGCAACTCGAAGCCGCGCGCGGCCGGCGCTACGTGCTGCCCTACAACATTGCGAAGATCCATGCCGCGGCCGGCGACCGTGCGCGCGCGTTCGACTGGCTCGAAATCGCCTACGAAGGCGGCAATCCCGACCTCATCGAGCTGAACTCTGAACCCGTGTTCGACGGCCTGCGCGGCGACCGGCATTTCAAAGGGCTCTTGCGCCGAATCGGCTGGAACGCCTAGAGCAATCACCACTTCCAGACGTGGGCGTACTGGCCGAACAGCCCGGCCACGGACTTGCGGCCCAGGAGCTCGACGTCCGCGACCAGCTGGCCGGCCGTGATGCCGCGGTCGTCGAGATCTTCCTTGATCGCCGCGACGCGCGCCCCGCTTCCGATGAGAGCTGCTATCTCCCCGGGGATCGCGGGCGGGTGGGCCTGTTGCCAGGCGCCGAGACGGAGGCCACTCGCATCCTGCGCCCGCACGGCGTAGCTGACGGCGCTGCCCTGCAACAGGACGTCCGCCTGCGCGCCGGCCGCGCGCAGCGCGCGCGTGAACCAGAGCACCGTGTCGTCCTGTTCCTCGAGCGTCGCGCGGTAAGCGGATTCGATGATCTGCAGGACTCGCATGTCGATGCCTCTCGATTACCGGGTGGGGATAACGAGCGTGTTGACGGATTCCTGGGCCATCTTCCAGAAGTCGGCCGGCGAACCGCGGCGAGCCGATGGCACGGCCTCGTCTGCGCCACGCTCGTCCACGCACAAGCCGCAATTGACCCACTCGAACGGCAGGCCCTGCTCCCTGGCAAGATCGGCAAGCGCGTTGATCCATGCATGGGGCGTCGGGTGCGCCTCTTCCTCGAGCGTGCGCCCGTGGATTGCGTTGGCGTGGGGCTTCTGCCGCGTGACCGCGAGGCCGACCGCACCTTCGTAGGCAAAGACACGGACGCCCATTCCGGCTCGCAGCGTCGCGTCGATGAGCCGAAACGCGGTGGCCGTGCGGGCCTGCTCGAAGGGCGCATCCATCAGCAGAAATGCCAGATTCTTCGCGTTGTTCATGCGGACTCCTAATTCCAGGTCGCCCGGGCGCCAGAGGCGAGGAGGCCCGCCAGCGCCGCGAGGTCCGCGGGTTTCACCGCAGGCGAGATCTCGGCGCTCGCGATGCCGCGCTCGCGGAGCGCAAATTCGTCGACGAGCACCTGCACGCCGCGCTTCGCAAGCTTTTCGAGCGCCTGCGGGCGCGACGCTCGGCGCGCGCCCAGTACGGCGTTCTCAACCAGGAACAGCGTCACGTCCGCTCCGTCCGCGCGGAGAGCCGCTGCCAGCTCGCAACGCCGGGCGTGGTCGGTCGACCCGCAAGGATCGCGCGATTCGATCAAGAGATAACGGGTCACAGTGGCTCCCATGGCGTATTGCCCGGGACCCATTGGGCGCCGGTGGGCGCCCGAAGTCCTTCGCACGCCCGGATGCTTTTCTTACGGATTTCTGACGCGGTCGCGGCGCGATCAGGGCGGGCTTGCGAGGAAATACCGGAGAATTGAGGTCGGTTTTTCGCTTGTAACCCATTGCATTTGCTTGGTTTTATGATAGAATACTGTACATAAAAACAGCCCATCGGAGCGCGCCATGAAAAAGAGGTTTTCGTCGGTCTCGACGCCAGAGCTGGTGGCCCAGATCACCACGCTGGCGGGGCATCTGAATGCCGGCAACGCGCAGTT
>DAIRVV010000346.1:0-2186 GCA_036802645.1 Steroidobacteraceae bacterium
CGCGTCTGTCCCAGATGCCGAGGCGGAACTGGTGCGCCAGGAGCAGCGGCTGTCGGTGCTGACGGCCTGGCCGGTCGCCACACTGCGCGCGTCGATTTCACCCGCGACCGGGATTCCGGAATTGCCGGTGCTCGCCGCGACCGGGACGCCCGAGCAATGGCTCAAGCGCCGTCCCGACATCCGCTCAGCCGAGCGCGAGCTGGCCGCGGTGACGCACGATGTCGGGGACGAGATCGCGGAATATTTCCCCAAAGTCGAGCTGCTCGGCTCTTTTGGCTGGACCGCCGCGACGAGGGAACAGATCGGCGAGGATTCCGCGGAGCGCTGGAGCTACGGGCCATCGATCAGCTGGAGCTTCCTGGACTTCGGCCGCGTGACTCAGAATGTCAAGGCGGCGCAGGCGCGCCGGGCCGGCGCCATCGCGCTGTACCAGGAGACCGTGTTGCAGGCACTCGAAGAAACGGAGAATGCGCTCGCGGGATTCAGGTCCGCCAACCAGTCGGAGGACGAGCTGCGCGCCGGCGCGGAAGCCGCGAGCGAAGCCGCGCGGCTGGCGCGGATGCGCTACGACGTCGGTGCCGGTGATTACCTGGCCGTGCTCGACGCCGAGCGCACGCAGATCGATCTCGAGGACCAGCACGTCCAGGCCGAGACGCGCCGGGCAACCGCCCTCGCCGCCCTCTACAAGGCGCTCGCCGGCGATCTCTGAAACGCGCGGACGATCCACCAGGTCGCGAGCGCCGCGAAGAGGTGCTTGAGGCTGTGCCCGCTGAGGATTGCAGTCGACTCGAGTATCGGCCGGTCGAACTGCTCCGCGAGCTTCGCCGCCGCATACGCGCCGAAGGCCATCCAGACCGGCGGAGCCCGGATTCCCTCGCCGCGCCATAGCAGCAGCATCATCGGCACGAGCAGCATCGGCAGGAATTGCACGAGCCCGTAAGGCCGAAGGTCGCCCTGGCCCGCGGCTTCCGTCCGCACCCACCACGCGATGCTCGCGATGCCGATGACGATGAGCGGCCACAACAGTGCGCGGCCGACGACCCACGAGACCCGGTCGGCCAGCACGGCGGAGAGCAGCGTCATGAATGCGGCGGTCATCGGCAGCCGGTCCCAGACGAGTGCCGCTGTCGACGGATCGAGGTGATACCAGGCCGAGCCTGCGGCAACGAGCATCACCGCCGTGCAGAAGAGCGTGTAGTGGAACCGCAGATCCGGCGATGCGAGCCGGACACTGCCTGCGAGGCCGATCGCACCGACGAACAGGAATGGCAGGTTCGTTGCGACATTCCAGAAATTCCGCACGCCGAAAAACGCGCGCTTGTCCGCGAAATCGTGATACGCCGGATCCTGCGGAATCGGATCGACGAGATACATGCCGCCGATCGCTGCCGCCACCACGAGTCCGATCAGCAGGTTTTTGTAGAATGGCTTCATGAGGAGATCATTTGCGGCCGCATTGCTGCTGCCTGCTCTCGCGGCCGCCGAACCGTCATTCGAACAGGCGTCGCTCCGCTTTTTCGAGCAGGCCGACGGACAGATTCTGCCTGTAACCCGTCGGGTCTACATGACGCGCTTCGATGCGATCCGCACGCGCAGGCTCGGCGTCGAAGTTTCGGCGACATATGCGGCGCCGGAAGCCTCATCGACGGTCGCGCTCGCCTGCACGATGAAGAAGCCCGATGGCAGTGTCATTCCCGCGGAACGGCCGATGGAGTTCGAGTTCTTCGCAGGCAAGACCGAGGCACAGAGCGCCAACCTGCTGTTCGGCGCCGCTACCGACCAGCCGTGGACGCCAGGCAACTACGAAGTCGAGTGCAAGGCGGCGGAAGAATCTATCGCAAAGGCCTCGTTCGAGATGGCCGTCAATCCGCCGGAAGTCGCGGACGGCGAGATCCGCGCCAGGGCCGTGCGCGTGTTTCCGGTGGCCGGGAATCTTCCGCCGCTGGACGCTCGCGAGTACGCCGGCAGCCTCCCCGCGGACGGGACGACGCGCATCGGCATCGAGATGGAGTTCTCGCACGCGCCGCTCGGGCGCGCCGCGAAGATCCCGGTCGATTGTCACTTTTTCTGGCCGGACGGCCAGACTTCCCCGCCGCTCGTGCTGAGCTACGAGCCGCAACCCGCCTGGGCCGGCGGCTTTTCCGCAGGCGCGATAGGCTGAAAGACGACCGGCAACTGGAAGAAGG
>DAIRVV010000347.1:0-2183 GCA_036802645.1 Steroidobacteraceae bacterium
ATCCAGCCCGGAATACCACTTTGTTCTTCTGAAGTGTCTTAATTCTGAACCATGCATCCTTTATAATACGTCCCCGTAAATGGCCTAGATGAGGGTCTCCATTCATAGTGGGTGGTCCTTCAACAAAACCCAAAAGCGGATCGCCCTCGCCCTTCAGCCCGTCCCGAGAATCCGCGCCAGGCGGTCGCGATAGCTGCGGCTGAGCTTGAGCTCGTGCCCGCCCTCCAGCGTCAGGAAGTACTCGCCATTGGTGTGGGGCTTCAGCTTGCGGATACGCCGGATGTTCACGATCGTCGAGCGATGAATACGCTGGAAGTCGGCCGGATCGAGGCGCTCCTCGAACTGCTTCATGGTTGCGCGCACGACGTGCGTGCGCCCCTCCGCGTGCACGCACATGTAATCCCCGGCGGCATCGACCCACTCGATCGCCGCGACCGGCAGCCGCACTGTTTCGCGGCCGAGGCGGATCGGCAGCACCTCCGGGAACCGGCGCGGCATCCCTGCCGTGCCGCGCGCCAGCAGTTCCTCGGCGTCAAGCTGGCCCGCGCCCGTCATGCTCGCGAGCAATGCGACGAGCTGCTCGCGGTGCTTGACAGACTTGCGTTGCGCGAACTGGTCGCGCACGTGCAGGAGCGTGCGTTCGAGCCGTTCGTCGACCAGGGGCTTCAGCAGGTAGTCGAGCGCATGCGCGTCGAATGCCTCGATCGCATAGCGGTCGAAGGCGGTCACGAAGACGACCATCGGCATGCTGGTCTGCGGTATGCGGCGCAGCACCTCGAAACCGTCGATGCCGGGCATCTCGATGTCGAGGAACATAAGGTCGGGCGCCTGCGAAGTGACCGCGTCGAGCGCTTCGCGCCCGTTCGCGCACTGCCCCACGATCTCGAAATCCTGAAAGGCGCGCAGCCGCAGCTCGAGACCCCGCCTTGCGAGTGGCTCGTCGTCCACGATGATCGAGCGAATCGGTCCGGCCACCCGGGGAACCCCTGACTCAGACTTCCAGCGGCAGGCGCATCTCGACACGCAGTCCGGGCGACGCTTCCGCAACCTCGACCGCGTGCGCGTCACCGTACAACACCTTGAGCCGTTCGCGCGTATTGCGCAAGCCGACGCCGCGGCCGTTCGAGTTCGCCACCGCGCCGGACAGGCCCGGGCCGTCGTCCACGACCGCGAGACGCAGCCCACCCCCCTCGATCCCGGCGATGATCGTGACCGCGCCGCCCTGCTCCCTCGGCGCGATCGCGTACTTCATCGCATTCTCGACCAGTGGCTGGAGGAGCAGCGACGGCACGAGCGCCGACTCGGCGCGCTCGTCGACGTCGAATTCCAGGCGCAGCCGGTCACCGAAGCGCAGCTTTTCGATGCCGAGATACAGATTGAGGGCGTCGAGTTCCTGGCGCAGCGTGACCTTCTTCATTGGGTCCTGGTCGAGCGTGTAGCGCAGGAATTCCGAAAGGCGCGAGACCGCGAGGTTTGCGGTGCGGTTCTGCCCGTCCAGCACCAGCGTCGAGATCGCATTCAGCGTATTGAAGAGGAAATGAGGATTGAGCTGATAACGCAGCATCTTGAGCTGCGCCTCCTGCGCCAGGGCCGATTGTTTCAGGGTCGCTTCGCGCTCGAGCTGCAGGCGCTCGTAGAACTTCACGCCGTAGTAGGCGCCGGTCCAGCAGAGAAGCAACGCCATCGAAGAGAGCGTGCCGACGAAGATCTCGAGCGGCTTCGGCGCGTGTTCCATGGCCCATTCCGGCCCGACGATCGTGATGTAGGCGGTGTTGATGATCGCGCGCCAGCCGAGCGCGATCACCCAGCAGACGACCAGCGAACCGATCAGCATGGCGCGCGGCCCGACGGTCCAGAGCCTGCGATAGAGCCAGCGGAGCGGCGCCGACAGCAGGAACCCGGCGATCGCGGCAATCGCGATCACCTGCACATAGCCCGGCTCCTTGCCGTAGACCGCGGAGCCCACGAACTGGGCGAGCCCGTAGGCGCTCCAGCCGAGCGTATGCAGGCCCCAGAACAGCAGGTTCCGATTCCCGCGCAGGAGATCGAGATTCATCCGGCCAAGTTATTCAAGATTCACCGGGACGCGCAACGCCCTGTCCCGGTCGCGGCACGGCTGGTCGCAGAAGCGGACGCAGCTTGCGCACTTCAATCGTACTGGCGCGCCGCAGCGGCCAGCTCAC
>DAIRVV010000348.1:0-2155 GCA_036802645.1 Steroidobacteraceae bacterium
ATCCGCTATCTCGAAGCCCATGGACGCCTGAAGAGCTAGCACGATGCTCATCCCAGTCATCCTTTCGGGCGGCGCCGGGACGCGCTTGTGGCCGCTGTCGCGCGAGATGTATCCCAAGCAGTTCCTGCCGCTGGTCGGTGACAGGACGATGATCCAGGACACCGCGCTCCGGTCAGCCGGCCTGCCGGAGGTCACGGCGCCGGTCGTCGTTTGCAATGAGGCACACCGCTTCCTGGTCGCCGAGCAGTTGCGGCAGGTGGGCATCGAGCCGCGCTCCATCATTCTCGAGCCGATCGGGCGGAACACGGCGCCTGCGGTCGCGATCGCGGCGCTCGCGGCCGGCTCCGGCGATGCGCTCCTGCTGGTATTGCCCGCCGATCACGTGCTGAAGGACGTCGCGGCGTTTCGCAAGGCCGTCGAGACTGCGATCCCTGCAGCCCGGGAAGGCCGCCTCGTGATGTTCGGCATCGTCCCGACCCATGCCGAAACGGGTTACGGCTATATCCGTCAGGGCCCCGCTCGCGGCGCCGTGCACGACGTGGCCGAGTTCGTCGAGAAGCCAGATGCCGCGCGCGCGAAGACGCTCGTCGCGAGCGGCGACTACCTGTGGAACAGCGGCATGTTCCTGCTGCCCGCAAAGGCTTACCTCGACGAACTGGGGCGGCTCGATTCCGCGATGCTCGCGGCCAGCCGCAAGGCATTCGACTCCGCCGTGCGTGACCTCGATTTCGTGCGCCTGGACAAGGCGGCCTTCGAGTCCTGCCGCGCCGACTCGATCGACTATGCCGTGATGGAAAAAACGAGCCGCGCCGCCGTCGTGCCGCTGGCTGCCGGCTGGAGTGACGTCGGTTCCTGGGCCTCTTTGCAGGATGCACTGCCTCCGGATGCCGCGGGCAATGTCACGCGCGGCGACGTGGTCGCGGAAGGCACCCGCAATTGCCTGCTTTACTCCACCGACCGGCTCGTGGCCGTTGTCGGACTCGACGAACACGTCGTCATCGAGACCAAGGATGCCGTAATGGTCGCGCCCAAGCGGCGCGTGCAGGATGTGAAGCGCCTGGTCGAAAGCATGAAGAGGTCAGGCCGCACCGAGCCCAACCTGCATCGCGAGGTGTTCCGGCCCTGGGGCAGCTACGACAGCGTTGACGCGGGTCCGCGCTTCCAGGTCAAGCGGCTCACGGTCAAGCCGGGGGCGGTGCTGTCGCTGCAGAAGCACCAGCATCGCGCGGAACACTGGGTCGTCGTGAAGGGCACCGCACGCATCACGCGCAACGAAGAAGTGTTCCTCCTCGAGGAGAACCAGTCGACCTACATTCCGATCGGCGCGGTGCACCGCATCGAGAACCCGGGTACCGACCTGCTGCAGATCATCGAGGTGCAGTCCGGCGGCTACCTCGGCGAGGACGACATCGTCCGTCTCGACGACAACTACGGACGCAAGGGTCGTACGGACTGACCATGAACAAGGCGTCCACGACCCGGGTTCCCTTGCTCGACCTCAAGCCGCAGTACCTGGCGCTGAAGACCGAGATCGATGTGGCGCTGCTCAAGGTTGCCAGCTCGCAGCAGTTCATCCTTGGGCCCGCGGTCAGGGAGCTGGAATCCCTGGTCGCCGCATACAGTGGCGCGAATCACGGCATCGGGCTCTCATCCGGCACCGACGCACTGCTGGTCGCGCTGATGGCCTGCGACTTCGGCCCGGGCGATGAAGTCATCACGTCGCCGTATTCATTTTTCGCGACCGGCGGAACGGTCGCCCGCGTCGGCGCGCGCCCCGTCTATCTCGACATCGATCCCATCACGTACAACCTGCGGGTCGACCTCGTCGAACAGTTCCTGGAGAAGGACTGCGAGCGCCGGGCGGACCAGGTCTACAACCGCAAGACCGGGGGGCGCGTGCGCGCGATCCTGCCCGTGCATCTCTATGGGCAGCCGGCCGACATGGAGGGCTTCACCAAACTCGCAAGCCGCTTCGGTCTGGCCCTGATCGAGGACGCCGCGCAGGCCATCGGCGCCGAGTGTCCCGGCGGCCGCCGCGCCGCGGGTATCGGCGACATCGGCTGCCTGTCGTTCTTCCCGACCAAGAACCTCGGCGCCTTCGGCAACGCCGGCATGTGCGTGACGAACGACGACGCGCTCGCCGCGAAGCTTCGCG
>DAIRVV010000349.1:0-2143 GCA_036802645.1 Steroidobacteraceae bacterium
GCTCGCGGCGGCCGGCGAGTGGCTGCGGGCCACCGACATCGCGGCAGCCGAGACGGCAATGGCGAACCTGGCTGCTCCGCTCTCCGCCGCGGACACACGCGAACAGCGCCGGCTCGATGCGGAGATCGCGCTCTCGCGCGGAGACACGGCGCGTGCGGCCGAGATCCTGCGCGGAATTTCCGGGGACGACCAGGCGACTCTCTTCACGCGTGCCCGCGTGCAGTTCGCCAACCTTCGCGTCGCGGACGCGGTGGCGAGCCTGATCGCCCGCGACAAGCTGCTGGCGAATGCCGCCGACCGCCAGGCGAACCAGCGACTGATCCTGGATGGAATTCAGGCCGCGGTGCTGCGCGGTGGCGACGCGCGGCCACCCACGGGCGCGGACCCGGTGCTCGCCGGCTGGCTCGAGCTCGGGCGCATCCTCGCCGACGCGAAGTCCGGCGCGCTCGGCTCGCAGCGCCGGTTGCAGGCCTGGCGTGAGCGCTATCCAGCGCATCCGGCGAGCGATGCGCTGTGGAAAGGCGTATCCGACCCGCCCGTCGCTCCAGGCGAGCGGCCCCGGCAAGTTGCGCTGCTCCTGCCACTGTCCGGGCGCGCGGCATCGGCCGGCAGCGCCGTGAGGGACGGATTCCTCGCCGCCTACTATGACGACGGCAGCTCGTCGCGGCCGCGGCTGCGCATCTATGACGTCGCCGAGCGCGACGCGCCGTCCGCCTACCTCCAGGCACTCGCAGACGGCAGCGATTTCGTCGTCGGCCCCCTCACGCGCGAGGAAGTTGCCGGGCTCGCAGCGCTTGCGGACGGCCGCGCGACGACGCTCGCGCTCAACTTCCTGCCAGATGGCGTGGAAGTGCCGGACCGTTTCTTCCAGTACGCGCTGTCGCCGGAGGACGAGGCGCGACTCGCTGCACGGCGTGTCGCCGCCGACGGCCGCACGAGCGGCGTGACGCTGGTGCCGCAATCCGACTGGGGCCGGCGCGTTCACGCCGCGTTCGCCGAGGAATTCGCGGCGGCGGGCGGCCAGGTCGTGGACCAGGGGGACTATCTGCCGTCGACGGCGGACTTCAACGAGACATTGCGCCGCCTGCTTCGCACGACGGGCCAGCGCGGTAGTGCGCCGCGCCCGGACGCGCAGTTCATCTTCGTCGCCGCACAACCCGTGCACGGGCGTCTGATCCGCACGCAGCTGCGCTTCAACTACGCGAGTGCGCTGCCGATGTACGCGACGTCGGACGTTTACGATCCGGCAGGATCGGGCAATGTGGATCTCGACGGCGTGATCTTTCCGGACATGCCCTGGGTGCTCGATCCGCAAGGAGCCTCGGCCGCCGCGCATGACACGGCGGATCGCGTGTTTCCCGGGCGCAGCGGCCAACTCGGTCGGCTTTATGCTTTCGGCTACGACGCGTTCCGGCTGGTCAACGAGTTGCCGCGGATGCGGAGCGGGAGCCTCGCCCCGCTTCCCGGCTTGACCGGGCGGCTCGCAGTCGACGGACGCGGCCGCGTGCGGCGCGAGCTCGACTGGGCGCAGGTCGTCGGCGGTCGAGTCGTGCCCTGGCCGGCTGCTCCGTCCACCGCACCGATCCCGTGAGCACTGCGCCGCATCTGGCCCTCGGCCGCGCAGCCGAGGCCGCGGCGGCGTGTCATCTCGAGCGTCAGGGATACAGGATTCTCACGACGAATTTCCGCGCGAAAGGCGGTGAGCTCGATCTCGTGGCGATCGACGAAGGCGTGCTCGCCATCGTCGAAGTGCGCTACCGCGCTTCCGATCTCTACGGAGGCGCCGCCGCGAGCATCACGATCGCCAAGCGCAACCGCATCATCCGCGCCGCCCGGGTCCTGCTCGCGAGGAATCCGCCGCTTGCGAAACTGCCGGCGCGCTTCGACGTCATCGAAGTCAGCGGCCCCGCTGACGACCTGCGCTGCGAGCTGATCCGCGCCGCATTCAGCCTCTGACACCGGCCCGTCTCATCCGCCGCACGGCCGGTCGCGTCGCGCGCGCCGCGCCGCCCCGGCTGGCGCCACTATTTTGGTCCCCGCAGGCTAGAGGAGACACGTCATGCGCGTCGAGCGGATCATGCAAGTCGTCGCCGCGGCCATGCTGGCGCTTCTCACCCCGGCGGCGAACGCCGCGGAACAAACG
>DAIRVV010000350.1:0-2026 GCA_036802645.1 Steroidobacteraceae bacterium
CTTGCGGTCGTCGAGATCACGGAGCAGCCGAGCCGTAATCGCGATCCGGTCGGTCGCGTGCTCCGCGTCCTCCCCGAGGGCGGCGGCGCCGACACGGCGATCGACCTCGCGATCGCCTCGCATGGACTTTCACATGCCTTCCCACCCGAAGCACTCGCTGAAGCCCGCGATTACGGGCGCGAGGTGACGCCGGCTGCGCTCGCCGGGCGCGAGGACCTGCGCAGGATGCCGCTCGTGACCATCGACGGCGAGGATGCCCGCGATTTCGACGACGCGGTCTGGGCCGAGGAGAGCGCCGGCGGCTTTCGCCTGATCGTCGCGATCGCCGATGTTAGCCACTACGTCCGCCCGGGCACGGCGCTCGACAAGGAAGCGCGCGAGCGCGCGACGTCCGTCTACTTCCCGAACCGCGTGCTGCCGATGCTTCCGGAGGAGCTGTCGAATCAGCTGTGTTCTCTGATGCCCGATGTCGACCGGCTCTGCATGGTCTGCGACATGCAGGTCACGCGCGCCGGCGACGTCTCGCGCAGCCGCTTCTATCCGGCGGTGATGCGCTCCGCGGCAAGGCTCACCTACACGCGCGTGGCCGCGCACCTCGATGGCCGGGAACCGGCGTCGCGCGGCGCGCTTTCTGCGGCCGCGCCGGTCCTCGATTGCCTGCATCGCGTTTATCTCGCGCTCCGCAAGCAGCGCGTGCGCCGGGGCGCGCTCGATTTCGAGGCGCCCGAGGTCAAGGTGCTCGTCGATTCCGCCGGCCAGGTCACTGATATCCGCGCATACCCGCGCAACGACGCGCATCGCCTGATCGAGGAATGCATGATTGCGGCGAATGTCGAAGCTGCCGGCTTTCTGAAGAAGCGCAAGCTGCCCGCACTTTTCCGGATTCACGGCAAGCCGGACGAGGACCGCATCGAGGAGTTGAAGCGATTCCTGTCGATGCGCGGCGTGCATTTCGAGATCGGCGGGGACCTGAAACCCGCGCGTCTGCAGAAAGTGCTGGCCGGGATCTCGGGGCGCCCGGACGCCGGCGTGCTGGAGAACGCGATCATCCGTTCATTGCCGCAGGCGCTCTACCAGCCGCTCAACATCGGCCATTTCGGTCTCGCGCTCGAGGAATATGCCCACTTCACCTCGCCGATCCGGCGCTATCCGGACCTGCTCGTGCATCGCGGGATCCGCCACGCGCTTGCCGGCGGCACCGCGTCGAACTTCGTGCATTCCGCCCGCGAGATGGAGGCGCTCGGCCAGGAATGCTCACTTCGCGAACGGCGCGCGGACGAGGCGGCCCGCTCCGTCGTTGCCTGGCTCAAGTGCGAGTACATGCGGCCGCGCGTCGGCGAGGAGTTCGATGCCGTTGCCACGGGCGTCGCGGAGTTCGGCGTGTTCGTGCAGTTGAAGGAGATGCAGATCGACGGGCTCGTGCACGTGACCGCGCTGCCGGCGGACTATTTCCATTTCCACGAGCGCGACAGGACGCTGGTCGGGGAGCGTACGAAGCTTCGCATCTCGATCGGCGATGAAATGCGGGTCCGGCTCGTGCGCGTGGACTCGGCGGAGCGCAAGATCGACTTTGAACACATCGCGAAGACCGGAACCCATCACCATCCGCGGCGCCGCACCGCCAAGGCGCCGGCGCGGCACAAGTGAGCGGCTCGATCGTCTACGGCCTCCATGCCGTGCGGGCGGTGCTTACCCGCCGACCTGCCGATGTGCTTCGCCTGTCCATCGCCGTCGCGCGTGATGACGCGCGCGTCCGGGAGCTGCGCGAGATCGCCGCCGCGCGGGGATTGCGGCCGATGGATTCGACAACCGCAGTGCTCGACCAGCAGACGGGTGGTGCTGCCCACCAGGGTGTCGTCGCGGAAGTACGCCCGAGCGCGCCACTCGACGAAAATCGACTGCTCGATCTCCTGACCGGACTCACGACGCCCGCCCTCGTGCTCGTGCTCGACGGCGTGTCGGACCCCCACAACCTCGGCGCCTGCCTGCGCACGGCCGATGCCGCCGGCGCGACGGCGGTAGTCGC
>DAIRVV010000351.1:0-2015 GCA_036802645.1 Steroidobacteraceae bacterium
GAAACCGCAAATGTGTCTGTCCCCTTTAAAAGTGACCGTCCCCTTTGAGCTCCGCGAGGCCGGTCGCTTCGCGCGCCCGTCGCGCGACTTCCCGTACCAGTCCGCGCAGGAAATCGGAGAAGACGCGCACGCGTGCGAGGCGCTCGGCCGCCTGCGTATGGACGATCGAGAGCGGCGGGCCGGGCTGGGTGAAATCGGGCAGCACGATCTGCAGCCGCCCCTCCATGAGCGCACGGGACGCCATGAGGTCCAGCGTCTGCGCGATTCCGGCGCCGTTCGCCGCCGCCAGCATCACGGCCTCTGTCTCGTTGATCGTGATGCCGAATGAGAGTCTTTCTGGTGGCTCGATGCCCTCCGGGAACAGCCAGGGCCTCGGCTGGAAGGATTCCGCAGTGGTACCGCCGATCAAGGCGTGGCGGGCGAGGTCCGCCACCGAATTGGGACGGCCGTGGCGGGCGAGGTATGCCGGGGAGGCGCAGAAGATCCAGCGCGAGCGCGAGACCGGCCGGGCCACGAGGTTGGGATCGGTGACTTTGCCGCCACGCACGGCGAGGTCGATGCCTTCCTTCACCAGGTCGGTGACCCGTTCGTTGAAGCGCAGCTCGAGATCGATTCCGGGATAACGCACGAGGAATTCGGGCAGCGCCGGCAAAAGGATGTGCCGGCCGAAGGAACCGGCGACGTCGACGCGCAGGCGCCCGGTCGGTTGTTCCTTGCCTCGCCGCAGCGTTTCCTCCGCCGCGGCCAATTCGGCGAAGACCCGGCGGCAATGCCCAAGGTAATCGGACCCTGCCGGCGTGACCGCCACCTTTCGGGTCGTCCGGTTGAGAAGCTTGAGTCCGAAGCGCCGCTCGAGACGCCGCACATGCGTGCTCACCATGGCGCGCGACAGGCCAAGCTCGTCGGCCGCACGGGTGAAGGACCCAAGTTCGGCAACCCGGGCGAATGCTTGCATGGCCTGCAGGGCTTGCACGGCCCTATTATTCACTAATAGTGAACAATGAAGTCAACATTGAGTGGTTTATCAGAACAATCGCGACCGGTAAGTTCGCTCCTGTATTCACAGGAGGGCGGCCATGTTTCTCTTCAATCGTTCGGTACTGGCGGTCTGCGCGGCCCTGGCCGTCGCCGGGCTCCCGGTCCTGATCCAGTACCTCGGAATCGCCTAACGGAATGACGGCCGGTAGCGGCCGACTTCGGAGCGAGGGCTCAGGGAGCGCAGGAGCGCGACCGTCGCGAGCACGAGCAGCACGGCGCCCGCGTTGTGGGCGGTGCCGAGCCACAGCGGCCAGCCTTTCCAGATGAGATTCATCCCGATCGCAATCTGAATGACGACGGCGACGGCGACCGCCGTTGCCGCGAGTTTCGCCCGGCTCGTCTGACCCCGCCGCAAGGCGCCGGCGACCACGAGCGCGAGCACGATTGCCGTGAAATACGCGCCGAGTCGGTGCGTGTAGTGAATTGCAACGCGGGCCGGCGCATCGAGCACGCCGCCCTCGTAGTCGATACCGAGCCCGCGCCACAGCACGAATCCATTCGCGAAATCCATCTGCGGCCAGAACGATTCCTGGCAGGTGGGGAAATCCGGGCAGGCCGCGGCGGCATAGTTCGCGCTGGTCCAGCCGCCGAGCGTGATCTGCGCGACCAATACGACGAGTCCCGCGATGGTGAGCCGGCGCACCGGCCGCTCCGCCGCTTTCAGCTCGCGCCGTGCGGGGCGGAGCGCGAGCCACCAGAGCAGCGCCAGCGTCAGCAGTCCGCCGAGCAGGTGCAGTGTCACGATCAACGGTTTCAGGAGGAGCGTGACTGTCCACATGCCGAGCAGGGCCTGGACGGCGAGCAGCGCGACAATGACCCAGGGCAGCACCCGGGGCTGGGCCGGGTCGCGGCGGTTCCACACCGAGATCACGGCGAGCCCGATCACGAGGACGCCGAGTGCGCCCACGATGTAGCGGTGCACCATCTCGTTGATCGCCTTCTGGTAATCGAAAGGCCGGTCCGGATTGGCCGCGTTG
>DAIRVV010000352.1:0-2014 GCA_036802645.1 Steroidobacteraceae bacterium
GCCTTCGGCCAGCACGCGGCGCAGCTCCGACTGCCATGCGGCGGGCGTCATGAAGAAATTGATGAATCCCGGGCCCGCGATCTCGGTGTTCGCGATCAGCTCGTTGGCGGGCAGCGCCTCGACGATCTTGGCGGCGAGCGCCCGGGGATTCGTGCGCGCCGCCTTCGCGAGGCGCATCGCGACGCCGGTCGCGAAGTCGCCATGCGCGACGTCGCGGCTGCGCTCGATCGCCGGATCGGGCATCCCCCCGTCACCGATTGTCCCCGCCGGCAGTGCGGCCAGCGCGGCGTTCACCAGATTTTCGATGCGGTTTTTCAAGCGCGCGATTCTATCTCAATCGACTTCTGCGGGATCGACGTCGAGCGACCAGCGCAGCGAGCGCGGAACGCGGAGTTTCGCGAGTTCCTCGACCCAGTCGGCGAGGAATACCTGCAGCGCGCTGCGCGCCGGCGATTCGACGAGGAGCTGCGCGCGATGGCGGCCCGCGCGCCGCGCCATTGCAGCCGGTGCGGGGCCGAGGATGCGGACATTCCGGTCGCGAGCCGATGGCGCGACTTCCTCCGCGGCGTGCAGGAAGCCGAATGCCTCCGGGCGTGCGGGCGAATCGGCGCGCAGCAGCGCGAGGTGCGAGAACGGCGGCCAGCCTGCCGCGCGCCGCTCCTCCAGGGCGAGCGATGCAAATCCCTCGTATCCCTGGGTGATGAGGCACTTGAGCAGCGGGTGCTCGGGATAGGCGGACTGGATCAGGACCTCGCCCGGGCGATCGGCGCGCCCAGCGCGACCGGCGACCTGCACGATCTGCTGCGCGAGGCGCTCGCTCGCGCGGAAGTCCGCGCCGAAGAGGCCCTGGTCCGCCGCGAGCACGACGACGAGCGTGACATCTGGAAAGTCGTGGCCTTTCGTGAGCATCTGAGTGCCGAGCAGGATCCGGGAGCGCCCGTCGGCGACGGATGCAAGCGCCTCCTCCATGTCGCCACGCCGCCGGATCACGTCGCGGTCGATGCGCACGAGCGGCGCGGATGGAAACATCTGGGTGAGCGTCGTCTCGACCCGCTCCGTGCCTTCACCGACTGGCGCGAGCTCGTTGCCGCAGCGCGGGCAGGCAAATGGCATCGTTTCCTCGGCGCCGCAGTGGTGACATGCGAGGAGGGCGCGCTTCAGGTGCACGGTGAGCCGCGCGTCGCAGGATGCGCAGGGTGCGATCCAGCCGCAACCGGAACAGAAGAGCGTGGGGGCGTAGCCGCGGCGGTTCAGGAACACGAGCACCTGGCCGGCATCGAAGAGATGCCGCTCGATCGCGGCGATCGCAGGCCTCGATAGCCCGTCGCGCGCTGGATTCACGCGCAGGTCCACGACCGTGACGCGGGGTTTGCCTGCGCGGCCCGTGCGCTTTGGCAGCGACACGCTCGTGTAACGGCCTGCGGTGGCATTGGCGAGCGTCTCGAGCGAAGGCGTGGCCGAACCGAGCACGACCGGTATGCCGGCACGCTGCGCGCGGGCAACGGCCAGGTCGCGGCCGGAGTAGCGAAAGCCTTCCTGCTGCTTGTAGGAGGCGTCGTGCTCCTCGTCGACGACGACGAGGCCGAGCGCCGGCATGGGCGTGAAAACGGCGGAGCGCGTACCGATCACGACGCTTGCCCGGCCCGATGCGGCCGCGCGCCAGGCCTCGAGCCGCGAGCCGTCAGCCAGCGAGGAATGCAGGGCGACGACCGGGGCCGAAAGCCGCGCGCGGAATCTCGCGACAAGCTGGGGTGTCAGCGCGATTTCGGGCACGAGCACGAGCGCGCCGCGACCGGCCTCGAGCACGCGCTCGATGAGCCGCAGGTAGACCTCGGTCTTTCCGCTGCCGGTGACGCCATGGAGGAGCCAGGCGTGAAACCCGGTCAACGATGCGCCGATCCGCTCGAGCGCCGCTCCCTGGTCTGCGGTAAGCACCGGGCCCGGACGTCCGGCGCCGGCGGGTGGCGCCGCCTCCGGCCGCGATATCGACTCGAGCCAGCCGCGCTTCGCGAAT
>DAIRVV010000353.1:0-1969 GCA_036802645.1 Steroidobacteraceae bacterium
CATCGGCGCCGGCTACGACGCCGCGCTCGACGAACTGCGCTCGATCGCGACCGGCGCCGACAACAAGCTGCTCGAGCTTGAAGAGCGTGAACGGCGGCGCACCGGGCTCACCCAGCTCAAGGTCGGGTACAACCGCGTCCAGGGCTACTACATCGAGCTGCCGCGGAGCCAGTCGGAGCGCGCGCCGGCAGATTACCTGCGGCGCCAGACCGTCAAGAACGCGGAGCGCTACATCACGCCGGAGCTCAAGCAGTTCGAGGACAAGGTGCTCGGCAGCCGCGACCGCGCGTTGGCGCGCGAGCGGGAGATTTTCGACGGGCTGCTCGATCGCCTTACGGATGAACTCGCCCCGCTCAAGCGCATGGCCGCGGCGCTGGCACAGGCAGACGTCCTCGCGAACCTCGCGGAGCGCGCGGTGAGCCTGCGCTACGTCGAACCGACGCTCTCCGACGAACCGGGTCTTCGTATCGAAGCTGGCCGTCATCCCGTTGTCGAGCGCGTGCTCGACGATCCCTTCGTGCCGAACGACCTCGAGCTCACGGACATTCGCCGCATGCTGGTGATTACGGGTCCGAACATGGGCGGCAAGTCGACCTACATGCGCCAGGCCGCGCTCATCCTCGTGCTTGCCTCGATCGGCAGCTTCGTGCCCGCGACGCGGGCCGAGATCGGGCCATTCGACCGTATCTTCACGCGCATCGGCGCATCGGACGATCTCGCGGGCGGCCGCTCGACCTTCATGGTCGAGATGACCGAAGCGGCGGTGATCCTGAACGCGGCGACTGAACGGAGCCTCGTGCTGATGGACGAGATCGGCCGTGGCACGAGTACCTACGACGGACTATCACTCGCCTTCGCCTGCGCGAGCCACATCGCGAACCAGCTGCGCGCATTCACGCTCTTCGCGACGCATTACTTCGAGATCACCGAGCTCGCGGAGGAGATCCCGTCCATCGAAAACGTTCATCTCGATGCCACCGAGCACGGCGACGGCATCGTGTTCCTGCACGCGGTCAAGCCTGGGCCGGCAAGCAAGAGCTATGGATTGCAGGTCGCACAGAAAGCGGGCGTGCCGCGCGAGGTCATCGAGAGCGCTCGTGTTTATCTCGAGAAGCTGGAACGGCAGCACAGCAAAGAGGTGCGTCCCCTCTAGAGGGGTGCGTCCCCTTTGAATCAGGCGAGGCGGCGGCGCGCGAGGTACAGCACGCGGCCGTTCGGCAGCTCATGCTTGCGCTCGATCTGGAATCGCTGCTGCAGCGTTGACTCGAACTCCGGCCGCAAGCAGTCGGGATAGAGGGGTTCGCGGCCGCGCGCGATTGCCGCGAACATCGGGTCGGTCACCGGCACGTACTCGACCAGGAGATGCCGCCGCGTGATCGCCGCGACCGCGTCGAACTGCTCCGCGACGGGCACGCCCTCGGTCACACGCAGGTGGTGCACTACTGCAAGCATCAGTACGAGGTCGAAATTGCCGGACGCCCGGGCTAGCAGCGAATCGATTTCGCGGTTCCGCCAGCCGAGCGCGGGCGTCGGGCGACCGAAGTTGCCGACAAGAGGCAATATCCGGAGTTTGCGCTTGCGGGCGCGCTTCCAGATGGCGGCGACCGAGCGCTCGTCGATGTCGAGCGCGACGACATCGCCCTGGCTCGCCGCGATCTCGCTGTACTCGCCGGTGTTCGCGCCAATGTCGAGCGTGCGCCGCGGCCTGAGGCCAGCGATCGCATCCGTCACAAAGGCACATTTCGCCTCGAGGTCGGCGGAGCCGTAGTGCCGGCGCGTCGCAGTGTAGCGGTGCCAGTGAGAGCTGCGCTCTTTCAGGCTCTTGACGCAACGCGCGAGCTGACGCTCGAGCCCATTGAGCGAGCTTCCAAGTATGTAGCGGGCCTGGGCCTCGCTCGCCACCTTCATCACGCGCGGAGCCGTCGCCGTCGAGGCCGCGCGCGCGGCAAGCGCGGCCGGAAGGGCCACG
>DAIRVV010000354.1:0-1952 GCA_036802645.1 Steroidobacteraceae bacterium
ACCACGCTCGACGAGTATCGCAAGCATGTCGAGAAGGACGCCGCGCTCGAGCGCCGCTTCCAGAAGGTGCTGGTGGACGAGCCCTCGGTCGAGGACACGATCGCCATCCTGCGCGGACTCAAGGAGCGGTACGAAGTCCACCACGGTGTCGATATCACGGATCCTGCCATCGTGGCCGCGGCTACGCTTTCGCACCGCTACATCAGCGACCGGCAGCTGCCGGACAAGGCGATCGACCTGATCGACGAGGCGGCCTCCCGCATCCGCATGGAGATCGACTCGAAGCCGGAAGAGATGGACCGGCTCGAGCGCCGCGTCATCCAGCTCAAGATCGAGCGCGAGGCGCTCAAGAAGGAAGACGACGAAAGCTCGCGCAAGCGGCTCGCGCAGCTCGAAGCGACGCTCGCGGGTCTCGAGCGCGAATTTGCCGACCTGGAGGAAGTCTGGAAGGCCGAAAAGGCGTCCCAGCAGGGCGCGGCACACATCAAGGAAGAGCTCGAGCGCGCACGGACCGAATTCGAGGCCGCACGCCGCGCGGGTGACCTCGCGCGCATGGCCGAGCTCCAGCACGGCACGATCCCGAAGCTCGAGAAGCGGCTCGTGGACGCGCACCAGGCCGTGTCGAAGGCACCGCAGTTGGTCCGCACGGAGGTCGGCGAGGAAGAGATCGCCGAAGTCGTGTCGAAGTGGACCGGCATTCCGGTCTCCAAGATGCTCGAGGGCGAGCGCGAGAAGCTGCTCAAGATGGAGGAGGCGATTGCAAAGCGCGTCGTCGGCCAGGGCGAGGCCGTCCGCTCGGTATCGGACGCCATCCGCCGCTCGCGCGCCGGACTCGCGGACCCGAATCGTCCCAATGGGTCCTTCCTGTTCCTCGGCCCGACCGGCGTCGGCAAGACCGAGCTCACCAAGGCGCTCGCGGAATTCCTCTTCGACACCGAAGAGGCGCTCATCCGCATCGACATGTCCGAGTTCATGGAGAAACATTCGGTCGCACGGCTGATCGGCGCGCCGCCGGGCTATGTCGGCTACGAGGAAGGCGGCTACCTGACCGAAGCGGTCCGGCGCCGTCCGTATTCCGTGATCCTGCTCGACGAAATCGAGAAGGCGCATGCCGACGTCTTCAACGTGCTGCTCCAGGTGCTCGATGACGGCCGGCTGACCGACGGCCATGGCCGCACGGTCGACTTCCGCAACACGGTCGTCATCATGACCTCGAACCTCGGTTCGCAGGCGATCCAGGAGCTCGCGGGCGAGGAAAACTACGAGCAGATGAAAAAGGCGGTGCTCGAAATCGTCGGGCAGCATTTCCGCCCCGAGTTCGTCAATCGCATCGACGACATCGTGGTGTTCCACCCGCTCGCGCGCGAGCACATCCGGAAGATCGTCGAGATCCAGACTGGCTACCTGCGCCGCCGTCTCGGGGAGCGCGACATCCGGATCGAGCTCGACTCGAAAGCCCTGGACCTCCTGGGTGAGGCGGGATTCGATCCGGTCTACGGCGCAAGACCGCTCAAGCGCGCGATCCAGCAGCAGCTCGAGAACCCGCTCGCGCAGAAGATCCTCGCGGGCGATTTCGGCCCGGGCGACACGATCCGGGTGGATTCAAAGAACGGCACGCTGATTATGCGAAAATGACCGGATGCCTTTCTACGAATACCAGTGCGCCGCCTGCGGTCATCATCACGAGGAACTCCAGAAAGTGGCGGACCGGCCGCTCCGGAAATGCCCGGCCTGCGGACGCGCGAGGCTCCGCCGTCTCGTATCGGCGCCGGTATTCCGCCTGAAGGGCGGCGGCTGGTACGAGACCGATTTCAAGAACGAGAAAGACTCTCAGCGAAACATCGCGGGCGACAAGGAACCCGCCGCTGGCGAGAGCCCGCCCGCCGAAAAACCGAAGGATGAAAAATCCGAGGCCAAACCGGCCGATAAGAAGGGCGAGACGGATGCTGCCG
>DAIRVV010000355.1:0-1933 GCA_036802645.1 Steroidobacteraceae bacterium
GCAAAGGGGCGCGTCCCCTTTGTCTCCTCCCGCGCCTCGAGTTGAAGGCCAAAGAGTCGCGCGGTGCCCATCACGGCGAGGTTCAGCATCGCATCGAGTTCCTCGCGGCGAAAAGCGTGGCCTTCCGCCGTGCCCTGCACCTCGATGAATGCTCCGCCGGAGTTCATCACGACATTCATGTCCGTCTCGGCGTCGACATCCTCGGCGTACTCGAGGTCGAGTACCGCAGTGCCCTTGACGATGCCGACCGAGACCGCGGCGATCTGTCCATGCAGGGGATTGGCGCCGAGCATCCTGCGCTCGATCAGCGCGTCCACGGCATCGGCGAGCGCCACGAACCCGCCCGTGATCGCGGCAGTGCGCGTGCCACCGTCCGCCTGGAGCACGTCGCAGTCGATCGTGATCGTGCGCTCCCCGATTGCGCCGAGGTCGATGCAGGCACGGAGCGACCGCCCGATGAGCCGCTGGATTTCCTGCGTGCGGCCGCCCTGTTTGCCCCGCGCAGCCTCGCGCGGGGAGCGCGTGTGCGTTGCGCGCGGCAGCATCCCGTACTCGGCCGTCAGCCAGCCCTTGCCGCTGTTGCGCAGGAACGGCGGCACGCCGTTCTCGACGCTCGCCGTGCACAGCACCCGCGTCCCGCCAAACTCGCAGAGCACGGAGCCTTCCGCGTGGGCGGTATATCCGCGCGTAAAGCGCACTGGTCGAAGTTGGTCGGCCGCGCGGCCGCCTGAACGAATCATGGGCTGATTGACCTGATCAGTGGCGCCAGACGAGGCTGGCTGCGGACGCATTGTCGCTGTGCGGGGTCGATGCGGCTACCGCCCGCTCGACCAGCTTCTCGAGGGACGAGCTGCAACTGCCGTTGCCCCTGCCATTGCCGGGCCGGAGGAAGCCCGCGATCTCGGCATCCTTCAGGTTCGACCAGACGCCATCCGTGCAGACGAGGAGGACATCCCCCTCCTCGAGCGCCTCACGCCGGGAAATCGACATCTCCGGCAACGCGGGCTCGCCGCCCAGGCAGCATTCCACGAAGTTGCGCATCGGGTGGCCGGGAATTTCTTCCTCCTTGATCGAGCCCTCGCGCAGGAGTTGCTCGACGTGGCTGTGATCGCGCGTGCGCGCGAGCACGGAGCCGCCACGCAGGTGATAGACGCGGCTGTCGCCCACATGGGCCCAGTAGGCCTCCTGCCGCTGCACGAGACAGACCGCGCAGGTGGCGCGCGGCCGCAGATCAATCGCGAGCTTGCCCCCGATTCCGACGACGGCCGCATGCGCGCGCCCGAGTGCGAGGTGAAGGAATCCGAGCGGATCAAAGATCGGTTTCGACTCGGCGCGGAACAATTCAAGCATGACTTTGCAGCCGACCTCTGCCGCGCGCGCGCCGTAGGCATGGCCGCCCATCCCGTCCATCACGATGAGCAGCGACGCATCGTCGCCGGCCGCGACGGCGGCGCGGTCCTGGTTGTCTTCGCGGTCGCCGGTGAGGCTGACCTCGGCGAACTCGATCGCCACGCGTGTACCGGGGTCCTGAGACCGCGGCCCCCTGCTAAACTGCCGCAGAGCTTACATCAGCCGCCTTTTCTGTACCCCGGGTATGCCAATTCAATGTTGAGGAGCATGACTGGCTTCGCGCGCTCGGAGCGGGCGATGACGGCCTGTCTCCTCGCCTGGGAGATCCGGAGCGTCAATCACCGCTATCTCGAGGTCAGCCTGCGCCTGCCCGAGGAGTTTCGCGGCTCGGAGGCGGAATATCGCCGCACGATCAGTGCGGCCGCGCGCCGCGGCAAGGTCGACGCCACTCTTTACGTCAGGCCCGTCGCCGCCGCGGGCCGCGAGTTCACGCTCGACGAGGCCATGCTCGATCGCCTGATCGAACAGGCGACCGCCGTGCGGCGGCGCCTCGGCGCCGAAGGCCGCATCGACGCGGTGGACC
>DAIRVV010000356.1:0-1922 GCA_036802645.1 Steroidobacteraceae bacterium
AGTTCGACCCGGTCGCCGATGGCGGCGCCCGGGTGTTCGGTCACGTCGATCGTCAGCATGTCCATCGACGGGCGGCCCGCAACGGCGGCGGAAGTCCCATTGACTGAAACCGGCGTGTCATTCCTGGCGGCGCGCGGGTAGCCGTCGCCGTAGCCGACCGCGGCGACTGCGATCCGCGACGCGCGAGATGCGGTCCAGGTGCCGCCATAACCGACGCGATCGCCGGCGGCGACACTCTTGAGCGCGATGATGCGCGTCTCGAATGTCATCACGGGCTGCAGGCCAAGCACGCTGCCGGTCTTGTCGGCAAAGGGCGAAATGCCATAGAGCATGATGCCGGGCCGCACCCAGTCTGCGCGCGCTGCAGGCCAGGCGATGAGGCCGGCCGAATTCGCGATGCTGCGCTCGCCGGCAAGCGAGGCGGTCGCCGCCGCGAAGCATTCGATCTGCGCCCGCGATCCCGGATGTTCGATCCGCTCGGCGTCGGCGAGGTGGGTCGCGAGCTGGAATGGCTGGGCCACGAATCTGCAGGCGCCAAGGCGGGCTGCCGCCGCCGGTACATCCGTCGGCGCGAAACCGAGCCGGTGCATACCGCTGTCGATTTTCAGCCAGACGCGGAAGATATGCGGGCCATGCCATGCCTCGAGGAGTGCGAGCTGCCAGTCCTGGTGCACGAAGGGCTCCAGCTCCAGCCGCCCGGCAGCCTCGAGTTCGCCGGCATCGCGAACGCCCTCGAGAAGAATGATGCGCGACCGGCAGCCCGCCTCGCGAAGCGCAATCGCCTCTTCGACCCGGGCGACGCCGAATGCGTCGGCCTCCGAAAGCGCCTCGGCGACCCTGACGAGTCCATGGCCATAGGCGTTCGCCTTGATGACCGCGAGCACGCGGCAGCCGGGGGCGAATTCGCGGACCTTCGTAAGGTTGTGCCGGAGCGCCGCCGTATCGATGACAGCGCGCAGGCAGGCGCTCAGAACGCGCCCTCGCCGTAGGATTCGGCCACCAGGTTCTCGAAGCGCGTGTACTCGCCGAGAAAGGTCAGCTGGACCTCGCCGATCGGCCCGTTTCTCTGCTTGGCGATGATGATGTCTGCGACGCCGCGGCGCGTCGTATTCGGATCGTAGACTTCCTCGCGGTAAATAAGCAGGATCACGTCGCTGTCCTGCTCGATGGCACCCGATTCGCGCAGGTCGGACATCACCGGCTTCTTGTCGGTGCGCTGCTCGACCGCGCGATTAAGCTGTGAAAGCGCGATCACGGGCACCTGGAGTTCCTTCGCGAGCGCCTTGAGGCTGCGCGATATCTCCGAGATTTCGGTCGCGCGATTCTCCTTGGTGCCGCTGACCTGCATGAGCTGCAGGTAGTCGACCACGATCAATCCGAGCCCCCGCTCGCGCTTCAGCCGCCGCGCGCGCGCGCGCACCTCGGTGGGCGTCAATGCGGGGGTCTCGTCGACGTACAGCGGTGCGCCCGAAAGCTGCGCCATCGCACCCTGGATGCGCGACCAGTCTTCTTCCGAGAAGTTGCCGGTGCGCAGGTGCGTCTGGTTCACTCGCCCGAGCGACGAGATCAGCCGGAGCGTAAGCTGCTCGGCCGACATTTCCATCGAGAAGATCGCGGACGGTACGCCCTTTGCGATCGCGGCATTTTCCGCAATGTTGACCGCAAGCGTGGTCTTGCCCATCGAGGGGCGGCCGGCGATCACCACCAGGTCCCCCGGCTGGAAGCCCGTCGTCTTGCGGTCGAGTTGCGTGAACCCGCTCGGAACGCCGCGGATCTCGCCGGGTGTCTGATGAAGCATGTCGAGCCTGTCGATCGTCTGTGGCAGGACGTCCTTGATGGCGATGAAACCCGACTTGCCGCGGCTCCCGCGCTCGGCAATCGCGAATACGCGGCGCTCGGCCTCGTCGACCAGCTCGCTCGCC
>DAIRVV010000357.1:0-1894 GCA_036802645.1 Steroidobacteraceae bacterium
GCCACGTCTCGAGCGAACCGTACCGCCTGCACCCGGGCAGCCGGCCGCTCTCGCTGATCGCCTTCCGGCGCCTCGATCCGGCGACGCTCGGTGCGCTGGTCGCGCTCTACGAGCACAAGGTCTTCGTCGAGTCGGTGCTGTGGGACATCGATCCGTTCGACCAGTGGGGCGTCGAGCTCGGGAAAACGATCTGCTCGGCGCTGCTTCCGCTTGGCCGGTCGCTGCCGCCCGCGGAACTCGCGGGCCTTTCCGGCTGGATTGCACGCCATCGCGGTGCATGAGCAATTATTGTAAAGTGCGTCAGGCACTTGCGGATTGATCCTCGAACTTCAATGAAACCGGCGGCCGCTTTTTCCGTCTGGATGCTGGCGTTTGCGTCCGCTCCCGTGTTGGCGAATCCCTGGATCGCTCCGGGTGATATGCGGCTGCGTCACGACCTGGAATTGCTGGCGGATGCCGGCATCGTGCGCGCGCCGCTGACTGCCTGGCCCGTGTCATGGGCGGAGGTCGCGCGCGACGTCAACGGCCGATCGGCGGATCCTGGCCAGAACCTGTGGCTCGCTGCGGCCCTCGCGCGCGTACAGTCGGCGGCGAGCGATGCGACGAAAACGGGGCGGGCCGTCGCCGATGCGCGAATCGCCGGCGCCGAGCAACCGATGGCACTGCGCCGGTTTGCCTACACGCCGCGCGAGGAAGCTGAGTTGTCGGTGGGCGTCCAGTACACCGGGGATCGATTTGCATTCCGCGCACAGGCGACGGCGGTCGACGACGCGGACGACGAAAAGCGGCTGCGTCCGGACGGAAGCTACGTCGCCATGGCACTCGGAAACTGGATGCTGCATGCCGGCTACGTGGATCGCTGGTGGGGGCCGGGCTGGGAGGGAAGCCTGATTTACGGCAACAACGCGCGTCCGATTCCTTCCGCGACCATCGAGCGGAATTTTTCCGACGCGATCGATCATCCCTGGCTGCGATGGATCGGCCAGTGGCGTGTCGCGGCGACGATGGGCCAGCTCGAGGGCACACGCGATGATGCGCCGGATGCGAGGTTCTCCGGTGCTCGCGTGACCTGGAAGCCGCACCAGAGAGTCGAGATCGGCATCTCGCGCAGCGCGCAGTGGTGCGGCGACGGCCGCCCCTGCGGCCTCGACACGTTCTGGGACCTTCTCGTCGGCAATGACAACGACCAGCCGCTCGAAGAACAGCCGGGCAACCAGATGGCCGGATTCGACGCGCGCTGGTCGCTTCCGTGGGTACCGGTTGCCGTGTACAGCCAGATGATCGGAGAGGACGAAGCGAGTCTGATGCCGAGCCAGTACCTCGGTCTCGTCGGTGTCGAGGTCTCGGGCGGATTCGGAGACCGTTCCTGGCGCGCACACCTCGAGTACGCGGATACCGCATGCAGCTTTTACGACAGCGAGCCCAACTTCGGCTGCGCTTACAACAACGTCATCTATTCGGACGGTTACCAGTATTACGACCGCTCCGTCGGCCATGCGCTCGACGGAGACAGCGAGCAGATCGCCGCCGGTTTGCTGCTCGTAAACGCCGACGGTTCGAGCTGGGAACTGGCGGCCCAGTCGGCCGATGTCAATCGTGCCGGATCCATTCCGATTCATTCCGTCGAATCCGGTGCCGCGAAAATCCGTTCCGCCGACCTGTATCATCGGCGTTCGCTATGGGGCGGCGAGCTCGATCTCGCCGTCGGCTACGAAGATCGCGACCCGGAGTCGGGCGAGGACGAATCCGGCGAGGTGCGCGGCTTCCTTCAGTGGACATGGGAATTCCGGTGAAAGAATCGACAAGGCGTCTCGCTCTCTGGTCTGGCTTGCCGGCGCTCGTCGGCCTGCTGTGGGCGCTGGCCGCCGGCGCGCAGACTTTGCCGCAGCAGCTG
>DAIRVV010000358.1:0-1865 GCA_036802645.1 Steroidobacteraceae bacterium
AGACACATTTGCCGGCCGCGGCGACGCCGCAAATGTGTCTGTCCCCTTTAGAGGGGCGCGTCCCCATTCCCTAGCCGCGGCAGCAGGGTGAGGTCCGCTGCGAGCGCATCGCGCTGGTGCGGCGCCTGGAAATAACCGGCGATCCGCGCCTCGGGGTCGATCAGCACGAGCGCGGTGGAATGATCCACGGTGTAATCGTCGCCGACACCCGGATTCCGGACCTGCGCGAGTCCGAGCGCCGCGGTGAAGCGCTCCATATCGGCACGTGCGCCCGTGGCGCCGACAATTGCCGGATCGAAGTGCGCGAGATAGCGCGCGACGACCGCGGGTGTGTCGCGCTCCGGGTCGACACTCACGAATACGAATTGCAGGTCGTCGCGGTCGAGACTCCGGCGCAATGCCGCCATGAGCGAAAGCGTCGTCGGGCAGACATCCGGGCAGTGCGTGAAGCCGGTGAATAGTAGGCTCCATCGGCCCTCGAGATTATTGCGATCAAAGGTCCGCCCGTCTTCGTCGACAAACACGAAGTCGGCGACCGGCCGCGGATCCGGGAGCGCGGTTCCAGCGCGGAGCGCAAGCGGTTTCCCGGACCACTCATGTAGGGCGATGGCAATGCCAAGCGCAATCGCGACAAGTATCGCGACGTAGACGGGAAGCCGACTGCGAACGCGCCGGCCGTCCCCACGCTCAGGCTCGTGAGCCACCGTTCCAGCCAAGCAGGTTCAGGAATTCGCGCCGCGTCTTCGGTCCGCGAGTGAGGTAGTGCGGCTCGGGGCGCTCACGGTAGGCGAGGCGCTCCGCGGCAACGGCGTCACGCCGCGCCCGCAGCTTCATCTCGTCGGCGGAGATGCCGTAGGGCTTCATGGCGTTCAGGCCGAAGATCTTTGCGCGCAGCGCCGGAGTGATCTCGGGGTAGCCGAATTTCTCGCGGAACTCCGGCGCGATCTGGAACGTGCGGAAGGCCTGGATCTGGTCCTGCGGCGATCCGTACCAGATGGAATCCGTTCCCCACAGCACATTGTCCGGTCCGCAATGCTTGAGCAGCTTGCCGAGCCCGTGCGCGGCCTGCTGCGGGTCGCGCATCAGGAAGCGCCAGGTGCTCCCGAGCTCGGCATAGACATTCGAGCCCGGCCTGATTCCGCTCTCCTCGAGCGAACGGATCAATGTGTCGATGCCGTCGCCGTTTGCATTCTGGCCGTAGGCCCTTTCCTCGCCTTCGGCGATGAATCCCGAGTGGTAGACCAGGAAGCTCACATCGGGGAAGCGCTTCGCCACGGGGCCGATGTCGCGGCACTGGCTGTGCTCATACGACTTCGGTCCGAATGCCAGGCCCTTGTGCACGCAGATGACCTTGACGCCGAGCCGGCGCGCCTCCTCGATGAAACGGATGCCGACGTCGTCGTCGAGATAGAAGCCGGTGCCATCCGGTCCCCACTGCGTGTAGGTCTTCCAGGCGCAGACGCCGAACTTTTCCTTCAGCCGCGGCATGTCCTCGACGTCGCCCGGCTGGTTGGGATTGACGCGGCCATGGATCATGAGCCGGTGGTTGCCCTCCATGCGGTCGACGATCCGGCGCACGTTGTCGGCGGACTCGATCTCGAGCGGCGAGGCATCGCGCTTCGCGGGCACGAAGGACAGCACCATCATGTCGGTATCGCTGTCGAGGAAGACGTCTTTCACGAATTCTTCGGAGGTCAGGCAAGCGAGGTGGCCGCGGGGCGTCTTCCCGTCCGCGAGCGCGCAGCCCGCCTTGGGCGACCACTTGAAGGCCGACTCCGGCGCGACCTTGAGCCAGGCCGCAGTCGGGTCGACGTAATGACCTTGCACGTCGAAAATGAATTCGCCGCTCTCCAGCGGTGCGGCTG
>DAIRVV010000359.1:0-1862 GCA_036802645.1 Steroidobacteraceae bacterium
AGCGGTCGGAGGCGAGCACGGGCTGGAGCCGGGCCGCGGCCACCGCCCGTTCGCCGATGAGCGGGCCGCCGGGCGCGATCAGCGCGACACCGGGGCTCGCGGCCACGCGCGTTCCTTCGCGGACCGCGATCACCGCCGCATCGACAAATTCAATGCCGATCGTCATCGTCAGCGCACCTGCAGGTTCCGCAACACGTGGTTGTCGAGATAGGTCTCCGCGTCCAGCACGAGCCGCTCCTGTGCGAGTTGCAGCTGGTGCAGCAGGAACATGAGCACGAGCGAGAGGAGGAGCGCCACGAGCGTCGAATTGAACGCGACGCCGAGGCCCTCGGTGACACCCGAGATATCACCGGTCACTGCCTTGTGGGCTTCTGCCAGCGCATTTCCGATGCCTCGAACCGTTCCGATGAATCCGATCGCGGGGATCGCCCAGGCGATGTAACGAAGCATCGACAATTCCGAGTCGAGGCGCTCCGCTTCGGCGGCACAGACGGCGTGGCCCGCCTCGGAGACATCCTGGACATTCCGCGTCGCCCCGAAGCGCGCGAGCGCGGCCTTGGCCGCGCGCACGACCAGCGTCTGTTGCTTCTCGGGGGGGAGAGACTCGAGCTGGCGCACGTATTCGCGAGTGTCCTCCGGCAGGATGCGCATGCCCTCCGGCACGCGCACCGGATCGCTGTCGAGCAGCTCCTGCTCCCGCCGCGTGGTGCTGTTCTTGAGGACGATCATCGCGACCGCCCAGATCATCAGGATCACGCAGCTTTCCTGTTCCCAGTCCTTCATGATCACGAACATCGACCGCTCGGGCACGTAGTTCGGGTCCTTGCGCATCGATTCCGCCTGGACCGCGAGCACCGCCTGTGCGCCGGGCCGCACCCAGACCGTCCAGATCGCCTGAATCACGATCACTGCGGCCAGCAGGGACCCCAGGCTGTACAGGAATTCCTTCGGATATCGGGTCTTCATGAAATCCTCAGATGTCGATCGGGAATGAAACCGGAAAGTCCGCGCGCACTTTCTCGGACGGGTTGAATCGGTCGGGCGGCGGACCCGAAGCCACCGTGTCCGGGGGCAATGGCGGCAATTCTTCCTCGTCCTCCTCGGGCGGCTCGGTGCCGGGAGTGCTCGCCGCATCGCCTGCCGTCTCTTCCTTCGCAGGTTCCTCTTCGGCCGGTGGCATTTCCGCCGGCGGTTCCTTCCCGGTTTCCTCCTTGGGCGGAGGTGTCCCCGGGACAGGTTTCGGCGCCTCGATCGCCAGCGCGACGAGGACGAGCAGAGAAGCCGCCATCGCGATCAGCCATCTCATGTCATTCACTCCGCATAACGCGCGATCCGGAAGCCGACGTCAGGCCTTGCCGCCACGCCCGAGTCGCGCACGGCGAGGCGCAGTTCAGGAATCTTGCCGGTGAGCCAGCCCGCACCGCGGATCACGTAGCTCTCACCCGACTTCGGGCCGACCGGATCAGTCGACGAGAAATCCGGACCGACGACATAGATTGAATAGCGGTCCGTCGTCCATTCGAGCACGTTGCTGCCCATGTCGTGCAGCCCGAGCGGATTCGCCGCATAGCCGCCGACCGGCGCGGCGACTCGGTAACCGTCGTCGTAGCCCGAGATCGTGACCGGCGTGAGGTAGATCGCCGTCGCATCGCCCCAGTTGCCGGAGCGCGCGGGCACGGGGAGGTCGCTGCCCCAGGGGTACTTCCGCGTCGCGCGGCTGCCGTCGAAGCGCGCCGCGAATTCCCACTCCGCCTCCGTCGGCAATCGATAGCCGGTCGTCACCGGCTCGATCAGCTCGAGCCGGTCGCCGCGGCGCGCGTAGGCCGGCGGCAGCTTGTCGCGCTCGGAAAGCCAGTTGCAGT
>DAIRVV010000360.1:0-1833 GCA_036802645.1 Steroidobacteraceae bacterium
GTCCGCGCACGGCAACGGCGGCGACCGAGCGCGCCGCCGCGGCACGGATTGCGGCTCCCTCCCGCGTGCTCAGACGAGTACCTTGCCGATCAGCGGGCGCGCGTTTGCGATCTCGCCTGCGCTGACGATGCGCCGGCCCGGCAGCTGCAGACGCGTGAGCGCCAGCGACCCTTTTCCGGCCAGGACGACGATGCCCTTCGAGTCCGCGCGCAGGATCGTGCCAGGCACTGCGGCGCCTTCCGCCGCCACGATCTCGGACTCGTAGATCCGGAGCTGGGCGCCATCGAGCGTCGTTTCTGCGATCGGACGCGGATTCAGCGCCCGCACGCGGCGCTCGAGCGAGGCGGCGGCCTCGCGCCAGTCGAGCCGCGCCTCGGCCTTCGCCAGTTTCGAGGCGTAAGTTGCCGCCGTATTTTCCTGCGGCTCGAATTCCGCGCGGCCCGCCGCAAGCTCATCGAGCGCAGAAACGATCAGGGTGGCGCCTTCGCGCGCGAGCCGCGATTCCAGTTCGCCCGTGGTCTCACGCGCGCCGATCGCCACTTCGCGGCGCAGCATCACGGGCCCCGTGTCGAGACCTTCCTCCATGCGCATGATGCACACTCCCGTCGTCGCATCGCCGGCGAGGATCGCGCGCGCAATCGGCGCCGCGCCGCGCCAGCGCGGCAGGAGCGAAGCGTGGACGTTCAGGCAGCCGAGCCTTGGCGCCGCGAGGACCGCGCCCGGCAGGAGAAGCCCATAAGCGACCACGACCATGACGTCCGGCGCGAGGGCGGTCAGTTCTCCGCTCGTGCGGGCGTCGCGGAGCGTCTCGGGTTGACGCACCGGTAGTCCAAGCGTGAGCGCGCGCTCCTTGACGGGACTCGTGGCGAGCCCGCGGCCGCGGCCGCTCGGCCGGTCCGGCTGCGTGAGCACGGCGATGACACGATGGCGCGACGCCGCGATCGCGTCGAGCGATGGAATGGCGAAGTCGGGTGTTCCGGCGAAGACGACCGCCAGGCTCTGGTCCATGCCGGCAGTTTCGGTCAGATTGCCGGCGCGCGCGATGGTTCCGGTGCGCGGCCTTCCGCGCGCAGCTTCCGCTCCTTCTCGATCTTCTTGCGCACGCGCTGTCGTTTCATCTCGGATAGGTAGTCGACGAACAGCTTGCCATCGAGATGGTCGATCTCGTGTTGCACGCAGATGGCGAGCAGGCCGTCGAGATCCGCCTCGAATGTATTGCCTTCGCGATCCTGCGCGCGCACGCGGATGCGCTCCGCCCGTTCAACGTCGTCGTAGTAGCCCGGCACCGATAGGCAGCCTTCCTGGGAGGTTTCCGTGCCCTGGCTCGTGAGGATTTCCGGGTTGATGAATATGCGCGGCTCATTGCGTGCTTCGGTCACGTCCGCGACCAGGAGCCGCCGGTGGACGTCGATCTGGGTGGCGGCTAGTCCGATGCCCTTGGCGGCATACATGGTCTCCAGCATGTCGTCGATCAGTTCACGCAATCCGGCGTCCACGGTGTCCACCGGGACGGCCCGGATACGCAGCCGAGGGTCTGGATACTCCAGTATTGTGAGGCGCGTCATGGGACAGGGGGTTCGGGCGCGTGTATCTGACCGGGGAATGCTGCTAAAGTTCGTCGAAGCATAGACTTACGTCGGTATCCGGATGCCGGGAATTATACGATTCTACGGCCGACGCGGCAGTTAGGGAGCATCTCGCATGGCATCGTCCCCGAAGACCGGTTCCCGTCACCCCCTGCGCGCCCTCACGGCCGCGGCCGTTGCAGCAATCGCACTCGCGATGGCTGTCCCGGCAGGCGTCGCCACCGGGCAAGACCAGGGCATCGACCGC
>DAIRVV010000361.1:0-1810 GCA_036802645.1 Steroidobacteraceae bacterium
GGAGACCGCAGGGCCGCTCGACAGGCTTGCCGCGGCGGAGGGGGCGCAGGCCTCGGCGACGGGCGAGGCAGTCGGCGAATTCTTCGACGTCGATCTCGGGATGTAAGCTTCGAGCCGTGATCGAAGGTCGATACTTCGACGGCCGCACCTCGATACCGCTGCCGGCGCGACTCGAAATCGGCGTCGACCGGATCGTGCGACTCATGGGGCTGTCTGCCCCCCGCGACGCGCCGCTCGCATCGGTCACGATCTCTGATCGAATCGGAGACATTCCGCGCCGCATCGCGTTCGAGGACGGCGCGGTATTCGAGACGCCTCACAACGACGCGGTGGATGCGGCCCTCGATGCGCTCGGGCGCGGCGGATTCTCGCGCCGGATCGTCCACTGGGAGCGCCATTGGCCGATTGCCGTCGCGGCCCTTGCGGCCGTCGCGCTGGTTTCCTGGGTGTTCGTGCGTTTCGGCGTGCCGAAACTTGCGGATGCTGCGGCCCACGCCGTGTCCCCGTCGCTCAATGCGGCCATCGGGGCGGAGGGGCTCGAGCTGCTGGACCGGACACTGCTGGCGCCATCCGCCTTGCCCACCGCGCGACAGGCCGAGCTGCGGGCACGGCTGCGCGAGATGACGGAACCGCTCGCGGATGACTACGACTACCGCCTGGAATTCCGTAGCGGCGGCAAGATCGGGCCGAATGCCTTCGCGCTGCCGTCCGGAATCATCGTCGTCACGGACGAGCTCGTGGCGCTCGCGAAAAGAGACGAGGAAATCGCTGCCGTCCTTGCCCATGAAATCGGGCATGTCCGGGGCCGGCATTCGCTGCGCCTGCTGCTGCGGAATGCGGGCGTGGCCGCGCTCGCCTTCGCGCTCCTCGGCGATATCGGCTCGGCGTCGTCGCTCGCCGCGGCGTTGCCTGTCGTTCTCGTCCAGGCGAAACACTCGCGCGATTTCGAGCGTGAGGCCGACGCGTTCTCGCGGCTGTGGTTGAGGGAGCTGGGCCTGGCGGACGCGCATTTCGACGCCATGATGTGCCGGTTCGCGGACACGGATTCCGGCGCGTCCTATCTTTCGTCGCACCCGCCGCTGGAAGAGCGGGCGACCTGCAAATGAGCCAGAATCCAGGAGGCAGTCCATGGGCGACGATCTTCCCGCAGCCAACGTCAATTGGTCGTACTCGCTCGCCGCGTCGAGTATCGCGATCTTCACGTTCATGCTGTTCTTTCTGTACCCGAGGTTCGCGAGCGGCGAGGTCAACGCCTGGCTGTATCAGGCAACCCTGGTCGTTATGGGCGTTGCGACGTTCTCGTTCGTATTCGCCTCCTTCTACTATTACTGCTCCTCGATTGGCGAGAGGATCGGCGATGCCGAGCGGGCTACGTGCTCCCGGCGAGGAGATCGCTTCTGGCTTGTCGGTTACATCCTGCTATTCCTGGCTCCGAGCCTGGTCCTCTTCGCGATCGGGCTCATTGCAGTCGGGTCTGTCTGGTTCGCACTCTGGCTGGTGTTCTTGCTCTTCGTGATCCGCAAATTCCCGATGGTCGAGACCGCGCGGAAGAGCGCCTAGACTTACGCAAGGAATAGGGCGAGCAGCATGATTGATCACGTCGGATTCGCGGTATCCAACTACGAACGCGCCAAGGCGTTCTATGCCAGGGCGTTGGCTCCGCTCAGCTATGTGCTGATCATGGAGGTCGCGGCCGAAGGAAATCCGAGCGGTGCCCCTGCCGCGGGCTTCGGCACGGATGGCAAGCCGGACTTCTGGATCGGGGGCGAAGGCAAGATCGACAAGCCGCTGCATGTCGCGATCGCGTGCA
>DAIRVV010000362.1:0-1749 GCA_036802645.1 Steroidobacteraceae bacterium
ATTCGCGCTCGCTCCTGCGGCGACCTAAAGTCGCTCGCGCGAATTCCCGACCGACCCATGACCGCGCCGGGAACGGTTCGCAGCGAGCAGGGGCGCGCGCGTGCCCGGCGTCGGGCGGGTGGCGAGCGAGCGACTAAAGTTCCGGAGGAACGAGCGAGCCAACCCGCCCGGCGCCCAGGCAAGCGCGCGTCCGCGCCCTAGCGCTCCATTTCGTCGCGCTCGAGTTCGCTCGCCGCATCGAGTAATTGGTCCGCGCTCGCGTAGCGCCGCTTGGGATCCTTGGCGATGCAGTTGTAAAGCAGCCCCTCAAAGCGCTTGAGCTCGGCCCTGAGTTCCGGCAGCGGCGAATGCGCGTGCTTGTAAATCACCTGCATCGGCGTGCCCGCGACATACGGTTTCCGCTTCATCAGCATCTCGTAGAAGATGATCCCCATGCTGTAAATGTCGCTGCGCGCGTCCGTGTCGCGGCCGTGTCCCTGCTCCGGGCTCATGTAATACGGCGTGCCGAAGATCTCGCCGTTGTTGGTCAGCGTCGCATCGAGTTCGACATGTTTCGAGAGCCCGTAATCGATCACCGCGACGGATAGCTCGTCCCTCAGCATCACGTTGCCGGGCTTCAGGTCGCGGTGAAGCACACCGGCGTCGTGCAGCACCTTGAGCGCTTCCGCCATCTGGCGAAGGAATGTCAGCGCGCGCAGCGGGTGGATGCCCTGCTTGATGCGGGCCCTGAGATCGCCCAGGGGGAAGTACTCCATCGCAATGAAGGCGTGGTCGTCGGCGACGCCGAAATCGTGGACCCGTGCGACGTTCGGATGCTCGATCGCGGCGGCAATCTGGTACTCACGCAGGAAGCGGTCGAAATTGCGGACGCCCGCGCCTTCGTCCGGCGGCTGGTGCAGGACCTTCAGCGCGACCTTCGACCCGCTTCGCTCGCTTTCTGCCAGGTAGACACTCGAGACCGGGCTTTCGGCGAGCTGGCTCACGTAGCGGAAGCCGCGAATCGACGCATCGCCAAACCGGGTTGCGCGCGTCGTCTCCTCGGACCCCACAGCGGGTCGCGAAAACTGCCCGCGCCGGGCCTGAAGCGTGCGCAGCGCCGTGATCAGCGCCTCGTGGTCGATTTTCCTGCGCGACAGACAGGCGTGCGCGCCGGCATGAATCGCGCTTTCCTCGATATCGGGTGATTGCTTCGACAGGAAATAGATGATCGGGGGAAAGCCATTGCGCCGGCTGAGATCGCGGAGCCAGTCGATACCGAATTCGCCGCCGACCGAGTCTCCCTGCAACACCGCGTCATATGCGCTGCCAGAAAAATCGGCAGGCAGCCGGCCACGCGCCGCCGGATCGTACTCGGCGACTGAGGGAGAATCGAAACCGGTGAGGACGTGCCGTGCGAGTAACCGCCGGAAGTCGTTCTGGTCGTCGATGATCAGAACCCGTACGGTCATGCACGCATTCTACATCGGGCGCGAAATTGCCGGTTGCCGCCGGAATGCAAGGACAATGTCGCCGACATTCGTTCCTGTTGGCCCGGTATAGAGGAGATCGCCTGTGGCCTCCAGGAAAGGGCCGGTGTCCGCCGCGGCGAGTGCGGCGGCAGCATCGATGCCGCAATCGGCCGCGCGTTGCAGGGTCCCGCCGTCGACGATTGCCCCGGCGTCCTCGCTCGCGCCGTCCCGGCCATCCGTGCCGGCGGCGAGTACAAGGAACTCCGGGTGGCCCGCGATACAGCGGGCCGCTGCGACCGCG
>DAIRVV010000363.1:0-1684 GCA_036802645.1 Steroidobacteraceae bacterium
CCCATGTGATCGGAACGGACCTTGGGAAGGGTAGTGGCCAGGGGCGGAATCGAACCACCGACACGCGGATTTTCAGTCCGCTGCTCTGCCGCCAGAGTTACCAGGCTTACGCCGCATCTCGCAGACTTGCAATAAGGCGCAGGATCGCGGGAAGTAAAGTGAAACAGTGGCGCGAAGCGCGGAACGAAACGGAGGCAAGTCGCTAAAAGAGTTGGCGCGCCCGGAGAGATTCGAACTCCCGACCCCCTGGTTCGTAGCCAGGTACTCTATCCAGCTGAGCTACGGGCGCGTGAGGGCGCGCATCCTAGCACAGGACGCCGCGATTGTGAGGGCCGGGCTGGCGTGGAAATCTCAAGCGTTTCCTCGGGTTGCATGTAGTGACGTCTAAGCTCGTCGTGCGGGATCTCGTGCCTTCCTTGTGGCCGGCGATGGAGTCGCTTTTCGGTCCGCGCGGGGCCTGCGGGGGTTGCTGGTGCATGTACTGGCGGCTCGAAAAAGGCGAGCGATGGGACGACTTGAAAGGCGAGCCAGCTAAGCGGCGGATGCGGCAACTCGTCGCCGCGAGCAAGGCGCGAGGCGCTATCGCGTTCGCGGGTAAAGAACCGGTCGGCTGGATCGCATACGGGCCGCGGCGGGACTTTCCGCGGCTCAATCGGGCGCGGACGCTCGCCTGCGACGATGCGGATCGGGTGTGGTCGCTCCCGTGCTTCTTCATCAAGGCGGGCTGGCGAGACCGCGGGGTCGCGACCGCACTCCTGCGACACGCGCTTCGATCGTTGCGCAAGCAAGGCGCGAAGATCGCCGAGGGCTATCCGGTGAACCTGAAGCCAGGTCAGCGTTTGCCGAATGCCTTCGCCTGGACGGGCACGCGCTCGTTGTTTGGCGACGCGGGTTTTGAGCTCGCGGGTCCCGCGACGACGTCGAAACTTCGGATGCGCCGCAAGCCCTGAGGCGCGTCAGGCCGCCGGCACGCCGGCCGGGCGAAAATCCATGATCCAGTTGACGGCCCAGGTCTTGCCGCCGTCCTCCGAATACGCCTGCTCCCAATGCGGGTTTCCGTCCTTGGCACCGGACCAGATGAAGCGCACCTTTATTGGCTTGCCGTCGAGCGTGCTGTCCGAATAGAACGTGCCGACGCCATCCTTGAACCGGCCCTTCATCGGCGGGTCCATGTCGCTGTGTGGCGCGCGGCTGTCGATCCACCAGATGGCCCACTCGGCAGTCTTGGGATCATAGGATCGGATGGCGATGCCGTACGTCACGCCGGTCGGCCGCTCGAACCGGTGTTCCTCGACGTTGCCCCGCCCTTCCATCAGCGGGCGTTCGGAGCAGGTTCCTTCGAATTCGGACCACTTGCCATCCGGCACGGGCCGCTTGATGCGGTGGTGGACGCGCCATTCGCCCATCAGGAAATCGAAGTCCTTCACGCCCGAAAGATCGCCAGGCACTTCGGCCGCGGGCAATGTCGTTTCCTCGGCTTGCGCCGGAGTGGCCTCGCCGAGAAAGAGCGGCAGGCCGGTGATGGCAAGCGCAGTGATTCGGATCATGTTGAGTTGCCCTCCGGATGAGCGACGCGCGATCGCACGCTCGCCGCGATGCAGGCGACGAGATCCGGCGCGTGGGCGTGGCCGGGATCGCGCTCCGGATCATAGATGGCGAAGTCGGACTTCGCCATCTATGATCC
>DAIRVV010000364.1:0-1665 GCA_036802645.1 Steroidobacteraceae bacterium
ATCTCGATGTCGCTGAAGAAACCGGTCCCGAACAGGGCGCGGATGGCCTCCTGGACGCGCCGCTGGTCGAGGCGGTCGCCGATATTGACCGGCAGGTAGTTGTAGATCGTGCCCTCGGAGATGCGCTGCAGCCCCTCGACGCGGATGTCGCCGACGGTAAACGAATCCGTGCCCTGCGCGGCGGCCGCGCCGGCATGAGCCATGAGGATTGCGAGGATGAACCGCCGCAACATGCTACTGCACCGCCTCCGCCTTCACCCGAAGAGCCGCGTGATGTCGTTGTAGAACGCGAAGCCCATCAGCACGACGAGCATTCCGATCCCGACTTTCTGACCGAGCACCTGCGCCTTCATTGAAAGCGGGGCGCCTTTCACGATCTCGAGGATCTGGAACGCGATCTGGCCGCCGTCCAGCACCGGTACCGGGAGCAGATTGAGGACCCCGAGCGAAATCGAGACGAGGGCCAGGAAGCCGAGATAGTAAGTGAAGCCTTCGGTCGCCGTCAGCCCGGCGTATTGGGCGATGTTGATCGGACCGGAGATGTTCTTCGTCGACACGTCGCCCATGACCATGCGCCACAGGAAGCGAACCGTCAGGGCGCTCTTGTCCCAGGTTTCACGCACGGCCGGTCCGAGTGCCGCAAACGGGCCATACCGCTCGACCGTCCTCATGGATTCCGGGAATGCGCTCGCATCGCCCGGCGCCGCGCGAAGTCCAATCTTGCCGACGGTGCGGCCCTCTTCGACCACAGAATCCGGAACGAGGTCGATCCCGATCCGCCGGTCGCCGCGCAGCACGGTCAGTCGCATGGGCTGGCCCGGGTGAGCGAGGATCACGTCGACGAACTTCCCGTAATCGTCGATCACGACGCCGTCGACTGCGACGACACGATCGCCGACGGCGATGCCCGCGACCGCCGCGGGCATCCCCGGCGTCAGCTCGTCGACGACCACGGGTTGTGGCGGATACCAGAACGAGAATCCGAGACCACGCAGCAGGATGCCGGGCTCTGTCAGTGCATGACGCTCGCCCTCCGGAACGCGAATCGTCAGTCTCTGGGAAGCTCCGCCTGCACGCCGCACTTCGACCGGCACTTCGCCCTCGTCCACGACGCCCTCGAGGATCGCGAGCACTGCAGCCTGGCGTGTCGGCGTCGGTTCGCCGGCGACCGCCGTTATCTCGTCGAGCGGCCGCAGGTCCGCATGCGCGACCAGGGAATCCGCCGCGACATCGCCGACGACGGGCTTCAGCCCCGGAATGCCCTGCATGAGCAGCACCCAGTAGGCGAGGATCGCGAACAGGAAATTCGCGCCGGGACCCGCGAGCAACACCGCGATCCTCGCGAGGGGCGGACGCCGGTTGAATGCGCGATGCTCTTCGCCCGGCGGCACCGGTCCGTCGCGTTCGTCGAGAAGGCGGACATAACCGCCGAGCGGAATCGCCGCCAGCACGTACTCGACCTGGTCCCGGTCGCGGCTGACGCGCGACAGAAGCGGCTTGCCGAAACCGAGCGAAAACCGCAGCACCTTGAATCCAAGCCTGCGCGCGATCCAGAAGTGGCCGAACTCGTGCACGGTGACGAGCACACCGATTGCGATGATGAAAGCGACGACCGAGGTGAGGATGCCGTTGCTCATGCGCCCGCCGCCTGCCGCGACGTCAGGG
>DAIRVV010000365.1:0-1656 GCA_036802645.1 Steroidobacteraceae bacterium
CTCGGGCGGCGAACGGCAGCGAGCAGCAGTCGCGCGCGCGCTCATCACCCGGCCGCGCATCGTGCTTGCGGACGAGCCGACTGGCAATCTCGACGGCCGCAACGCGCGCCAGGTGCTCGAACTCATGATGGAGCTCAATCGCGAGCTCGGCACGGCACTTGTCATCGTGACTCACGACCATGGTCTTGCCGGGCGCATGGATCGCGTCCTCGTGCTCGAAGACGGAAAACTCCGCGAAAGCAAAGCCTGATTCCGGCACGCTGCAGATAACCGCCCGGCAACATGCGGGGCGTTTCCTCGCAGATGACTCACGATGTTCCGGATTGCGCTCGCGTTCTGCGCGGGGGCCGCGGCCGTGCACGCCTTGCCTGCGCTATGGCCGGCAGGACTTATCTCCATCCCGGCGATTGCGGCCGCGCTCGCGGGCAAGCGCGTTCCGGTCATGGCCGCCGCTCTTGCGGGGTTCGCCTGGACGCAGTGCCTGGCGTACCTGTGGCTGGCGGACAGTTGGCCCTGTGCCCGCGACCGCGAAGAGGTCGAGCTCGTCGGGCGCATTGCGGCGCCATCGCTCGAGCGCGATGGCCGCACGGATTTCGATTTCGAAGTGATTCGGGCGTCGGCACCGCCACCCTGGCCGAGGCAAGTGAGGATTTCCTGGTACGAAGCCGATCGGAAACCCGAGCCCGGCGAAACCTGGCGCCTGATGGCGAAACTGCGCTGCCGCCGTGGCCTCGTCAATCCGGGCGCCCAGGACCGGGAACTGGCACTGCTGCGCGAGCGTATCGACGCAACGGGCTATATCGCAGGCAAGAGCCAGCCGGAATGCCTGTCGAGGCCTGCGAATCGCGCGATCGAGCGCTTGCGCGCGCGGATCGCGTCTGCGATCGGGAATGCCTTGCCGCCGGGCCCGTCGGTCGCCGTGCTTCAGGGGCTCGCAGTGGGTGTGCGAGGAAATATTCCGGACGCGCTCTGGGAGGCTTTTTCGCTCACGGGAATCGCGCATCTGATGGCGATCTCCGGCCTGCATGTCACGGGCTGCGCGATTTCGGTGCTTGCCCTCATGCGGCTGACATGGCGGCTTCCGATGCTCACGCGTCTGCCATGGCGTCCTGAAATCGAGTGCATCGTGGTCGTCGCGACGACCGCGGCCTACACCATGCTTTCCGGCGGATCGCTGCCGGCCTTGCGCACGCTGGCGATGGTTGCTGTCCTGGCGATGCTGCGTTGCCTGCGGCGGAGCCTTCCTCTGCACGAGATGCTGGCCCTGGCAGCGCTCGTCCTCGTTGCCACTGACCCGCTGGCGCTTACCGCTGCCGGATTCTGGCTCTCATTCGTCGCGACGGCCGCGCTGCTCGCGATGATCGCCGACGACGCGCGCTGGCGAGGGCGCCTCGCCGGATTCGCCCGGGCGCAGATCGCAATCACCGCGCTCCTGACACCGGTGCTGACGGCGGCCTTCGGCCGGATATCCCTGATCGCGCCCGCCGCCAATGCCATCGCAATTCCGGTATTCAGCCTGGTCATCCTGCCCGTCGTGCTCGCGGGCACGGCGCTCGCCGCGATCGCGCCCGGTGCGAGCGCGACCGTCTGGCGGGCACTCGCCTGGTTCCTCGATGGGACCTGGCCGCATCTGCTGTCCATCGCGGCCTGGCCGTT
>DAIRVV010000366.1:0-1646 GCA_036802645.1 Steroidobacteraceae bacterium
GACAGACACTTTTTCCTTCGGTCCTTCGGGAAAAAGTGTCTGTCCCCTTTAGAAGCGACCCGGCACCGTCAATCCGCCCGCCACTCCGCCCGGTACGATCGTCCGTACGAGATCAGCCGCTGCAGCAGCGCCGGATACGGAATGCCGTCATGCAGCGCGGCGTCGGCGAAATCCTCCTCGCGCTCGAGGTTCGGATTGGCATTCGCCTCGAGCACGAACGGTGCGCCGTCCGCGCCCACGCGAAAATCGATGCGCGCATAGCCGGTCATGTGCAGTGCCTTGTAGATTCGGCGCGCCAGGCGATCGAGTTTCTCGGCGAGCCCGGCCGGCAGCTGCTCTGCCTTCCCGCTCGTGATGCCGTGCCGCTTCTGGTACGCGCGGTCCCACTTGGCCTTGCGCGTCGCGATCGCGGCGCGGCCGGGCTTCAGCTCGCCGAAGATGAATTCCCAGGGCGTCAGTGTCCGGATCCGGTCATTGCCGAGGACGCCGACATAGAGCTCGCGTCCCTCGATGTATTCCTCGACCAGCGCGTCCGATCCCGTGTGCTGGTGGATGAATTCGATGCGCTCGCGGAGTTTTGGCGCGTCCTCGACGATCGACGCCTGCGAGATGCCGAGCGAAGCGTCCTCGGTCGCCGACTTCACGAACAGCGGGAAGCGCAGCGCCTTCGGGATGCGAATCGCGCCGCCGCGGCGGAACACGGCGAAGTGCGGCGTCGGGATCCGGTGATAGGAGAGGATCTGCTTCGAGAGGACCTTGTCGCGGGAGAGCATCATCCCGCGCGGGTTACAGCCGGTATATGACTGCCGAAGCAGCTCGAGATAGGCGACGACGTGCTGGTCGTAGGTGACGATGCCGCCGAACTCTTCCAGCAGGTTGAAGCACACCTGCGGCCGCCAGTCCTGGATCGTCGTGCGAAGCTCCGTCAGGCTGTCGCCGATCCCGATCGGGCGCACGTCGTGGCCCGATTCGCGCAGGCAGCTGACGACGTCGTATTCCGTGCGGTACTCGGCGGCCGCCTGCTCACCGATGCCTTCGAGCGTTTCCGGCGGAACCAGCGTTTCATGGACCAGTACCAGGATGCGAATCTTATGCATCGCCGGCCAGCCGGTCTGCGAGCGCTTCGATTTCCGCGGCGCGCGCGAGGCTTGACCGCACCGCGGCCGGCAGCGCCGATGCGCCGTAGAGCGCTCCGGCGAGCTGGCCGGTCATCGCCGCGGCCGTCTGCGCGTCGCCCGGACGCGAAGCCGCCACCCGCAGGCACTCTTCCAGGTCGTTGCCGCCCTCGAAGGCGGCGAGTGTCGATTCGAGCGCCGCGAGCGCCGCGAACTTTCCGCGAAGGATCTTGCGCGGCCGCCGGCCGCGCCAGGCGCCGGCCGCGATCTCGCGGATCGGGGAACGCAGCGAGTCCGCGCTCCATGCGCCCGGCCCCGGGCTGAAGTCCGGCGCGATGAGCGATTCCTTGTCGGCGCCCGCGAGCGCCCCGGCGAGCAGCGCCGCAAAGAACCGGACCGCGTCCAGCGCGAGGGGAGCCTGGTGCGTGACACGGGCGGCATTGACGGCGGCCTCGATGCCGAGTCGCGGCTCGTCGCGAAACCAGGCGACGGCGGGCCCGATGCGCGCGAGCGGCTCCGCGTCGGCATGGG
>DAIRVV010000367.1:0-1641 GCA_036802645.1 Steroidobacteraceae bacterium
AGTTCTGTCTCCACGATGCGGCGCACGATGAGCTCGGTGAGATAGCTGGTAGCAGTCGCGGGCTTCACGATGGCGGGCACGCCGGCCAGGAGTGCGGGCGCGAGTTTTTCGAGCATGCCCCAGACCGGAAAATTGAACGCGTTGATGTGCACGGCCGCGCCCTCGAGCGGCACGCAGACGTGCTGCCCGACGAAGGTTCCGCCTTTCGAGAGTCCCTCGAGCCCGCCGTCGAGGTAGACGCGGCTGTCCGGAAGCTCTTTCGCGCCCTTGCTTGCAAACACGAGCATCGTGCCGATGCCGCCGTCGATGTCGATCCACGAGTCGCCCTTGGTCGCGCCCGTCCGGTGCGAGAGCTCGTACAGTTCGGGCTTGTAGTCGAAGAGCCGCTTGCCAAGCGCGCGCAGCATCGAGGCGCGCTCGTGGAATGTCATGGCGCGGAGCACAGGCCCTCCGACCTCGCGTGCGTGCCGGAGCGCGCCGCCAAAATCGAGTCCTTCGCTTGCGGCCTCTGCGACCAGCGCGCCCGTGCTCGCGTCGCGGAGCGCCACAGCGTGCCCCCCGCCGCTCTGCCAGGCGCCTTTCACGTAACTCTGCAAGCGCATCGAACTCTCCTCCGCGCCGTGTCAGTCCGCGGACTTGCGTTCCGCCTGCCAGGCGGCGAACGACTTTCCGGCTCCGGCCAGCGTGACGAGCAAGGCGGCCGGCGTCCAGTAGCGCTCGCCGTGCGCGCTGGCAAACCCGCGGAGCGTCTCCAGCACCTGCACGAGGCCGAGCGTATCGGCATAGAACATCGGGCCGCCCCGGTGACGCGGGAACCCATATCCGTTGCACCAGATTGCGTCGATGTCGGACGGACTTGCCGCGATGCCTTCCTCCAGGATCCTGGCCCCTTCGTTGATGAGAGCGAGAATGCATCGGCTCACGATCTCGCCGGGCTGGATTATCCGCTGCGGCACCTCGAGGCGCTCCGCCTCGGCGCGAATCAACTCGACCACTTCGGGATCGGGCGTGCGTTCATTGCCCGGCCCTTCATAGCGATAGAAGCCGCGCCCGGACTTCTGGCCGAAGCGGCCGAGCTCGGCCAGCATGTCCGAAACGCGGTAGAAGCGCGGATCGTCCGGCCGCCCCGCCCACTCCTTGCGGACCTGGAAGCCGATATCGAGTCCCGCCAGGTCGCCGACGGCATTGGGCCCCATCGACATGCCGAAGTCCTGAAGGGCCTGATCGATCACTTCCGGGCGGGCGCCTTCCAGGAGCATCAGCTCCTTCTCGCGACCATAGGCATAGAGCATGCGATTGCCGACGAAGCCGAAGGCATTGCCGACGGGGATGGCGATCTTGCCGATGCGTTTCGCGACTGCGATTGCCGTGGACAGCGCTTCGCGCGATGAGTTGCGGCCACGTATCACCTCGACGAGGCGCATGACATTCGCCGGACTGAAGAAATGCATGCCGACGACGTCGGCAGCCCGCCCGGAAGCATCCGCAATCGCATCCACGTCGAGTGTCGAGGTATTGGTCGCGAGCACGGCGCCCGGCCGGCAGATCTGGCCGAGCCTGGCGAAGACCTCGCGCTTGACGGCGAGATTCTCGAACACGGCCTCGATCACGAGGTCGGCAGCGGCGGCCGCGGCGAGTGTC
>DAIRVV010000368.1:0-1616 GCA_036802645.1 Steroidobacteraceae bacterium
CTTCTGCGTTGCCGCCGCCGCTTTCGCGCGGCCGAGCGGAGTGGTGAGCTGCTCGAGTCCTCCGCCGAGATTCTTGACGGCCGGTTTCGCGACAGTCAGTGCGGGCGAAAGCGCGAGGATGACGGCCAGGAGGGAAAGCGACGCGAATCCGAATGGATGCTTCATGGGAGCGCTCCCTGCTCGATGTCCGTCGGACGCTACGCCTTCCTGGCGGGCGTGACTGTCGGCTATTGTCTGACTGAATTGTCGGAGATGAACTGGCGCGTGGTCGGGTAGGCGAACTCGATGCGTCGTTCCGCGAACTCCTCGAGGAGGCGCAGGTTGATGGCCTGCTGGATGTTCATGAAGGTGTTGTACTCGGCGTCCAGCACGAAATAGACCGCCTCGAAGACCAGGGCGTAGCCGCCGAAGCTCGCAAAATGCGCGCGATCGAAGCGCGTCTTCGGCTGTGCCCTGATCGCGGCCTCGATGATGCCGGGCACCTGTTGCACCAGCTCCCGCGGCGTCTCGTACAGGATGCTGACCGAGAAGGCGCTCCGCCGCTCGGCCATGTTCGTGTAGTTCCGCAAGCGGCTCTTCAGCAGCTCGCCGTTCGGCATCACGATCAGCTCCCCGGTCAGCGAGCGAAGGTGCGTGCTCTTGATGCCGATCCGCTCGACCGTGCCTTTCTCCTCCCCCGTAATGATGAAGTCGCCGACTCTGAACGGCTTGTCGAGCGCGATCGACAGCGACGCGAAGAGATCGCCGAGCACGTTCTGCACCGCGAGCGCGACCGCGAGGCCGCCGATGCCGAGCCCGGCGACGAGCGGCATGATCTCGATGCCGAGATTCGTGAGCAGCATCAGGAAGGCGAAGGCCCAGACGACCACCAGGGCGACGAAGCGCAGGATGTTGAGGCTCGCTGCGCCCTCCGCGCCCGGCAGCTCGCGGCCCCGCCGCGCGTCGATCAGGTAGCGGACGCCGGCTGAACCCCAGTGGCCGATCTGCCACCAGACGACGACGAAGAGCGCCGTCGTGATGATCCAATCCAGCCTTGCCGGCACCTTGAGCCAGCGCATCGCGAGATAGACGGCGACCGCGAGCATGAAAATTCGCTTGGTCGCCTTGAGCAGCGTCCGCAGCAACAGCAGGAAGCCGACCGGGTGATCGCCCATGCGGCTCTTCAGGCGGCGCGTGATGAAGGCCCGCGCCAGTGGAAGCACCGTGAACCAGACGGCGAACTGGAGCAGCGCCCTGCCCCAGGCGATCAACTCGTTGCCGTAATACTCGATCCGGCCGAATTCCTGGATGCTCTCGAAGTCCACGCGCCTATCTTATTCGAGCCCGAGCTCGCGCAGCTTCCGTGTCAGTGTATTCCGACCCCATCCGATCAGCCGCGCCGCTTCCTGCCGACGGCCCTGGACGCGCTCGAGCGCGGCCTGTGCAAGCGTGCGCTCGAAGCGCGCGGTCGCGACATCGAGCAAGGGCGGCCCACCGCCCGCGAGATGCCGCGCCGCCCACGCCTCGAGCTCGCGGCACCAGTCATCCACGGTCGGCATCGCCGCACCGTTGCCGCCGAGATCCGGCGGAATATCCTCTTCAAGGATTTCTCGCCCCGGCGCGGTGACGGTGAGCCG
>DAIRVV010000369.1:0-1525 GCA_036802645.1 Steroidobacteraceae bacterium
GCACTGATCTACCTCGACCTCGACCGCTTCAAGGAGGTCAACGATACGTTCGGGCACGCGGCGGGCGACCGGGCGCTCGAGATCCTTTCCGAGCGCATGAGCAAGAAATTGCCGCGGGACACCATGCTCGGACGCCTGGCGGGCGACGAATTTGCCCTGTTCGTGGAGAATCTCCCGGCGACGACCGACAACCGGCCCGTCATGGGCACGCTCGCGCGCGAGCTCCTCGACGAGCTCGGCCGTCCATTCCAGCTGAACCAGCACGAGCTCTATGTCACGGGCAGCGTCGGCATCGCGCTGTGCCCGCGCGACGCCGACAATGTCGTCGACCTGATCCGCGACGCGGATGCGGCCATGTACTACTCGAAGCAGAACGGCGGCAACAGCCACAGTTTCTTCACGCCGGAGATGAGCGCCGCCGCAGTCGAGCGGCTGATGCTCAAGGCGAAGCTGCGCCGCGCGGTCGAGCGCGACGAGCTCGTGATCATGTACCAGCCGAAGGTGGACCTCCGCGACGGGCGCGTCGTCGGCGCCGAGGCGCTGGTGCGATGGCGCCTGCCGGGGCATGGCGACATCCCCCCGGCCCAGTTCATTCCGCTCGCCGAGGAATCGAACCTGATCCAGGAAATCGGCGAGTGGGTCCTGAAGCGCGTCTGCCGCGATTACCGCATCTGGCAGTCCGAAGTCCCGAAGCCCGGCCGGATCTCGATCAACCTTTCATTGAAGCAGCTTCGACAGGCCGAGTTCCTGACGCGCTACCGCTCGGTCTTCGACGACGCGGGCGTATCGCCCTCGAACTTCGAGCTCGAGATCACCGAGACGACCCTGATGACCGAGGCCGGTCGCATGGTGCGCCTCCTGGACGAGTTGCATGCGATGGGCCTGCACCTCTCGATCGACGACTTCGGCACCGGTTACTCCTCGCTCTCCGCGCTCCAGCAGTTTCCCGTAGGCACCCTCAAGATCGACCAGTCCTTCGTGCGTCATGCGACGGTCTCGAAGGAAGACGCGACCCTCGTTCGCACCATCATCGAGATGGGCAAGAACCTCGACCTCAAGGTCGTGGCGGAAGGCATCGAATCGCAGCAGCAGCTCGACTTCCTCCGCAGCCGCGATTGCCACTACGGCCAGGGAAAGCTCTTCGGCGAGCCGATGTCGGCGACGGATTTTCTCGCGCTCCTGCTCGCGCAGGGGCGCGGCGAGAACAGCTATCAGCGGATGTTCGCGGAAGCCTGAGCGGCCGACAGGTCCCCTGAGATCGCGTCCACCGATTTACCGGCGGCTTCCGCCGCCGCCTTCGCAAATGCGGCATCGAGCGCCGCGACCACCGCGCTGACGCGATTCTCCAAAGCCCGCTCCTCGGCCGCGACCGTGAACGACGCGACCACGCGCCGGTCTGACTGCCGCCCGATCATCACGGCGAGCGCAACCTGCGCCACCGGCGGCTCGCCTCCCGTGTAATCCGCCTCGAACCGGCGCACTTCGAGCGAGATCGTGTGCGTCGTGCGCAACCTGCTGAAGTCGC
>DAIRVV010000370.1:0-1500 GCA_036802645.1 Steroidobacteraceae bacterium
TCACGGCGCCACTCATGTGGAGCGCGTCGATCGACTCGTGCAGGCGGTCGCGGAACAGAAAGGAATGCGCCTTGGGTCGCTGGATGAGGTGACCCGGCTCGTCGATGCCCGGCTCGCCGCCAACCGGACGGCCGCAGGCCTGCCGCCGTGACCGCCGGGCAATATGAGATCGCCCATTTCCGGCCGGAGCACCTGGACGACGTGCTGGCCGTGCTGGCCGACCTCTGGCCCTACGATCGCGAAACTTCCGCGCGCCTCTTTCGCTGGAAATACCTCGACAACCCGCATGCCGATGGGCCGCTCGGAATCGTGGCGCTACACCGGGGGCGTCCCGTCGGATTCCGCGGCTACTTCGCGGACCGGTTTACCATCGGCGTGCAGGGCGAGAGCATCGGCGTCCTGCACCCGGGCGACACCTGCGTGCTGCCCGATCATCGCAACCAGGGACTGTCTGTCGCGATGGGTAAGCTCGCGTCGCAGTACGACAAGACCCGCTACCGCCTGTTCATGAACCTCTCATCGAGCAGGAACTCGCTGCCCGGCTATTTTGCGCTTGGATTCCAGCGGCTCTCCAACCGGGTCCTGCTTCTGCGCTCCGGCCGCAATCCCCTGCGCTGGGCGATTGCCGCCTGGTCGCGGCGCCCGGCACGCACCGGCAGACAGAGAGCGCAGAGCCGGAGCCGCCTCGGGCAATTCGGCCGCATCGTGGCCACGGACGCACCGCGACCGGGCGAGATGGCTTCAATCATCGCTGCAGAAAAGCATGCGGATGCGGCGCTCAGGCTCCAGCAGGATTCCGCATTCTTCGCATGGCGTTATCGCAACCCGGTCCGTCGCTACGCATTCTTCTTTTTGCAGGACGGCCATGAGGCTCGCGCCTATCTTGCCCTGGACGTCTCACCCGACGACCGCAGCGCCATGATCCTCGACTACGGCGAATCCCAGAGCGGCGCGCTGCGCGAGATCCTGAATCATGTCTGCGCAAGCGGCGCCTTCATGGCATTGTCGGCGCTCGGATACGGCGTCGACGGCCGGCTTCGCGCCATCCTCGCCGAGTTGCGGTTTACGGGAGTCCATACGCCGCAGACGTTGTTCGAGAAGGGATCCGTAGAAGAACTTGCGCCGCCGATCCTGATACGACCGATCGAACCTTCGTTTGGCGACGAGGCATTCCGCGTCGGTGCGCTTGATATGCGCAGGATCGAACACTGGCGTCTCAAGCCAATCTGTTCGGATGGCGCCTGAACGATCGAGGACTGCATGCCGGAAACCGGACGTCTGAGTTGGTTTCGCCGCGCGGCATTCGCCGCGGTCCTGCTCTGCGCGATCGTCGTCGTCGTCGGGTCCTGGGTGCGGCTCACTAATGCGGGGCTCGGCTGTCCGGACTGGCCCGGCTGCTATGGCCACATTTATCCTTCACAGGCCGCTGACCGCGTCGCCGAAATCAACGCGGCCAATCCGGACCGGCCTTTCGATTACCAGAAGGCGATCAACGAGATA